>NZ_JAKNCW010000005.1:45000-156443 GCF_022064045.1 Metallosphaera javensis (ex Hofmann et al. 2022) | reverse complement strand
AGGATCTGCTCGCATATGGCCTTGACCTCCTGGCTCATCCCGTTCAACGTGAAGAAGGGGAAGCGGGTGTTAGCTACTGGGAGACCACCGATCTGCAGAGGTCTTCCAGGAGAAGCCCCTATCCCCTCGTAAATGAAGGGGTAATCATCTGAGACCATCCTCATTATATCTTCGCCTTGCTTGGATAGGCGATAATTTCCGTTTTTATCGCGGTATAAGAGCTGTTTGGTTAGATATGCCATTCGCAAGAACGGCGCCTCGGTCATCATTCCCATGAAGATTACCTGGTATCTCGAAAGCGCGTTCCACACTACCCCCAGGATACCGCCACAGTCCCTGAACTGGGCCGGGTTGTACCACGTGGAGGGAACCCTCAACTTCTCCATGGGGAAAACTCCCACCCCGGTCTCGGCGAACCTCTCCAGGATTCCCACCTTCACCTTTCCCGAGGAGGTCGCCTTGCTCCCGCCCTGATACGCCACTATCCTGTCATAACTCCAGCGGGGAGATACCCCGCCCACGTAGTACCACTCCCCCGCGTCCTCCGTTCTGAAGAGTATGCCCTGCCTGTACACCCTGTCCGGGTCGTTATCCGCCGACATCCTCAGGGAGGATGAGGTAGCAATAGCGGGGTAAACTTCATATCTCTGCGCGTTTCCCCGCCCATAAAGGGAGAAGTAGCTCCTCAACCCCTGCTGGAGGCACTCCTCCTGCTTCACGTCGAGGCTTATCTCCAGCCCTATCACGGGTCCCAGTACGGCTCCCAGCCCTGAAATTGATCCAACAATCTGCGCCATATTCATTCCTCCATCAAGAAATATAAATCCCTATCGTAATCGAACGCCGTATTATCATGTAAGAATAGTGCCCACTCCACCAAACATACGAGAAAACTAAAAGGTAAGCACGAGTTTTCCTCCCATGAATCTGAACTCACATATAGCTTTCGCGCTTGCGGTGGGCCTAGCTCTATTTCACAATATCCCCCTTGCAGTCCTGGTCGGAATAGGGGCAGCTCTGCCTGATCTGGACAGGGAGTACATCTTCACAAGGAGAAAGATATTTGCAAAGTACCAGCTTCACAGGGCACTCTTTCATAACGTTTTCGTGGGACTGGCAGTTATGTACTTCAACTTCTATCTGGGTCTGGGAATGTTTCTGCACTTTGGATTAGACCTCTTAACCTCCCCCACAGACAGAGGGATTGAACTTTTCTTCCCCCTTGGAAGATTCATCAGGACGTTCAAACTTCACTATGATGGAAAGGTATCCAAAAGCAAGGGAGTAATGTGGTACTTGGAGGATCCGGCCACCCTCGTGAACAGAACTGCGGATCCTGGACTCAGGGAGGTTGAGAGGATGCCGTGGATCAGGATATATGGCCCATTCAAGAATAGCAGACTTGCGGACTGGACAGTGTTTTACGGTAGTTTCATTTTCATCCAGTTATACGAAATTAACAACCTGGTGAGCTGGTGGGAAGATTTCCTGTACACCGCATTCGTGAGGTATTTCCTCATAGACGTGGGGATAGTGATCTTCTACGCCTTGGGTGAGCTGTGGAGAAGGAGACTACAGTTCTCGCAGGTAGACGCGAAAACTAAAGGCGCCATACTTGGTGGAATGATACTTGGTCTTGCCCTGATCCTAATCCAGGGGGCTACCCTTTACTCCCCCATGCCCTTGAACGGTAAGTTGATGGAGCTGGCCCTACTCTCACTGATTCTGGGACTAGTGATGGCTACATTGCACGTGAGGCTAAGGTTCAAGGAAATTGTCATGTGAGGGTTAGTGACATGGGGTAATGGTATAGAGTAGAGGAAAATTTTTAGGCATAATGACCTCATTAGAAGTGCCGCCGTAGCTCAGCCTGGCCAGAGCGCCGGACTCATACGGGTGCTGGGTCATCCGGTCGTCCGGGGTTCAAATCCCCGCGGCGGCACCATGGTGTCACATTTAGCCCAACTCTTTGCCCTGGTACTTTTAGGGGGGTTTCATGGTGCCTGCTTAAGGGGTCTTTAACGTTGAATGTATGGCGGGCAGGCTTCCTCTCGTGTTGACAACGTTTTTAGACCAGTTAGAGGGAAAATAGAAATGGAACAATATACAAGCAATATCCAGTATTTCACTAATGAAAATCCATGCGGACGATAGATGAGAAAACCAAATCTTCAACTCTCTCTGCTCAATAGAGGACTGGTCTGCCAACATATGATGAGTTAGATTTTAATGGGTTCATGAAAAATAGTTATAACGTGCCGCTGTAGCTCAGCCTGGCCAGAGCGCCGGCCTTGTAAGGTTTCCCAAGCCAGCCGGCGGTCGCGGGTTCAAATCCCGCCAGCGGCTTCTAGATACTTCCTGAGCGCATCCCTGATGATCTCGCTCCTTGGAGTCCTCTTGTTAGCCGCATAGAGATCTAGCTTCAGCAACAGATCCTCTTCCGCTTTAAACGTGATTACTCTCATTCTCTCGGTATTACTACCTTAGAAAACCGGAATATATTGGACCATTCACAAATAGGAATAGACGGAGGGTTAGACGAAAGTATTAGTATCCCATCTTGGTGATCGCATCCTCCACAAGCTTCCTGATTATGTCGTTGTCGTTATCATCAGTAAGGAAGCCCCTGATTATTAACCCCTCCGCGCTTCTCTTGTCCAACCCCCTGTTTTCTAGGTAGAAAATTAGATCTTCATTTACCTTGGAAGCTGAGGCCGAGTGTTTTGCCGTGATTATCTTTCCTGTTTTCACCTCGAGCATGGGCGCAACGACTGCCTTAGCATCATCTCCTATGATCAGTGCCCTCCCGAGGATCGTTGTGGAGGAATCAATGGCGTTCTCGCCTATGACCGCATCTCCCCTGATCACGGTGTAGGAACTACCGGAGGCTACGGCCTTTAACACACCGTTACTGACGCTTTTCCTTCCCACATGGTTGACGTTTGCCAACACGTTAACCCTGTTGTTTCCTATTCCAAGGCTCTTGGCGTTAAAGTTGGCAACAGCTTCGTCCGATAATTCTACGTGGTACTCTGTGTGGCCCAGGGATTGACCCACTGAGAAAATTGAGGAATTGATTTCTCCCTTGATTGAGCCCTTGGTGTAGGTGAACGCATAGGAATCCCGGCTCGAGTTAACAATGGAGAAGGACATGGATGAGCCCTTCGGTACATCTAGGGAGATCACCGCAGAAGGCATTGCCCCGTCTGAACTATCGGAGTAGTAGATCACGTCAACGTTATCCCCGTCAGGAACACTTACCTCCACGAGAACGGGGCAAAAGATTTTCCCCTGGCACCTGTTGTAAACTAGATACTTCCCTCCCCTGTTAATGAGCACCTTTCTGGAGCCTGCCAGGGTTAGAGCCACGAGTTTGTGATCCTCTGGCTTAACAAGGCCAGAGTTAACAGAGTCAATGGGTGAGAAGTTCAAAGGAGTGTTGTTACCAATCACAAATGACGTGTAACCTTCCAGTGGGATTGTAAGATCCTTAATAGGGGTAGCCCTCATTTCAAGGTTGAGGGTATCGAAAACTGACCATTCCGTGTAGTGCTTTATTGTGGGAGAGTCGCTGATGACCTGATATGGTAAGGTTAGATACTTCTGAAAAATCTCTTCTCGTTCTGTTTTGGATTCCAAAGAGGAGATATACTTGAGGAAACTTTCTTGGTCAACAACAGGCATTCATGCCACTGCTCCCAGCTTATCCAGCTCCAGCTTAATAACCTTGTTAAGCATGGTGGCGTATTCGAAGGGTAGCTCCTTCATGATCTCGTCAATGAAGCCCAGCACAAGCATTGATGTTGCCTCTTTCTCTCCTATACCCCTGTTCATCAAGTAGAACAGCTGATCCTCGCTCATCCTGAAGGTATGTGCCTCATGGGCTACGTCAGCGTCGTCCTCAAGGACTTGGTTATGCGGGAAGGTATAGGCCTTGGTCTTCTCGTCCAGCATTAGTGAGTCGCACTTGACGAATGCCTTAGCCCCCTTGGCTCCCTTATTAACCTTGATAAGTCCACGGTATATGTTGACCCCGCCACCGAACCCTATGTTCTTGTTCACAATCTTGCTCTTGGTGTTGGGTGCTGCGTGTATCATCTTGGATCCACTGTCCTTCCACTCTCCCTCACCTGAGGCCAGGGTTACCACCAGACTGGTGGAGCTTGCGTTTGGACCCCTCAGGATCGTGGTTGGGTACACGAAACTGTATTTGGAGCCCAGGGAACCCTCAACCCACTCTATGTTTGCGCTCTCATCTGCCCATGCCCTCTTGTTGTTGAAGTTTATTACGTTCTTGCTCCAGTTCTGGATGGTGGTGAACTTTATCTTTGCGTTCCTCTTGGCGTAAAGCTCGACCATTCCGTCGTGGAATGAGAACTTCCTAAGCTGTGGGGCGCTACAACCCTCGATGAAGTGAAGATATGATCCCTCATCTGCAACTATCAGCGTGTGCTCGAACTGGCCCTCCATCTCCCTGCCAATGATGAAGAAGCCCTCCACAGGAGTGGTTATCTTAACTCCCTTAGGGACGTAAACGAAGACTCCTCCACTCCAGAGGGCACCATGTAACGCAGCGAACTTGTGATCAGATGCTGGGAAGATCTTCATGAAGTAATCCTTCATGAAGTCAGGGTACTTTCTCAATGCGTCCTCTGGTGGCATCATTATGACGCCCTTCTTGGTCAGCTCCTCCTTCACGTTGGAGTAAATGGGCTCGGACTCAAAGACTGCCACTAGCCCTCCCAGGTACTTTTTCTCCGACTCCGGTATCCCAAGGACATCATAGTACTCCCTTATCTCCTTTGGGATCTGATCCCAGCTATTGGTCTGATCAACGTCTGGTTTTACGTAAAGTTCAAGGCTCGAGACGTTAAGCGAACCCAACACATCAGGCAACCAGTTTGGGGTTGGAATCTTCTCAAAGAGCTCAAGAGACTTGAGCCTGAGCCTCAGCATCCACTCTGGCTCCTTCTTTATCTTGGAGATCTCCTCTATCGTGCTCTTGGTTAGTCCTGACTCAACTATCCTTCTATGAAACTCGCGTTGATCCAGCTTCTCATACTTCGCCTCGATGGACGCGTTAAGAATCTCGTTCATGTCCAGCGATAGTTTCTCTTCTGTCATCTTTCTTACCATCTTTAACTGTGTTAAAGATAAGCTATAAGCCTTTCTATTATATCTTCTCAACTAAATTAAGCTAAACGAAAATTAAAGTTTAAAAATTAACCGTGAGATTTAATTACTCCCTCGTATCCCTTCTCGTCAATGAGCTTTGCGAGCTCCATTCCGCCACTGGCTATGATTGTTCCCCTGTACAGAACGTGGACCTTGTCTGCATTGACGTAATCAAGGATTCTCCTGTAATGCGTGATTATCACGTAACCCGTATTGTTCTCCGCCCTGAGCTTCTTTATACCCTCTGAAATTATCTTCAGTCCATCAACGTCAACTCCAGAGTCAGGCTCATCCAAGATTGCGAATTTAGGTTTCATGAGCAACATCTGAAGGATCTCGGTCCTCTTCTTCTCACCACCACTGAAGCCGTCAAAGACTCCCCTGTTTAGAAGAGTCTCGTTGAGGCCGACAGCCTTAGCTATATTCCTAACATCGGCCACTATCTCCGACACTGACTTATTGGAGCCTGACACTCTGTTATGTTCAGCCACTAGAAGAGTGGAGAGTTTAACTCCGCTTATCTCTATGGGGTTTTGAAAAGCTAGGAATAGCCCTCTCTTGACCTTCTCGTCAGTTTCTAGGTTGGTTATGTCCTCACCATCGAGTGTGATTGAACCCCTGGTAATCTTATACTTGGGATGACCCATGAGAGCCAGTGAGAGGGTGGTTTTACCGCTTCCATTGGGACCCATCAGAGCGTGAATCTCTCCGCTCTTGACCTCAAATGTAACTCCCTTAAGAACTTCCTTACCCTCAACCTCAACGTGAAGGTTTTCAACCTTAAGTGTAGACATTGTCAATTCACCACACACCATTTATTGCATTTTAAGTTAAGTTTCTTTCTATCCAAGGCATATCCTCCAGGAACAGTGTACAGGACGAATTCTCTAGAGCGCTCTCCAGAAGTCCCACTATCTGTTTGATGTACTCTACGACCGGAGTATTGTTTAGCTGAGATAAGTTGAGCCTAGATTCTCTGACTAAGTTAAGACCGTTTAGAACCCTCTTGGTGCTGGGAAATAGAACGGTCATTATAACCTCGTCCAAGAGATCGTTGACCTTTTTCAGCGTCTCGACAAGGACCTGAGATTCCTCCTTACTAGGGCTGGATGACCTGATTGCGTCCATCAATTTATCTATCACAGTGTCCACGTTAAGGAGGGTAGTGGTATTTATCACGATAAGGGTGTTCTTGGTCATATTCTTGGCGGTCTCGTATCTGCTTCCCATGACTCTTCTCATTAACATGTAATATAGCCTGCGCAGATCCTCATGATTCCCTGAGCTCTCCCTTGGCGTTTCCCCTGATATCAGGGCTATGGTCTCGTCAACTCTCTTGGCAACAGTGTTGAGCATCCTTCTGAGAAGGGACTCTATCCCAACCTTTTCAGTGTCCAAGAGGCACTCCACCTTGATTCTGTTCTCGGATGTTTCCGTTACCTCGACTCCAACTATCTGCTTTGTTACTTGAATGAGGTCCTCAACGTCCTTGGGTTGAATGGATCTCTTGGATTCCAGGATGATTTCGTCGTATCCAAGGGTGTAGAGACATGGGATAATGCTGGGAATTGGTTGCTTCAATGAGTCAACATCAATCTTGATGGACCTGTGATTATTCTCCATCTTTATCTTCTCTGCAATCAGCTTAAGAGAGCCATCACTTGACACCTCTATCAGGATCTTGTCTCCCGGTTTAACGTTCCACCTATTGATCCACTTCTTGGGTAATGTAATGAAAAGGGAGGATGAGCCGAGCTTCTGAACCTTCCTAGTCTCTATATCCTTGGCGTTATTAAGCTCCTCCAAAATTATCCCTTAACTAGTTATCTTAAACGGCGTTTATAAACATGTTGCAACGCCTTCATAAGAGTTTGAAAAAGGGACTTTTATTATCTCTCGTAAAGTTTTGACCTTTTATATGAGCACAAATAAAGTTAGAAACCAAATTTATAGCAACACTGAAACTTTCAAATTATCATTTAGTATTCGCCTTGATAAGCCTTAGGGTTATCCTTCCCTTCACCCTGGAGACCTTGATCTCCGACCCTTCCAATTCCTTGGGAACTTTCAGGTTTAGCCTGTACTTCACTCCCCTTGAGTTGGTGCAGGAAAGCTCAAGGTTCTGCCCATTCAGCTTAACGTATATGGTCTCCTCTTTCAGGTGGGGCACATCCACTATGTAGATTAGCTCGTTCTCCCTTCTCAGTTCACTGTAAAGTGGAACCAGACAGCTCTCCCTTTCCACGGCCTCCCTTATTTCGTTGGACATTAGCTCTACCATGTTTTCCATTTCCCTCATTTCCGCCTCTATGGCCTTCTTTACCATGTCGTAAAGGTCCTTATATGCAGGCATGTCTTTCACGCGTAGGTCATTGGTTTTCCTGAGGAATAGGTGGGAAGTTCCCTCTTTGTTTGCTCCATCAAGCCCTTAATCCTAGATCTGATTTCCTCAGCCTCCTGTAAAAGGGCGCTAGTATCTATGGTGAATCCAAGGTATTTTCCTACTATTTCTAGGGCAACAGCTGAAGCTTCGGGATCTGGTATGTCCAGAAAAGACTCCACGACTATGGCGAAGTTGCCTATGTTCTTCTTTGCAGTCTCATAAAGAATTGGAGCGTATGGACCGGAAATGTAACCTTGGCCGAACTTCTGAACGTTGTCGAGTCCGCCCAGACTTGAGGCCAAATCCTTGGAATTTGCTATCCAGTAGGCAGTTGGTTTATCTATATCAAGCCTGTTGGGTATGGGCAACCCAGTTATGGAGATAACCGAGCTGATACCGTATCTGATGGCATACTCTGTTATAAACTTGGCCAGTGGATAGGCAGCGTTAACCGGAAGCGCTGTCCATGAGTGAACAACGATTATGTTGAGATCCTTTCCGTGATAGAGCCTCAGGGGAGATTTGGCAATTCCATCATCAACATGCAGTATAGGGGGAAGATACTTTCTAGAAAATACTTGGCCATATTCCTGGACCAGTCCCTTGCTGATCATGTATTCTGTAGCAATCTCTCCGACTAGACCCGCATCAGGTATACCCACAATCATGTACGAGGGTTTCCTCAAATCCGGAACATAATTTTCCTCTACTTCAAATCCTTCCTCCACATCAATCACCCTTAATCTTCTCCGCATATAATTCTGCAGGGAGAAGCTTTTTACTTTCCTCTGGATTGGTTATTTTTAACTTGAATAACCAGCCTGAGCCATAGGGATCCTTATTTATTAGCTCTGGACTGGACACTAATTCCTCATTCACATCTATCACTTCCCCAGAGAGTGGCGAGTAAATGTCTGCCGCCGCCTTTACTGATTCCACCACCGCAATCACTTCCCCAAGGGAGACCCTCTGTCCTCTTTTGGGTAAATCTACCCCCACAATATCCCTGAGTTTTTTCTGAGCGTAATCCGTTATCCCGACAACTGCCTCCGTTCCATTTAACTTAACCCACTCGTCGCTCTCGGTATAAAGTAGATCACTTCTAAGAACGTATTTACCAACCTTAATTTCGCTCAAATTAAGCGCCTCATTTTAATAATGGGAAATCTGACAATTTAACGCTATAATCCTTCCCTCTCACCTCAACCTCAGCATTTCCGCCCACTAAAAAATGCCTGGAACTCAGGTATCCCATTCCTATAACCCTAGACAGATAGGGAGAAAAGGTAGAGCTCGTTACGTAACCCACTTCCTTTCCTGCGATCTTGATCTTAGAGGAGTTCCTGGGGATAACTCTTTGATTCTTGGGTAGTTTTAAACCAATTCTCAGCTTATCCACGCCTGCTCTTAGGATCTCCAGGAGAGCACTTTTCCCTATGAAGTCCTTCTCTAGGGAGTAAACCCAGTATCTGGCTTCCACTGGATTCACATCCTCTCCAATATCCTCCCCATATAGGACGAAACCCATTTCCTGCCTCAAACTATCCCTCGTGACTAAACCGGCCCCTTTAATCCCTCGGGTTATGAGCCTTTCCAGAATTGATTGGGCCACCTCAGGTTTTGCCCAAAATTCTACTCCGTCCTCACCGGTCCATCCAGATCTACTCAAAAGGAAAACCTCATGACCCTCAAACTTGGCGTTTAACTTGAACTGTAGAGGAGAAAGGTCCGGTTTCTCCACCACTTCCCAAATCCCCCGGCCCTGAAGAGCTATCATGACCAAGTCGAAGGTTAAGTCCTGTACCTCTAAGGCGGAGTTCTTCCTGATCCAGTTTATCACCTTCTCCCTGTTTATCGCATTGGTGACCACAAGAAACTCCGATTCGGAAACCTTGTAGGTCATTACGTCGTCCACAAAACCGGCCCTGTCATTGAGAAAGGCCGTTGGACCAATCATGTTGCCAGGTGGAGAGTCAGAGATCTTCTTTGCAATGAGATTTTCAAATTCCTGTAGTTTTCCTGTAACCCTCAATCTACCCATGTGGGATAGGTCGAAAAAGGCTGACTTGGTCCTGACAGCCATATGCTCCTCCTGATAGGAGGAGTAGGTCATGGGCATTTTCCAACCTGCAAACTCACCCAGACTTGCCCCTAACTTTTCCTCAAAGTTAATCAAGGGAGTCCAAAACATTCATAACCGCCTTCTATTGTTTGATATTTGCTGATGGAGTTTAAATGGACAACCATCCCTGGCTTCCAAATATATCTAGGATTCAGGACATGTTAAGGGAAATTGGCGTAGAGGAAATTGACGAGCTTTTTCAGGACGTTCCAGAGGATCTAATATTGAGACGAGAACTGAAGGTGGGTTACGACTCTCCTTTATCCGAGGAGGAAATAAGATGGAGATTAGGCCAAGTGGCTGAGAGGAACTTAAAGTTAAAATATCCCCCTTTTCTTGGCGCTGGGGCATATCCCCATTCAATTCCTTCCGTGATTAAGTTCATTCTGACCAGGTCGGAGTTCTACACTGCGTATACGCCTTATCAACCTGAGGTAAATCAGGGTCTCCTGCAGGCCCTGTTCGAGTATCAGAGCCTCATGGCTGAACTTCTGGAGATGGATGTGGTTAACTCGTCCCACTACGACTGGGGAGGTAGCCTGGCCGAGGCGGTTCTCATGGCGCACAGGATCAACGGGAGAAGAAAGGTAGTGGTTCCAGAATCCATTAACCCGCTACACGAACAGGTGCTCAGAACCTGGATATCTGGTAAGGAACTGGAAGTGGTCAAGGTTCCCACAGGAAAGGACGGCAAAGTGGATCTTGATTTCCTATCCTCCCTCAATCCGGACGAGATCTCCTCCGTGTACGTTCAACAGCCCAACTTCTTTGGGGTAGTGGAGACTGAACTGGAATACGTGACTGAGTGGGCGAGGAAGAATAACGTGGTGAGTATTGTAGGGGTGAGCCCGCTCTCCCTGGGACTGATAAAGAGTCCGGGTGAACTTGGGTTTGACATAGCAGTTGGGGATGGCCAGGAGTTAGGGATACCGCTCAACTTTGGAGGTCCATACAGCGGTATCCTCGCTACTAGGATGGACATGAAATTGGTGAGGCAGATGCCTGGAAGAATCGTGGGCATGACGCAGGACGTTAACGGGAAAAGAGGGTTTACCCTGATTCTTCAGACGAGGGAACAATTCGCGAGAAGGGAGAAGGCAACATCAAACATCACCACTAATGAGGCTCTCATAGCCCTGGCCAACGCTGTTTACCTATCCCTCCTTGGAAGGAACGGTATAAAGGAGTTAGCTACCGAGATTTACAAGAGATCCCATTACGCTTTGAAGAGGATGGAGGATGAGGAGCTTGGCACTAGGAAGTGGGAATCTGACTTCTTTGAGGAATTCACCTTTGTGTTCAGATCCGATTACGATAGAATTCACTCAGAGTTGCTCAAGAGGGGCATTCATGGTGGATTGAAACTGGGTCCTAGGGAGGCACTGTTTTGTGTAACTGAAGTCCACACCAAGAGGGCAATAGATGACCTAATTAACGCCATAAAAGAGGTGGCCTGAATGTGGAGGCAAGCGTATTGGGATGAGCCCCTTATCACCGAATACAAGGGAAAGGGAAGGCAAGGATTTCTTGTGCCCAAGGAGAATATTGAGGCAGAGACCAAGTTACCTGAGAAGATCAGGAGAGGAAGGGAACCTGAGCTGCCAGAAGTCTCAGAACTCGAGGTTGTTAGGCACTTCATTAGGCTCTCCCAGATGAGCTTTGGCGTTGATACGGGAATGATGCCATTGGGATCGTGCACCATGAAGTACAATCCCAAGATAGAGGAGGAGACAGGAGTGTTTGAGAGAACCCACCCACTGCAGGATCAAGAGACTGTTCAGGGGAACTTGGAGGTAATGTATGAAATGCAGAGGTGGCTGGCTGAGGCCACGGGGATGGATGAATGCAGTCTACAGGTTCCTGCAGGATCCGCAGGTGAGCTGGCTGGAGTCCTGATGATCAGGAAATACCATAGAGAGCAGAACAGGAGGAGGGAGGAAATGCTGGTTGCCGACTCGGCTCACGGAACAAATCCCGCTAGCGCAGCCATGGCTGGCTTCTCGGTAATCTACATTAAGTCCAACCAGGAGGGACTGGTTGACCTTGACGTGCTCAAGGGAACTATATCAGAGAACGTTGCAGGGTTCATGCTGACCAATCCCAACACCTTGGGACTCTTTGAGGAGAACATTAAGGAGATAGCCGATCTAGTTCACTCCGTGGACGGAGTACTCTACTACGATGGAGCCAATCTGAACGGAATACTGGGAATAGTGAGGCCCGGAGACATGGGATTTGACATAGTTCATCTTAACCTTCACAAGACCTTCGGGGTCCCCCACGGGGGTGGGGGTCCAGGGGCTGGAGCCGTCTGCGCCAAAGGTAAAATGGTTGAATACCTCCCTTACCCCGTGGTGGTCAAGGGAGATAGATACTCTCTGGTCAAGCCCGAGAGGTCCATAGGTAAGATCTCTGTCTTCAACGGTAACTTCGGTAACCTAATGAGATCCTATGCCTACATTCTTGGCCTTGGTGGTAAAGGAGTATCCATGATTGGGAAAATGAGTACCTTGGCCACAAACTATCTAATAGCTAAACTGAGGGGGGTTAAGGGACTGGAATTAATGGCTCCTCACAGGTTCAGAAAGCACGAGGTCGTGTTCAGTGCTAAGAAACTGGCTGAAGAGACAGGGGTAACTGCATTCGATGTGGCTAAGGCACTACTTGACAGGGGTTTCTACGCGCCCACCATATACTTCCCGCCCAATGTAGAGGAAGCTCTCATGATAGAACCAACAGAAACGGAGCCCGTAGAGGTCTTAGACCAGTTCGCTGAGGCGATCAAGGAGATTGTGGAAAAAGCCTACACCAATCCTTCAGCCATAACCTCCACTCCCCAGAACACTGCGGTGGGTAGACTGGATCAGGTGAAGGCAAATCATCCTAGCACAGTAACTCCAACATACAGAGTTCTCAGGTCTAGGTTACCTAACCAGGGAAGAAAGTAGGATAGATAGGTAACCTAGATAAGGGATGGAAATAACATATCCATCTATTTGAGTCACTTTTCCTATCACGTCACTGGAGGGAACACCAGGGGCCGGCTCTAACCCTATCTGATTATCGGGTTGAGGATTGGATATCTTATCCACCCCCTGGGTTACGTAGTATGTTCCGTCAACCCTTATGACCCTGTGGATCACGTAGGTGTGAAGCTGTGGCGACCTATATATTATGATTGAGTGATAAGTTACGTGAGTTGGAGGCTGATAGAAGGTCAGGGCCCCGTTCTGAAAAATCGGATACATTGATACTCCTTCCACGCTAGCAGAACTCACTATGTTAGAATAAAACACGATATAAACCAACGCAATAAGAATGATGATCGCTATATCACTCTTCTTCATCCAGATCGCCTAAATCCAGCTCTATTACCTCTCCTTCATCGGTTCTCTGCTCCTTCTTCTCTCCTCCAAACTTCTTCACGCCCTTCTTTCCCTCCACTTCTACCTCTGATCCACCTGCCCTTATCTTGGAGACCACCGCTCTCCATCTGTGACCGCAATTGGGACATTCATATGAACCCATTACGGTAATGGTTATTCTACCGTACGCGTCAGGAAGAGGAGATACCAAGTTCCACGTCTTTATGGGCTTCTCTGCCTTAGTCCCGCAGTTGGGACAAACGTCCGGTTCACTTTGTTTCTTCTTGGGCATATGGAGTTATATGTAAGGTAACAGTTTAAAAAATAGTATCGTTATAATGGAGGCAGTAAGGAAAAGTAATCCATTATAAATATATTTGTAACTTCTTCGTATCACTAGAACGTATCCTATGATATTTAACACGAGAATAATAGGAAGAATGTATAGATAGGACACGAGGTAGGGATAGGAGGCCAGAAAGGGTGCCGTGATCCAAGTTATTGTGAACGCCGTTTGATTGCTCATTTTATCCTTCAATAAATGGTAATATACGGGCGACATCACGCCGTAAAACAGGAAGAGGGCTATCGGCACCATTAACATTTTAGCCTGTGTATGATGAGTAGCAATGAATTAAAATGATGAACGGTTTCTCAATAGCTAAGGTCCAGGGTTACGAGATCATTGATTCTAGGGGAAATCTAACTGTTAGGGCCAAGGTCACTTTGGAGTCCGGAGTTAGAGCAACAGGTGATGCGCCCTCAGGGGCTTCCAAAGGTACCAGGGAAGCTATAGAGCTCAGGGACAAGGATGGTTCGGTCAAAGGAGCTGTGGACTCCATAAACTATTACATTTCACCTGCACTCACGGGACTGGATGTGAGAGAACAGGGAAGAATAGATAAGCTGATGATAGAGTTGGACGGAACGGAGAACAAGTCCAGGTTAGGAGCTAACGCCACTATAGCTACATCCATTGCTGTAGCCAAGACCGCGTCCCTTTCCATGGGATTGGAGCCCTTTATGTATATTGGTGGGGCTAGAACACATACGCTACCGGTACCACTGCTGAACATCTTGAATGGGGGACTACACGCCGGTAACATGTTGAAGATCCAAGAATTCATGATCATTCCAGCTAAGTTTGATACCCTCAAAGAGGCCTTGGTTGCCTCCACAAAGATCTATAAAACACTGAAATCCCTGGTCACAGAAAGGTACGGAAAGATATACACTGCCTTAGGTGATGAGGGAGGGATCTCCCCACCTCTTAGTGTGACTGAGGATGCGCTAAAGCTCGTATATGAGGCAATTAAGAGGTCAGGAATGGAGGGTAGAGTCTTCATGGGAATGGATGCTGCTGCATCGGACTTTTACAACCCTGAGAAGGGAGTGTATGAAATAGACAATACAGCTAAGTCCCCAGATGAAATGATAGATTTCTATGCGGACATAGCAAGTCGTTACCCTTTACTGTATCTGGAAGATCCATTTGAGGAGAACGATTTCGGTAGATATTCCGAGTTACAAAATAGGATCAAGAATGTCATTATTACTGGAGATGATATCTTCACTACAAACGTGAAATACCTGAGGAAAGGAATTGAGATGAAATCCGCAAAAGGAGTTATCGTCAAGGCAAACCAGATCGGAACGCTAACTGAGACCATCGAATTCTTCGATTTAGCAAGGGACAACTCCATAAAGACCGTGGTCAGTCACAGGAGCGGTGAAACTGAAGATAGCTTCATTGCCGATCTGGCTGTGGGACTGAATAGCGACTTCATTAAAACAGGAGCACCCTCAAGAGGGGAAAGAACTTCAAAATATAACAGATTACTTGAAATTGAAAACGAATTTGGATTTGAATATCTTGGCAGGAGACTCTAGTTTACGGCAGCAATATCCCTACCACTACCAGACCAACGGCCAACAGCAGGAGGAAGAGAATGAATTGTTTAGTGGTTAAGTTGGGTACAGCTTTAACTGCCTTGAAGAGACCGTAAACCATTCCCCCTATGGCCACCAGGAACAGCACTATGAGCCCCATTGCTATCAGTGTTATTGATAAAGGCTCAGTGTTGAAGCTTAATGGATGGAACAACTGATTTGTTACGTTTACAAGCGTCTGTAACGTCATGATCAAACCTTTTATTAGACATGGAAAGTTTATTTAAATTGTCCCCCGGAATTACCTTTACCAATGATGAAGGTTAAAAGCGCGTATTAGATGAAGAACAACCTACTCTGAGGGGCACTAAGCCTTTTAAGCCATTCTTGGAGTAACCTCTATTTTTGAGGAGTAATACCTATGGCTATATCGTATGATAATTTAATGAAATTCATAGGTCAAAAGGTGAAGGACGTTTACGGGAGAGAGGTAGGCTACATTGTCCATGTTTATACAGAAGTGGACGGAACGGTGACCGGGATAGAGGTTGCATACGGGAACACTTTCTCCACGTTAGATCCGTCCAGGATATCACTGGTTAATGATGTACTGGCTATCCTTCCCGATTGGAAGGCCGACTCTATGAAATCTATAATGCAAATGGAGAAAATAAGGAAGAGGCAGAGGGCACTAGAGGAGTTATACGCAAAGCAGGAAATTCCAAAGTCTTCCTATGATGATATGAAAAGGAAACTTGATTCCGAAATGGTGAAAATAAGGGAGGATTATGCCAAAATTAAAAGCAAGCTAAAGAGCAGACTCAATGAAGTGGAGGATCAGATCACTCATATAGACAGGGCAATGATCGCAGTGAAAATGAGTTATATAGCAGCTGAACTGACTGAGAGTGCATACAAGGGCTCCATAGAGATACTGAGGCAGGCTAAGGAGAGTTACATTGTAGAGAAGGATGACATAAGAAAGACCATGGAGAAACTGGACCTGAGTGATAGAGATAGTGGGTTAGATATAAAAGGAGCAGGGTCCCTCACCAATGGAACCGAGTCATCAACAAAGCCCGATCTTAGCAGGACGGAATTACCTACACCAATACCTGTTAAAGTCTTAAGCACACAGTGACCAACCTATTTCTTTAGGATGAAGTTAAGCTTACTTTTCAACATTACAAGGAAGAAAGATGAACAGATGTTGTTATCTTCCAAATTAACTGAAATTTCTATTAAATTGAGAGATCAGCAGGACAAGCTCGACGAAACCATGAGGAAGCTGGAGGATAGGGACAAGGACCTCTTCGACAAGGTAGTGAGGTCCCAGGAGAACGGGGAGATGACCAGGGCTACCATTTACGCTCAGGAAATTTCGGAAATAAGGAAAATCATGAAAATAGTTTACACTGCGAGGCTGGCCATAGAGAAGGTTAGGATTAGATTGGAAACCATTCACGATATCCAGGGGGTGTCTTCCATGATTGGTCCCGTAGGAAGGACTTTGGAGAGCTTGAAGGAGCAAGTAAGAGGAGTGGCTCCAGAAGTGGCCATAGCTTTGGATTCGATTATAAGTAGCGTGAATAGCATTGCCGTCGAAACGGGAATGACGGTAAGCGATAGATCTCTTGTCCCTACGGTAGACGATGAGGCAAGGAGGATACTTGATGAGGCCAGAAAGACAGCTGAAACTAAGATCAGTGAAAGGATGCCCAAGCTCGATTTACCTCATCCTCCCAAGGAGAGTGTAACTCCCATGGAGCCTAGTATGATAGGGCTTCCGTATCCTCCATCCGAACCCAAGGTGGTTAGAAGAAAGATAGGAGAGGAGGAACTTCTGACCCTTATAAGGAACAGTGGGGGTATACTTGATGTGTCCCTGGTGGCTGCGGAGTATGGGGTGGACAAGAATGAAGTCCTTGGGATACTGAACAACCTAGCTAAGAAGGGTCTAATAGCACTGGAGGCCTGACTCAGATGAGTGCCCAGGTGATGCTGGAAGAAATGGCAAGGAAGTATGCCATAGCCGCGGTTAGGGCTGACAAGGAGGGGAGAAGGGAGGATGCCATCAACAATTACAAGAAGGCGATTGAGGTGCTTACACAGATCGTTACCCTCTACCCTGATATGGTTGCCAGGAACGCCTATGAGCAGATGATCAACGAGTACAAGAAGAGGCTGGATACGCTAAACCAAATGGTTCCGGAGGGAGGAGAAGAGACTGAAAAAAGTGAAGAAGAGATAGTCATGAAGGAAAAACCCAAGGTGACCCTGAACGAAATTGTTGGACTAGAGGACGTGAAAGAAGCTCTGAAGGAGGCAGTAGTTTATCCTAGCAAGAGACCAGACCTCTTCCCGTTGGGCTGGCCTAGGGGGATCTTATTGTATGGTCCTCCAGGATGTGGAAAAACCATGATAGCGGCCGCAGTAGCAAACGAACTTGACTCGGAGTTCATTCATGTGGATGCGGCCTCAATCATGTCAAAGTGGCTTGGAGAGGCGGAGAAGAACGTAGCCAAGATATTCAAGACTGCCAGGGAGCTCTCTAAAAAGGAGAACAAACCTGCCATCATCTTCATAGATGAGCTGGATGCGTTGCTTGCCTCCTACACATCAGAGGTGGGTGGAGAGGCCAGGGTTAGGAACCAATTCCTCAAGGAGATGGACGGATTAGCCGACAAAAACGAGATTTCCAGAGTGTATGTCATAGGGGCGACCAATAAGCCGTGGAGATTGGATGAACCGTTCCTGAGAAGATTCCAGAAGAGGATATATATCACCCTTCCAGACAAGGCCCACAGGTTAGAGTTATTGAAGCATTACTCTTCCAAGGTGAAGCTGGATCCAAACGTGAACCTTGAGGAACTTGCTGAATTGACTGATGGATATACGGCCAGTGATATTAGAGACATAGTTCAATCGGCTCACATGAGAGTGGTGAAGGAAATGTTTGAAAAGAACCTGCAGGAGCCCAGAGCGATAAACATGGATGATTTCAGGGAAGTGCTTAAGGTCAGGAAGCCAAGCGTTAACCAGGATATGTTAAAGGCATACGCAGCGTGGCACGAAAAGTTCAAGGCTTTATAGCCTTTTTAAATTTTTTAGAGTTCTCAGAGGTTTTAACGATTTCTTAACTTGGTTCGTGATGCCTAATCCAATATACTCAGATACCCCAGGTTTGTCTTCACCGATCATTTGGCATGACTCACATCATCGCCAGATTAAGGCTTCTTTGAGCTAAGCTTCATTACAGAGATAAGCTCAACTTTTCCGTTGGGAAACCTCCTCCTTACACTAATGGGTAAGAGGTTGGATCTAAACTCTTCCTCAGCTATCCTAAGTGAGCTAGCTCCTTCAAGTCCAGCTGAGGAAACATCAATAAGGGGAGAAGCACCCATGGCCAGCTGGAGTGCCCTGGCACTAATTATTCGTGCCCTCTCGTAGGAAGTAAGCCTGTCTCTCCAGCTCCCCACATAAACCTGCGTCAAAGGGTTAATCCCTGGAGCTTCGTCTTGACTCATACGAGACACCTGTTTTAAATAAATAAAAAATTAGTTATCCCAGTCCATTTCTTGAGCTATAGAATCTGGAAGTTTGCAGTCTGCAGAGGGGACATCGTTCAAATCTACCTTAAGTATATCCGACAGTGCGTATCTCAATCTGAGTACGGCCCTATCATCTATCATTCCCAGAGTTCCTATTCTCACTATCTTATCCTTGAGCTCGCCAATTCCCCCTGAGATCTCTATTCCTCTCTTCGAAAGTTCCTCTATCATGGATTTAGGTGAAACTGGAGGAGCCCCAGCTACCACTGTATTGGAAAAATTACTCTCATTTCCAAGTAAAGAGAAACCTGCCTTGGCAGTTATACTTCGCACGAACCTGGCACATGCTTCATGTCTCTTCCATCTCCTCTCAACGCCTTCCTGGTGAAGAAGTTCTGTGGCTCTCAGTGTAGAAAAGAATACGCCCACTGCAGGAGTGAAAGGAGTTTCCCTTCTATCCTGGAATTTAAGGTGAAGCTTGAGGTTGAGGTAGTTTGGCGCATCGTCCTGAAGGTTGCGGATTCCTTCCTCCGATAGCCCGACCAGGCCCATGCCTGGGACAGAGGCTAGCGCCTTCTGGCTACCTGTTGCTACTGCGTCTATGTTCCACTCGTTTACCCTTATTTCGTAGGCACCGAAACCTGAAACGGAGTCCACCAGAACCTTCAGTCCCATATCCTTAGCCAATTTCACAACCCTCCTCAAATTCCTGAATGCTATACCAGTACTGGTCTCGTTATGAACAAATGCTAGGGCCGTAGCGTCCTTGTTGGTATCAAGTATCTCCTTTATCTCCTCCTCCGAAAATATCTCCCCGAAGGGTTTCCTATACACTACTGCAGAGGTACCCCTTCTTACTACCGAGTCCAGCAATCTCTCGCTGAACTCCCCGTAAGTCAACACGATGACCTTTTCCCCCTTCTTCAGAAGGGAGAACACCATGGACTCCACAGCAAGAGTTCCAGATCCAGTGAGCAGGGCAACCCTAGAGGAGAAAAACGCACCCTTTAAAAGGTGCTCAAGTTGAGCAACCACTCCTCTGAACTTCTCGGATCTATGATTAACCACGACTGTGGAATTCTGGGCCACACTTCTTGGAACGTTTACTGGACCTGGAATGAGCATCAAAGTTTAACACCGAGCTCCTGTAAAGCCCTCAACAGGTTTTCCGTGGTCATGACGGCAACCCTGTACTGTGCCTCCTTGGTCTGTGCCCCTATATGGGTGGTGACTGTGACCCTTTCGTGCCTGAGCAGTTCTAGCTCCCACTCCTCCTTTGGTGGTTCGTGCCAGAACACGTCTGTGGCGTAGGACATAACCTTTCCCTCCTTTATGTAATGAAGGAGGGCCTTTCCGTCAACAGCCACTGCCCTGCTTGTGTTGACTATGATGACTCCCTTCTTCATCATTTCAAACTCTCTGGAGGTCAGTATTGGTTTAGCGTCCTTCCCTACAGTCACATGAATGCTAATCACGTCGGACTGGGTAACCAGTTCATCCAAGGAAACCGCTCTAGCTCCGATCTCCGCAGCCCTATTGGAGACATCGATTACATCGTACGCCAAGACGTTCATGCCCATGGCCTTTGCAATAACCCCAACCTTATACCCTATTCTTCCGAATCCTATTATTCCAATTGTCTTTCCACTCAATTCGACTCCTTCAGTTTTCTTGTATATACCAGACTTAGCCAAGGTCATGGAGGTAAACATGTTGCGAGCTCCGGCTAACATTAGACCTATCGTCAACTCTGCAGCGGAATCGGTAGAAGCACCTGGCGCATATACGACCCTGATCTTTCTCCTCTCGGCTTCCTCCGTATCTATGTTATCCACACCTATTCCTGCCCTAGCTATAACCCTCAACCTCTTCCCTCTCTCTATGACCTCCTTGTCAACCTTGGTTCTGCTCCTGACCACCAGTACGTCATAGTTCTCCACTACCTTCAGTAACTCCTCCCTATCTATATCGGGCTGATAGTTTACCCTGAGACCCTTGGTTTTCAGTGTCCTTATCATGTACTCGTCAATTGGATCGGTTATTAGTATGGTTAGATTTTCTTTAGCTAGAGAACCACCCATAAAGTTATCTGCCATCCTTGTTCACCTTCAAGAGAATTATTTAACAGGATGAGAGTGATGATGAAATAGATGAAAGGGAAATAGAGAAATAGAAATATTTAGAAACATAATATTGATTAAAATAGTGTTGGTCACGCGTAGTAACCGGTTGGCCATTCATGTTTAGTCACTTTAATCGATATTCACTAGTTTATATACTTTTTTCTAACTAGAGTAAATGAGGATACCTACTTGGCTATCTTGCCCGTTTTGAGATACCAGATGTAGAGGTCCAGCACTCCCACTGGAAGGTCCAGGGCTGATGCTATACCCCTGAGTACAGACTCCAGTTCTAGGTACCTCTTCCTTGAGGAGATTTTGCGGTCTTCCAGATAATCGGAGAAAAAGCGTAATATATGTCTGTCAATTATTGCCAAGTCCAGATATCCCATGTTCCTGAGAAAGTGACTGGCCTCCTTCATTCCAAGACCCTGGACTTCCAGTAACATCTCCCTAGCCTCAATCTGATCCTTATCGGCTACCCGCCCAATCTCCTTAAGCTTGCCGTAATGCGATCTGCTCCTAACGATGTATTTTGCCTTAAGGTTTGGAAACCTGTAGCCCGTTTCCTTGAGAACCTTGGATATCTCCTCAGCTGATCCGTAAAGGATGAGATCTCCCAAGGACTGAAGGGCTGTGAAGGCCCCGATGAAGCTTGAGTTAGCCGTGAGTATGCAGAGAACCAGTTCCCTGAACCAGACCTTCTCGCTCGCCCTATTATTTAACCTAAACTCCTCTACTCTTTCTAGAACCCTTGCTCTTAACCTTGCGTCTCTTACGACTTTTCTTAACACGTCTTTTCCTCTTTTTCTCTGGGGTTTTAGATTCTCTTGGAATCTCGGGTTTTGTGTCCTGTATGGAGGAGAGGGAGATTATTCTGCTACCCTGTTCCGTCTCCACTATAACGAAGGGAAGGGATGGAGAGAAATTGATGTTTATGCCAACATATCCGTAGGGCTCTAGGACTTCTTTGTACTCAACTTTCACTCCCTCATTGGCAAATTCACGTGGAACGCCAACACGTTTCACGTTAACTATCTCGCTAAAGGGGTAGGTCACATTAAGACCCACATTAAGGGATACTGTACCCTTAGCCCTCACTAAGACGACTTTTCCCTGCACACTTATCTGCTCCATCTCCTCAACTGAATTCACCGATCTCTTCTCCTCTCTCTCATACTTTACCCCCACGAGTGACACGTCAGGAAAGACGGGCACAGTAACTGGATCATAATAGATTATGGTAGCATCCAAATTGACCCATCATATTAACGGTTAATGTGTGTAATTAAACTTCTCCTACAGCCAGTTGGTAAGACCCTGAGAAGACACTGTTATAGTAAAATCGATTATGTTAATTATGAGGATTTTAATCCGGATATTGAGCAATTACGTGAGGGTTGATAGGGTCACGAGGAACCAAGTGGAAAGGCATTCGCTTAAAGGAGCTTCAGGCGGGACTAGCCTTGAGTTCATGGATCTTGTGCAAAGCATCTACGTGCCTACCCGGAAACTTTTATAACAGGAGAGACTTCATACTTCTACGATAAAAATGAGCTTGAGACTGAAGGGAACTAACGCTTATGGTCATCTTGGCTGGTTTGAGGTTTACTGTTCCATATGTGACAGAACTTTAAGGCTGGGCATAGACGTGGTGTATAAATGCCCCAAATGTGAGAAAAAGTACAGAGCATACTTCTGTGAGGCCGATAAGAGAAGTTTGAAGGGCAGGTGCCCATACTGCAACACTGAATTGGTACCCGCAGTATGATAGAGAATTTTTACGTGAATCACTTCAAGGTTTCGTTTATCAAGGACGGGGATAAGAGGTTAGTTTTTCTAGACCTTTCCATACCGTGCAAAAAGAGACTCAAGGAACTTGAATATCTTGACGCTACCATAGAAACCAAGTTCGGGGTCATTAGAAAGATAGTGCTCTGTCCCGTGAACGGAGTGGCAGTCATATGCAATGTCGTGGTGGAATTGAACTCCTCGAACCCTTCCGCGGAGGAGATTCACAGGGAAGTGGAGTCCGAGTTAATGAGGGTTGGGTGCACTCCATAATCCTTCAGTTTGAGGTTAATCTTCTCTGAAAAATTCACGATGTCCTGCGAATCCTTGGATTTTATTCTGAACGCCAGATACATAGGTCTCATTTCCTGTTCAGCGAGGTACACGGTGATTAGGGACGAAGAGGAAGGAGAACAGAGGAAGGATGCTCCAATTCTCACGGGAACACATATACCCTCAAGCACTTTAACCATGTCCTTGAAGATGTCCCTTATACGTTGAGGATCCGTCTGAACGCCTAAAAGAACCTCAAACAAGAAATTCCCCTCATTTTAGGTTAGTTCTCTTGATGGGGATTTTGAGCGTGTCCATTACTGCCTTAACATAGGGGTAAAGGTTGGCGTCGCCTGATATTCTCTTCAGTTTTAGCTTTCGGTAATTCATCTCCAGGGACACAGCTCCGTCCTTAATTACCATCAGCTTCCCCCTTACCCTTCCCCTGAGGTTCCTGACAAACCTTGCGTAAATGAATATTCCCTTTTCCTTCAGGTTGATCAGAACGGCCTCTCCATCTTTGTAGAGCGGAGGTATCTTTGTGCCCTTGGGATTGAGTTGTTTCGGTTCGTTATCCCATTTAAATAGCAGGGACCTCACCGCGTGCTTTCCAGACTTGCTCTTAGATTGCTCAAGTACTAATTCCACCACTTTTAATCAGCTCCATAGACTCCTTGATTCCCTGAAAGTCAAGTTTATCCTCAAGGAACGCATCTATTAAGATTTCACTCCTGAGGAAATGCCTTAACATTATCCTCCTCATGGAGATGTTAGACTTCCTATACCAGTTAAGTAGCAAGGATTGGATGGATATTCTCGACTCTATGGTGGAGAGCCCCTTTTCCAATTCCTGCTCCAGAGGCTTTCCCCTATTCAGGGCATTAAAGGCTATTTCAGCTGAGATAGCCGAGGGTCTTATTCCCTCCCCGCTCAGGGGAAAGACCAGTCCCCTGGCCTCCCCTATTCTACCTTCTTTCTTGACGACCTTGCCTATGGATATTGGGGCGCCCCTGACGTCAATGATCTCATACTTTGTGAACCTTTCCCTCAGATATTCCAAGAGAAGCCTCCTTGAGTTCTTTTCCTCAAGGAACCCGGCACCCACGTTAAGTAAACCTTCCCCCGCTGGAAATATCCAGTAGAATCCAGTTAGTCTAGTGTTAAACTCGAGGATGGCCTCTGGGTTAAAATCCTCAACCTTCATTATTACCCTTGTGGTATATACCACTTCCCTATCCATGGGATAGGGACCTCTGGAATCGAGCACTGCGTCGTAGTTATCAAGCTTAGGTTTTTCGTTCCCCACAACCTGCCTCAGCTTCGCTCTCATGGAGTTTATCCATTCGCTCTTGTTTATGGTAAGCCATTTGGGACTCCTGTAACTCACGTCATAGATCCTCTCCCCGTCCAGATAAAATGCGAAGTCCCTTATCTCATACTCAACCTTCCAGGGAAAGGGAGGTTTGTAGACATTGGGAACTATGTCACCACAGGGCTTGAAGTACCTCTCCTTGATATCGAATAGGGTAACATCATGTCCAGCATCGTGAAGTAGTGAACCCAGGAGAGATCCACCCACCCCTCCACCTATGATAGCAACCCTTAACATCAACTATACATTGTCGAAAAGTATAAAAGGTTCTTTGTAAGCACGTTTTTATATTCTAGTTAGCGGTGATCTGTTATTGTTGTCCCAGGATGAGATTTTAAAGAGAATGGAGGAATGGCCCAAGCATTATAGTCCCAAGGATATTGAACCCAAATGGCAGAAACTTTGGTTAACCCAGGAATACTGGGAAAAGATATTCAAGTTTGATGAGAACTCCGAGAAGCCTGTTTTCTTCATTGATACCCCTCCCCCGTTCACAAGCGGAGAGCTACACATGGGCCATGCCTACTGGGTTACCATAGCCGACGCAATGGCCAGATTCAAGAAACTTCAAGGTTATAACGTCCTCTTCCCCCAGGGATGGGATACCCAAGGCCTGCCAACGGAGCTCAAGGTCCAGTACAAGCTTGGGATACCCAAGGAGAACCGGGAGCTGTTCCTGAAGAAGTGCGTGGAATGGACCGAGGACATGATAGGAAAAATGAAATCTGCCATGATAAGGCTGGGATATAGGCCCAACTGGGAGCAATTTGAGTATAGGACATACCACCCAAACTACAGGAGAGTTATACAGAGAAGTCTAATTGAGATGCATCAGAAGGGAATGATAAGGATGAAACAGGGGCCTGTGTACTGGTGCCCCAAATGCGAGACTGCAGTGGCGCAGAGTGAAGTGGGATATCTCGAGAAACAGGGTATTCTAGTCTACATTGGATTTCCCCTGAAGGAAGGTGGGGAAATAGTCATTGCCACAACACGTCCTGAACTTCTAGGAGCTACCCAGGCTGTTGCCGTAAATCCCCAGGATGAGCGTTACAAGAACCTCGTGGGAAAGAAGGCAATACTTCCGCTCTTTGAGAAGGAAGTTCAGATAATAGCTGATCCGGATGTGGAGAAGGACTTTGGAACAGGAGCTGTGATGATAAGTACATACGGCGATCCCCAGGACATAAGATGGCAACTCAAGTATAGCCTTCCGGTCACGGAGCTCGTGGACGAGAGGGGGAGAATAAAGGGGACTGGCTTTCTGGATGGATTGAAGGTGGAGGAGGCTAAGAAGAGGATAGTGGAATTATTGAAGGAGAAGGGATATGTTAGAAAGATTGAGACCATAAAGCATAACGTCCTATCCCATACCGAGAGAAGTGATTGCCTCTCACCAATAGAGTTCTTGGTGAAGGAGCAGGTATACATTGATGTTGTCCCCTATAAGGGGAGACTGCTCGAGGAGTATAAGAAAATGAACTTCAAGCCACAGAGAATGGCAGGTAAACTTGAGGAATGGATAAATAACATTGAGTGGGACTGGAACATAAGCAGGCAGAGACTTTACGGGACCCCCTTACCCTTCTGGTACTGCGATAATCTACATCTGGTTCCAGCTGATATCTCCTCGTTGCCTGTGGATCCCACCAAGAGCAATCCACCCGTGGATAAGTGTCCGCATTGTGGACTTCCACTGAAACCATTGACACATGTAGCTGACGTCTGGGTAGACTCCAGCGTGACTGTGCTTTATCTGTCTGGGTTTTATGAGAACAAACTCAGGTTCAACAAGACCTTCCCAGCGGATGTGAGACTGCAGGGTACTGACATCATTAGAACCTGGCTATTCTACACTTTCTTTAGAACTCTAATGCTTGCTGGGAATGTGCCCTTCAAGAGAGTGGTAATACACGGTCAAGTTCTGGGCCCAGATGGAACTAGGATGAGTAAGAGTAAGGGTAATAACGTCTCTCCAATGGACAGGATAGAGGAGTTTGGTGCTGATGCAATAAGGATGACCCTGCTTGACGCCTCCATAGGCGACGATTTCCCCTTCAAGTGGGACACGGTCAAGGGAAAGAAGTTACTTCTTCAGAAGCTGTGGAACGCTAGCAGGCTAGCCTACCCATTCATACACGGCAGGAAACTGGATAGACCAGCCATGTTACACCCCATTGACCAGTGGATACTGGCTAGGCACAAGGAGTTTGTGGAGAAGACCATTCAAGCCTACGAAAATCAGGACTTCTTCGTGATACTTTCCATGCTTTACGAATACTTCTGGGAAACCATAGCTGATGAGTATCTTGAACTAATCAAGCATAGGCTATTTAATGATGATAAGTCTGCCATATACACTCTGGGAAGGATACTTAAGGATATAATTATCCTGTTGCATCCTATTGCCCCGCATATAACGGAGGAAATTTACTCCCTCATTTTCGGCGAGAAACAGAGCGTCCTACTCGAGAGCTTACCTTCAACCGATGACATCAAGGTAGCGGAGGATGTGGTGAGGATGGGAGACTCTGTCAAGAAGTTCAACTCACTGGTGAGGACCAACAAGGTGAAGATGAGGATGTCCATGAACTCGCAGATAAAGGTGGAGGTACAGGGGCCGAAACAGTTCTTAGAGGACCTAATGAGAGTGGAAGATGATCTCAAGAAAACGCTCAAAATAACTGAGATAACCTATAGAGAGGCGGAGCAACCGGACGTGAAGATATCTCCCGCGTGATTCAGACCATGGGAGTTTTGATCATCGATCACCCGTAACTTTTTCATCAACCTGTGAGTTTCTCCAGTGCCAATTTCATCCTTGATACTCCCTCTTTAATTTTCTCCTCATCTAGGGCAAAGCTCAGTCTCAGGAAGTTTCTTCCAACCTTTTCTGGGAACACCTCGCCTGGAATAGTGACTACTCCGCCCTCCTCAATGATTTTCACTGCCAGAGCCTTTGAGTCCATTCCAGTTCTCTTCAGGATCTCACTAACGTCTGGAAACATGTAGAACGCCCCAGAGCTCTTGTAAACCTTGATTCCCTTGAGGGTCTTAAGCTCTGAGAACATTACGTCCCTTCTCCTCCTGAACAGGTCTATCATATGCTTTACTTCGTCAAAGGTATCGAAGGACGCAAGGGCACCCCTTTGCGCGAAACTTGTGGGACATGTATATATGTTGGACGCCAGTATACTCACCTTATTTATGACCTCCTTTCGTGCCACAATATACCCCAGTCTCCAACCTGTCATACTAAAGGTCTTGCTGAACCCGTTTATGTAAATCACATTGTCTCTCCAAGATTCCTGCAACACGCTTCTGAATCCACCGTCATAGACGAAATAGTCATAAATCTCGTCTGAGAGAAGGATTAACCTCTTCTCCCTGGCTATATCAACTAGGTCCTTCGCAAGTTTATCGTTAAAGTTCATTCCAGTGGGATTGTGGGGGTTATTATAAACTATCATCTTGGTTCTTGGAGTTATCTTGGAAACTAGCTCGTTCATATCCACGCTGAAACCTGTGTTCTCGTTGAAGTGAAGGGGTACGTAAACCGGTTTCCCTCCAAGAAGATTTACTACTTCTCCATATGAGTAGAAGGATGGATCAAACATGATCACCTCGTCACCAGGATTGACATACATCAGAAATGCAAGGAACAGAGCAGTCTTTGCCCCAGGGGTAACAGCTACCTCCTCCTTCCTGATCTGATCCCCGTATCTTTGAGTTAGAAATTCCGCTATCTTGGATCTTAACTCGTCAAGGCCTAGTGCTGGAGTGTATGCAGTGAAACCCTTATCCAGTGCCACTTTAGCCTCATCCCTTATCCTCTGAGGAGTAGGTAGATCTGGTTGGCCTATACCAAAGTTAATGGTTTTTATTCCCTTGGTTCTCTCCACGTTCCTAGCTATTTCCTGATAAAGGAGAGTTGACTCTCCGGTTAACCTTGAAAGTGAACTTGCGAAATTTTCCATTTTTCCCCTTCTACTACCCCTTAACAAACTCTTTAATCTTATCTGGATTACGCATCAAGCTCGAGCCTATAAGAAAGGCATCCGCTCCTTTCTCCTTCAATAACCTGATTTCCTCCACGGACTCTATCCCGCTCTCGGCCACCTTGGTAACTGTTGAAGGCATCTGCTCCAGTAGCTTCATGGCCATCTCCTTCTGAATCGTCAGCGTGAGGAGATCCCTTGAGTTCACGCCTATGAGACTCGCTCCGCACCTCAAGGCTATATCTAGATCTTCCCTGTCGTGAACCTCGACCAAGGCCTCCATTCCATAGGATCTCACGTATTCCAGGAGACCTGAAAGTTCCCTCTCCGTGAGAATTCTCACGATAAGTAAAATGAAATCGGCTCCAAGGTCATATGCGGTATCCACCTGATTTTCCGTGACCACAAAATCCTTCATGAGTAGCGGAATCTTGACGTTCCGTGCTATTCTCTCCAGATACTCATAGGATCCGCCAAACACAGTATTTTCAGTAATGACGCTGATGGCCACAGCCCCGCCCTTCTCCATTTCCCTGGCGTATGAAACAGGGTCCCTATCCTCAGAAAATCCGGAGGGAGACTTCCTCTTATACTCTGCAATCACCGGGTTAAGCCCTGCTTCTTTCGTGGTCCTTATCCTTGGAACTATCTGCAGAACTGGCTTCTCCCTGCTTCTGGAAACGTAAGGTCTCCTCTTGGCATTTTCAACTACTTCCTTGATCCATCCTTCAAGATATCTTGGCATTATCAGATTCTGTTGAGGAAGTTGTAAAATATTTTTTGTCCTAGGGTAGTTCCCACGCTCTCAGGATGAAACTGAACACCGTAAATCCTATACTCCACATGATGTAGACCCATTATCTCCCCATCCTCCTTGGAGACCGAGTCAACCGCTAGAGGAGGGGTGACATTATCCACGACCAGGCTGTGATACCTGGTTGCCCTGAACTCAGTTGGCAGTCCGGTGTATAGGGGGCTTTCTCCAGTTCTGACAACGGTGCTGAGTTTCCCGTGATATATTACCCTAGCCCTCCTTATTCTAGCTCCGAATGTATAACCTATGGCCTGATGTCCCAGGCAGACTCCAAGAATTGGAATTCTCTTCCCCAGGGTTCTGATAACCTCAGGAACTATTCCCACGTCCTCTGACTTCTCTGGGGATCCGGGGCCTGGCGATATCACTATTCTATCAGGCCTAAGTCTCTCGATACCCCTCACAGATATCTCGTCGTTTCTCACTACCAGGGGGTAACTTCCAAGCTCACCTATACTCTGTGCGATGTTGTAAACGAAGCTGTCATAGTTATCTATTATCAAGGTTATGTCCATTAGCTCACCCCAAGAGCTACCTTCAGGGCCCTCATTTTGTGCTCGGTTTCGAAGTATTCCTGCTCAGGCACCGAGTCGTAAACTATCCCTGCCCCGGCCTGTATGCGGAGTATATCCCTGTTAATCATTGCAGTTCTAATTGTTATTGCGAACTCTGCCGAATTCCTGGAGATGAACCCAACCGCACCAGCGTAAGGCCCCCTCTTATAAGGCTCCAGCATCTCTATTATGTTCATTGCCATGGGTTTCGGAGCACCACTTACAGTCCCTGCAGGGAACATGGACCTTAGAACGTCCAAGGAACTTGCATCCTTTCTCAACGTACCCACAACCCTGCTGACTATATGTTGCACGTGACTATACTTCTCAACATAGGCAAACTCAGGGACCTTCACCGTTCCGGGGACGCAGGACTTTCCTATGTCGTTTCTAGCCAGATCCACCAGCATCAGGTGTTCAGCCATCTCCTTCTCGGAGGCAAGAAGTTCCTGTTCCAGTTCGAAATCCTCATCGCTCGTCTTTCCCCTAGGTCTGGTGCCCGCTATTGGAAAGGTTTCGGCGATTCCCTTCTGAACCGAGAAAAGGAGCTCCGGGCTGGACCCTATTAGTCTCCTCTCTCCAAATTTCATGTAAAACATGTAGGGAGATGGGTTTATCCTTCGTAAGTTTCGATACAGCCTCATTGGGTCACCTTGTACCTCATACCTGTAAAATCTAGAAAGAACGACCTGAAATGCGTATCCGGACCTGATATACTCCAGGATCGAATTTACCCCGGATTCATACTCCCGCTTATTCATGGATTCGTCGTAGGGAGTGACCTTAAACTCGTCCTGTTCAAAACACCCAGCTATTGATGGTATATCACCCTCCACGAACACTTTGCCCAGCGCGTGATCAAAGACCAGGATATTCTCTGGAAGGAAGAACTCGGCATCTGGCCAATCCTCAGCAATGGGTTTTAAGTCCCTTATCGTCTCCCACCTTCTCACTGCGTCGTATGAAATATAACCCAGAAGCCCACCGGAGAACCTTAGCTCTCCCTCCTCCACTCCCCTCAGGGCATTGGTTACCGACTCCTCTAGGTCATCTCCTCTATTTACTTGGATCTTTCTCTTAACCCCCCAGGCAATTACGCTGTATCTGGCGGTACTCTGGGAACCCTCAACGCTCTCCATCAATGCAGCGATTTCCTGGTCTCTTTCAATACACTGATAAACCTCATAGGGTTGGGCAAATGCCGTAATGGGGTAGGTCTTCATCTAATCGCCTCTAGAATCTTCCTCACCTTACTTAGGTTCTTTTTCCCAGGGTAGTCCTCAACTCCCCTAGATATGTCAAGCCAGCCAGGCTCAAGTCTCAGGAAATCGTTAACATTATCAGGGGAAATACCTCCTCCGACTCCCAGTCCTGGATAGTCCCTCAGAACTTTTGACAGGAAATCAAAGTTGGGCCTATCTCCTTTCCTCTCCAGATCCAGAAGAACCATGTTGGTAACGTCTAGGACTCTACGCAGATAGTCCAAGTACCTCTCCGATGAAGGGACGTAAAGAATGGTCTTCTTGGAGTACGACTTAGCCAACTCAAGTTCCTCCTCGCTCAGGACCCTGTGTACCTGAACCATGTCAACGTAGGGGTTCTCCAAGATAACCTGAAGCGGACGTGTCACATTCACCGAGACTAGTGGAGTGGACACGCTCCTTCTCACTATCCTCAAAAACTGGGTTTTAACGTATCTGGGGCTCACAGGATCCTCCAGGAAACCAAGCATGTTAACCCCCAATCTAGATATCTCCACCGCGTCATCCAGAGTGGCAATACCGCATATCTTTATCTTGGTCATAGCGACTCCCTTATGGTATTGAACTTGGTGAGATCACCGTTATCCCTCACCACGATCTCCATTCGTTCAGGTAACCTTCTTACAAGTTCCTCTGATAATTCAAATCCATCCTTAAAGTCAGAAACCACTCCTGCAGTGTAAAGGGCAACGCTCACGTTTATCCTGATGAATTTCTCCACGTCCTTATCCTTTCCCGCACATGCCCTCAACACCCTCCTCACAGAGTCCAGAGGATCAGTGGTTGTTAGTCTGGAAACTAGAACTGGTTGACCAATAATTTCGGTGAAATCGAAAGTGTACTCCTCAACCTTTCCCCCTGCGACTTCCGTAATATAGGTCTTACCTTGAGGGCTAACCTCGTCTAACCCAGGCTCTCCATGAACCAGCAGAAGCTTAACGTAACCTAGCTTAAGGGCTGCCTCTGCAAGCTTTCTCATGACTTGCAGGGAGTAAACTCCCATAACCTGCCTCTCAGATACTGCGGGGTTGGTCAGGGGACCCAATAGATTGAAGATCGTCCTGACTCCCAAGATTCTCCTTACTGGTGCCACATTTTTCATGGAGGGATGATATAGCTGGGCAAATAGAAACACGAAATTATCCCGCGAAAGCAGATCCTTTGCCTTTTCGGGAGGAACCTGAATGTTATAGCCGAGGGACTCAAGGAAGTCAGCGCTCCCGCTCTTACTGCTTGCAGCCCTATTGCCGTGTTTCGCCACGGGGAAGAGGGAGCTCACAGCTAGAGCCGATGCTGTGCTTACGTTGATTGTCCCCATTCCATCTCCTCCTGTACCAGCGGTATCAAGGGTGTTCCTCAAATCCAGTTTCAATGCGTGTTGCCTCATGGAAGTGGCGAATCCTATTATTTCCTCAGGAGTCTCTCCCTTCATCTTGAGCGCCACTAGAATTCCAGCAACCAGGGGTTCTGGAATTGATCCCTCCATAATTAAATCTGCCAGCTCCTTGGCCTCTTCCTGGGAAAGAGAGATCCCCTCAGTTAATCTCCTGAGTACCTCCCTAGGCTCCATCTAGTATCCCCCTGAACTTTCTAGCTAGAGAAATAGCTGATTCGACCCCGTTCCTCTCTATTTCCTCAATGTAAACCGTACCTATGGCCACACCGTCCGCTCCAGCCTTAAGTGCCTTCTTCATATCCTCTATATCAGAGAGGCCAAATCCCACCACTAGCTTGTTATTGACCAAGGTTCTCACCCTGGTTATGAGGGAATCTACGCTAACAGGTAGGGGAACCCCAGTGGTGGGTCTAACGCCATAGTAGAGGAACATGTCAGACAATCTGGATACCTTGTGTATAAGGGGATCCGGAACTGAGGGAGATGTGAAGATCACCGCATTTAAACCGTGACTCTTGATCTCGTTAACGTATTTCTCATACTCATCGACGAAGTCTATGAGAAGATCTGGGAACAGCACGCCATCAATTCCCACCTCTTTCATTTTAGCAAGCACCTGCGAGAGAGAGGATACCCAGTCCTCCAGATATGTCAGTATCACGAGGGGAACGTCTACTGCTCTTCTAGTTTCCTCTAGGAGGGACCAGAAATCAGTCAGCCAAGTAGAAACTTGTTTATAGCTCCGCCTAATTACGGGTCCATCGTATTTGGCGTACTTGGGCAGGAGACCTATTTCCAGAATGTCAGATCCGGCCTCTACCAGTCCCTTCACCAGCCTCAGATAGTCCTCCCTATTGGGATAGCCGAGCGTTGCATAGGACACAAGCATCTTCAAGCTTAACCAATCCTCTTCATTATGGATTCGTAGTTGGGTAGATCCAGCAATCCGTGACCGCTCAGGTTGAATACTATCACCTTCTTCTCGTTCTTGATCTTGGCCTCACGTGCCTCCTCTATGACTGCCCTTATGGCGTGAGAGGACTCGGGTGCTGGAACTATTCCTTGGGTTTGAAGGAATATTTGAGCGGCCTCAAATATCTCCTTCTCATTGTACTCCCTCCAATCCACTATCCCCTCCTTGATTAACATGCTCAGAGAAGGAGCAGCTCCGTGATATCTCAGCCCTCCAGAATATATTGGAGGTGGTACATAATCCCTTCCCAGAGTGATCATCTTGACGAGAGGTAAAAGTCCCGCACTGTCTGGGAAATCGTAGTTGTAAGCTCCCTTGCTGAACTTCGGTATCTCATACGAGCCAACTGCAATGTACTTGGATCCCTTCTTGGATCCGATGAACGGGAAGGCAAAGCCTCCAAAGTTACTCCCTCCTCCCACACAACCCACCAACACGTCCGGTTCTTCGTCTAGCTCCTGCAGTTGCTTCATAGCCTCTAGTCCTATAACGCTCTGATGCAGAACCACGACATCTAACACACTTCCCACAAGGTACTTATAGCCATTGGAAAGGGCGTACTCTATGGCTTCGCTCATAGCTATTCCAAGGGAGCCTGGATGATTTGGGTTCTCATTCAGAACCTTCTTGCCATACTCGGTGTGTGATGTGGGGCTAGCAAAAACCTGCGCGCCATACAACTGCATAATGGTTCTCCTCTGTGGCTTCTGTTCGTAACTCACCTTCACCATGAAAATCGTGGAATTAAGTCCATACATCCTTGCCGACAGGGCCACGGCTGTTCCCCATTGACCGGCCCCGGTTTCAGTAACTAAGTGATCAACTCCCTCCTTCATGGAAAAATAGGCCTGCGGTAAAGCGGTGTTTATCTTGTGGGAACCGGTGGGAGTTGCCCCCTCATACTTGAAATATATCTTGGCAGGAGTGTTGAGAAATTCCTCTAGTCTCTTAGCCCTCACCAGTGGGGTAGGCCTGCCTATGTTTATGTAGGCCTCCCTTACTTCTCTTGGGATTGAGACAAACCTCTCCACCGTGAACTGTTGTCTCAAAACCTCACTTGGCATTATCTTTCTCAGGAGATCTATCCTAGAGAACTCTGCATCTGGAGGATCCCTAGGAGGAGGTAAGGGTTTAGGTAAATCAGGTATAATGTTATACCAATAACTTGGTATTATTTCCTCACTATTTGCCATTGGTGCAACAAGAACACCGTCTATTAAATAATTTTGTCCTTTTTAAATGTATAGGATTCCCCTAATACGTGTCGAAGGAGGTGAACTCGCCCTTATAGTTCTCCATCTTATGCGTTACCTTGGTCACGAGAGCTAGGGGTGGTCCTTTCCATAGGTAGTTGAGAAACTGCTGAATTGATTCCTCGTAACCCTCGGCCACCACCTCAACTGTTCCATCTGGCAAGTTTTTTGCATAGCCCTTTAATCCAAGCCTCACAGCGTGAATTTGTACATATCTCCTGAAACCCACTCCCTGCACTTCTCCCTCAACTATTGCGTGAAGCCGTGCTAAGCCCAAAATATCACCTCAGTGTCGCTCCACTTCTTCACTACTCGGCTAAATCCCTTTCATCACTATATTTTTAACTGCCTAACAAACCTAAAAAGCCAATGATCAAGATAGCAATTGCTGGCCTTGGAAATTGTGCATCCATGCTTGTGCAAGGAATAGAATATTACAGGAAAATGGGAGAGAACTATTTTGATGGATTGATTACGCCAGTTATAGGCGGGTACAAGATAACCGACATTAAGGTGGTAGCGGCCTTTGATGTTTCCGTTAACAAGATAGGGAAGGATGTAGCGGAGGCAATATTTGAGAAACCCAACATAACTCCTAGAATAGTTGAGATGGATAAACTGGGAGTTGAGGTTTCCCCAGGGCCCGTGCTGGATGGAGTTGCCCCCCACATGACTAACGTGTTCAATCCCTCTGGTGAGGGAAATCTCGAATCCGTTGTGGACACTCTGAAGAGCAGTGGAGCGGATCTACTTGTCAACATGTTGCCGGTGGGTAGCGAGATGGCTTCCAGGGCCTACGCAAGGGCATCGCTGGAGGCCAGAATAGGTTTTGTGAACGCAATTCCCGTTTTCATTGCAAGCGATCCCACAGGGGAATTTCCAAGGAAGTTCAAGGAACTTGGTTTGCCCATTGCCGGAGACGACGTAAAGGGACAGGTTGGAGCCACAATATTTCACAGGGCCATTACCTCGCTCTTCAGACTGAGGGGAGTCAAGGTGGAGGAAACCTATCAGTTGAATGTGGGAGGGAACACAGATTTCCTCAACATGAAGACGGAAGAGAGGCTTCACTCCAAGAGAATAAGCAAGACCAAGGCCGTGACAAGCACCCTTGAAAACGAACAGGAAATAGAGACCCAAGGAAGGATAAGAATTGGGCCAAGCGATTACGTCCCCTTTCTTGGAAACACCAAGGTGGCGTACATTTACGTCAACGGATCGGGATTTGCTGGAAGACCAGTGAAAGTGGAGGCAACCCTAGAGGTGGACGATAAGGCTAACTGCGCCTCGGTGCTTGTGGATGTAATAAGGGCAGTGAAGCTGGCCAAGGATAGGGGAATAGGGGGTCCCCTCAACGAGGTCTCTGCGTTCTATTTCAAGCACCCGCCTAAGCAGGCTAAGGACGATGAGGAGGCCTATCTCTGGTTCAAGAAGTTCATTGAAATGTGAAATCTGTGAGGAAAGGGATGCCAGAAACGCATGCAGTATATGCGGGAGAGTGGTGTGTGACCTCCATTTCAGAGGGAATATATGCTCCGTGTGCCAAATGTCGATGTGCGAGCTCTGTGGAAGAAACCTCTCCATAGGCTACTGTGAGTCATGTGGTAGACTAATATGTGAAGAATGCGTTGCTTACTCCAACGGTTCAAGAAGAATATGTAAAAAATGCGCTGGGTTACCTTCTTCTTAGAAGAAGCTTCTGCTCTATACTGGCAACAAGTCTCCTCGTGTATATTACCGTATCCGGGTTTATGCTTATGCTGTCGATGCCCTCCTTCACTAGGAACTCGGTTACTTCGGGGTAGACGCTGGGAGCCTGCCCGCATATGGAAACTGTCCTTCCGTACTTGTGGGCTATCCTGATCAATCTCTTCATGGATCTCAATACAGCGGGATCCCTCTCGTCATAGTAGCCCATTCTCCCTAGGATTTCCGAGTCTCTGTCCACACCGAGAGTTAGCTGAGCTAGGTCATTGCTACCTATACTGAACCCATCAACCATCTTTGAGAACTCATCAGCCATGGTTATGACGGAAGGAACCTCGGCCATTATCCAGACCTTAAAGTCACCACTCCTCCTGAGACCCTCACCCTCCATGATTCCTATGGCCTTGTTCAATTCCCAAGTGGTTCTGACGAAGGGGAACATAACCCACACATTCTTTAGACCCATCTCTTCCCTAGCCTTTCTGATTGCTCTGACCTCCAGTCTGAACGCCGGTTCATACTGCTGGCTTACGTATCGGGAAACTCCCCTCCATCCTATCATTGGGTTTCTTTCCTCGGGTTCGAACTCCTCTCCACCTATCAATCCCCTGTACTCGTTGGTCTTGAAATCGGAGAACCTAACCACTACCGGTCTTGGATATATGGCTGACGCGACTCTAGCTATTCCATCGGCTAACTTGTTCACGAACTCGTCAGGTTTCCCTATTTTTATGAGATAGAGCGGATGATGCTTTATCCACTCGCTAACAATAAACTCTATCCTCATGAGCCCTATTCCGTCAAACGGAAGATCTAGATATTTCTCAATTATGTCCGGCTGACCCAGATTCATGTATATTTTTGTGCCGGTGACGGGGAAGAGACTCAGGAGCACATCCCTAGACAATCCAGAAACAGAGGTCCCCTGATGCTCCTGTTTTGGCTCCTCTGCGACTATCCTGCCGGCATATACTACTCCCCTTGTGGCGTCAACCGTGATCTCTTGACCGGTCTCCAGAACCTTTGTGGCATCCTTGGTTCCCACTATTGCCGGTATCCCCAGCTCCCTAGAAACTATTGCCGCATGACTGGTTATCCCACCCTCGTCTGTAACTATTGCAGAGGCAATCTTCATCACGGGGACCCAGTCGGGGTCCGTCATTCTCGTCACAAGGATTTCTCCCTTCTGGAAGTCCTTGGATTCCCTCACGTCCATGAGAACCCTGGCCTTTCCGCTAGCTATACCTGGGCTTGCTGCCAGTCCCTTAACAAGAACCTTCCTCTCTGTGGGTTGAGTAGTAGACTTTACCACCTCCTTTCCCTTGGAGGCCCAGAAGGTTTCGGGCCTAGCCTGTACTATGAAGACATTATCCGGAAACTTCATGTCAGCATCTATTGCCCACTCTATATCCATGGGCATACCGTAATGACTCTCAATTTTCAGGGCTAATTTAGCCAATTCCAGCGCTTCCTCGTCTGATATACTTGGGCTCTCACTCTCATCGCCATTAAGCGGAACCTCGACGTTATTCCCCTGATTGTACACGATCTTCATGCTTTTCTTAGCTATTCTCTTATCCATGATCTTCAGATCGGATTTGGAAATTATGACCTCGTCAGGGGTTACCTTTCCCCCAACTACAGCCTCTCCTAACCCCCAAGATGACTCTATTACAATGAAATTTCTATCGCCGTTTGAAGGGTTAAGGGTGAACATTACTCCAGAGGACCTAGAGTTTACCATTTTCTGGACTACAACGGCCATCTCCACTTTGGAAGAGTCTATCCCCTTGCTCTTCCTGTACTCTATGGCCCTCGCATTATAGAGACTGGCCCAAACAGCCTTGACCATATTGATCAGATTTGCCCTCTTCACGTTGAGATAGGTGTCCTGTTGACCGGCAAAACTGGCACTCTCTATGTCCTCTGCCGTAGCAGAGGACCTAACGGCTACCAATATCTCCTTACCCACTGACCTAGAAAGCTCATCAAAGGAACCGTATATCATTTCCTCTAGGTCATGGGGAACCTGTGAAGTGAGAATCAGATGTTTTATTCTCTCGCTAGCCTTCTCAGACGATTCCTCCTCCTTCAGGATTGAAACAATCTTATCCCTTAAACCATTATAATCCAGAAAGTACGAGTAAGCTTTTGAAGTAATAACGAAGCCAGGGGGTACGCGGATCCCCTGGCTAAGGAGCTCCCCGAGGTTAGCCCCCTTTCCCCCTGCAAGCTCTACCATATCTTTCCTTACTCTCGATAAAGGAAGGATACCCTCTTCTTTCAAAATTTGAGTAACCAATAAGATATCCCCACTATCTTTTTCGAATCAAAACTTAAAAATCTGCTTAGAAGATTAAAGCGATTAAAAAATAGATCATATAAAACAGAAAGGATTAAAAGAATGAGAGTTATTTAGCCCCGTTCCCGTTCTCTGCCTTCTGGGTTGTGGTCACTAAGGCGGGAAGGTCAGGGAAGTTCTCCTTCATTCTCTGCTCAGCTATCATGCTTGCCTCCTGCAATATCTTCCTTGCCTCTGGGCTAGTGGCAGCCTGCTCTATGCTAGTACCAGTGAAGTCTCCGGCCTCTATTACGACCTCCTGTAACCCTTCCTCCACGTCAGCTAGCTCCATACTGATCTCAGGCATCACTCCCTTTATGGCATTCTTTAGTTCCCTGACTACGCCGATCACGGGAATCAGGTTGTTAAATACGTCAGCAACCTCTGTTACGGTTTCAAGCCTGAGCTGTACCTGTTCAAGGGCAATCTGCACCCCTATTATTTGCTTCGTCATCTTTCTAATCTCAGCTATTTCGTTGGCGTACATGGATGCCCTGGCATTGTCCTTGGCCATCTGCGCTGAAATAACCCTTTCAAACAGAACTCTGTCTCTCTCCTGCATCTTGGAGATGTATACTTCTAACCTGTTAATTGTGGTTCTCAACTTGTAATTTGAGGTGACCAGCTTATACTTCAGGGGTTGCTTTGGCTTGAAAGCATTCTTAACTCTCTCTCCAATTCCAGCCTCTTGCCTTCCATTCCAGTTCCTCACGAAGTCCTCTACTTTACTGGTCATGTAAGCTCTATTGTTTATCTTGGGGAGAAACAACGTTTAAGATAGAATATACATAATACAGGTTAACTGGCGCGTGATAACATGGCGGACTTCAAGGCTAGGTTAGATGGAGAAAGGATTATATTGGAAACGATAAATGGAGCTCCCCTCCTCATCAGGGAGGTAATAGTAAAGTACAGCGTCACCTCTCTTTCTCCGTCAGAGGAGAGGAGCAGGAGAACCATCACGGACGAGACTAAAGTGGAGAAGATTACCAACAAACTCGAGATACCCACAAGAGGTCTAGACGTGGTGGAGGTAACGGTGATCTACAAGAAAGGCGAATCTACCTTGAGGGAGGATCTGGCCATTTAGACCTTATCTTCTCCCAGACTTCAGACACCCGTTTAACCGTGTCAGGATCACTTTCAACTGGCTCTGGCCAGTCCTTTCCCAACTCCTCCCTGAACTTCCTTGTCGCATCTATCCCCATTTTACTCCCTAGGGGCGGATTGGGGACAGTGTGATCTAAACTATCGTTTAACGCGTTGGTCACTATCATGACGTCTCTTTGCGGATCCACCGTACTGGCAATAGCGTAAAGGACCTGGTTCATGTCGTGAATGTTGACATCAGCATCAACTACGATAACCAGCTTCAGGAAGCTGAGCTGGCCAGTGCCCCATATGGACATCATGGCCCTCCTGGCCTGTCCTGGATATCTTTTCCTGATCGAAAATATTCCAATACTGGTGAAGAGGCCGTACTCTGGCAGATTCATGTCCACCAGGTCCGGGATTATCATTTTCAAGAAGGGGAGAAATATTCTCTCCACTCCCTTGCCTATCCAGGCGTCCTCCAGTGGAGGCTTACCCACCGAGGTCACGTGATAGATGGGGTTCTCCCTGGAGTGGGCCTTCTCAAGTTTGAACACCGGATAGTAATCCTGGGGAGTGTAGTAACCCAGGTGATCCCCAAAGGGTCCCTCAGGCCTCAGATCGTTCAGGTCCACGTAACCCTCAAGTACCGACTCGGCATGTGCAGGAACCAGTATACCATTGTCCAGCTCCACCACATCCACACCGTCATCCCTTAGTATCCCGGCGAACAGGTACTTATCCAGCCCTGGAGGTACAGGAGATGCTGCGGTGAACGTTATGATAGGATCCACCCCATTGACTATCGCCACTGGCACCTTGGTCACGCCTAGGTCCCTATACTTAGAAGCTGCTAGGGATCCTCTCTTAAACGCCTGCCAGTGCACTAACGCTTCCCTGTCGTTCAGTATCTGTATTCTATAAATACTTAGATTATTGACATTTTTTTCTGGGTCCTTAGTTATTACAATAGAAAACGTCATGTACCTGCCTGCGTCCTTGGGCCATGTTTTTGTGGCAGGTAATCTCTCCAGGTTTAGGCTCTTATCCTCCCTGAAGAGGGCTCTCTTACCCTTGGGCATGTATTTTCCCATCTTCAGGAGAGATGGAAGAGATCTGACCTTGTCAAGTATCGTGACAGGAACTTCGCCGAAACTCGCCAGGAAGCTGTCCGCTATCCCCTCAAGGTTCCTAGTCCCAAACAACTCGTAAATCCCCTCCATGGAATAATACACGTTGGTTAGGACTTTCCAGTCAGGGTAACCCTTAACCCTAGTGAAGAGGAGTGGTGGAAGATGGGAGTATGTGGCCCTTCTTCCCAGCTCCGCTATCTCTAGGTTCACGTCGACCTCATGCTCTACCTCGATAAGCTTACCCCTAGAACGCATGCTCTCTAGATAATCCCGCAGATCCTTGAAACCCATGGAGTCAAAGGTCCCATAAAGTTTAAATTTTTACATACAGCGATCATGCAGGCTGGTGACATGTCGTTGGAAACAAACTAGAAGGATCTATGCGTTGTATTGAATGTGGTTTCCAAAGTGAATTGGACCAAAAAATGATCACTTGCCCAAGATGTGGGGGAATACTTGAGATATCTGTAAAATTGCCCTCCACATTCTCGTTCTCCAAGCTAAGAGGTAGAGGAGTCTGGAGATACTCCCCTGCAATAGCTGGAAATTACAAGAAAATTGTAAGCATAAGCGAGGGCGGAACGCCTCTGATCAGGTCAAGGGAGAACAACGAAGTATATTACAAGTTCGAGGGAGCAAACCCAACCGGAAGCTTCAAGGACAGGGGGATGACAGTAGCCATCAGTTCTGCGGTGAGCGAGGGATACAGGATCGTGGTCGCTGCGTCCACAGGGAACACGGCGGCCTCAGCGGCTGCCTACTCCGCGAGAGCTGGTCTCAAGATATACCTAGTCCTGCCAAAGGATAAGGTTGCCATAGGCAAACTGGCCCAATCCATCCTGTACGGTGCCACAATCCTAGAAGTCGAGGGAAGCTTCGATGTCGGTATGAAGGCAGTGATGAAGCTGTACAAGGAAGTGGGAATAGTTTATCCGCTCAATTCTTTCAATCCATGGAGGCTGGAGGGTCAGAAGACCATCGCGTATGAGATAGCTGAGGAGATAGGGGTTCCCGACTACGTGTTCGTACCGGTTGGGAATGCTGGGAATATTTATGCAATTTGGAAGGGCTTCACAGAATTAAGGGATGCGGGAGTAATTGACAGGGTACCCAAAATGGTCGGTGTCCAAGCCGAAGGAGCTTCACCAATCGCCAGGGCTATTCTGAACAACCAGGACGTTCCCCAATTTGTGGAAAATCCAGAGACTGTGGCAACTGCCATAAGGATAGGAAAACCAGTGAATTGGAAGAAGGCCATGAAGGCCATTAGGGAATCGCAGGGAACTGCAATATACGTCAGTGACAACGAGATCGTGGAGGCCCAAAGGGAACTGGCCAGAAGGGAGGGGGTAGGGGCCGAACCTGCATCAGTGGCGTCCTTCGCTGGATATAAGAAGGCCTTGGAGCACGGACTTCTGGACAGGACAAGTAAGACAGTCATGATACTGACAGGGCACGCACTAAAGGACCCTGACTCCATGATAAAATCCTCGGCCAGACGTATAATTGTAAATCCAGACCATTTAGAAAGCATAATTTTGGGTGATCTGAATGCTAGTGGTTAAAATAGGTGGATCAATTCAGAAGGACGAGAAAGACTTTGAGCTCATAGCTGACAAGATAAACCACTACTCCTCATCAAGGGATAAGACGATTGTGGTGACCTCCGCCCTGAAGGGAGTAACCAACAGCCTCATTGAAGCTACGGAGAACAGGGATAAGGCAGTGGAAATAGTCAGCGAGATATATGATAGACATGTCAAGCTCCTGTCAAAGGTTGTGGACGGACCGGAATTTGACAACGCTTTCAAGTCTTTATCCAAGCTGGCCGACGAGCTGTTCAGAATAGCATGGTCCATCAAGGTGCTGGATGAGATATCGATGAGGGTTAGGGATTACATCCTCTCCTTCGGTGAAAGGATGGCCAGCATAACGCTGGGAGCCATGCTGAGAAGCAGGAAGATGGACGCCCAGTCCTATCCAGAACCCTTGCTCGTGACAGATGATTCCTTTGGAGAAGCCAACGTTATGGAGGATCTCTCCGCCATGGAGGCGAGAAAGGTTCTTGACATACCATCTAGGATCGTAGTAATTCCCGGTTTCATAGGCAAGACCCCAACAGAGAGATACACCACCGTCGGGAGGGGAGGTAGTGACTATACCGCCACTCTCCTAGGTAAACTGCTTGGGTTTCCAGAGGTGAGACTAATAACTGAAGTTCCAGGTATCATGACTGCTGACCCCAGGAAGTTCCCAGGGGCCAAGACCATATCCAGACTTTCCCTTGAGGAGGCAATGGAACTGGCGCAGATGGGAGCTAAGAGGCTTCATCCCAGAACCTTTGAACCAATGTTTGACAGGGACATAAGGGTTTACATAGAGGGACTTTACGACGAGGGTTACACCCTGGTTCAGGGAACGTGTGATTCGTCGGATAAATTGAAGGGAATTGCTGTACTGGATGACCTTAAGTTGATCTCTGTGGAAAGCACCAATATAGTGGGGAAGATAGGCTCTGCAGCGAGAGTAATGGAGAAGGCGAGAGAGGCTGGAGTTAACATAATTTCCCTATCCCAGCCGGCTTCCGAGACAACAATCCACATTGTAGTCGACTCCAAGAACGCTGACAGGCTTTCAGCGCGCCTCCACGAGTTAAGAGATGTGGATAGTATCAACGTTCAAGATGCGAGCGCAGTGAGCGTTGTGGGATGCGGATTGAGGAACAGGGAGCTATTTAGAGAGGTATTAAGGGAGGCCTCGTCCTTTGAGGTGGCCTCGATATCCAGGGGACTGAAGAACGTGAGTGCCACCTTTGTGGTGAAGAGAGATGAAGGTTTTAATCTGGCTAAAGACTTACATGAGGTTGTTGTGAAATGGATAAACTAAGGGTATCTCTTCTGGGAGCTACTGGAATGGTAGGGCAAAAGATGGTAAGGCTACTCTCCTCCCATCCCTACATTGAACTCACCAAAGTTAGTGCATCCCCAGGTAAGATAGGCAAGAGGTACATTGAGGCAGTAAGGTGGGTTGAGGGCGGTGAGGTGCCCGAACAGGCCAGGGACCTCAGGATAGTGTCCACCGAACCTGAGGATCACAAGGACGTGGATGTGGTACTCTCGGCCCTGCCAAACGAGATGGCTGAGGGGATAGAGCTTAAACTGGTTAGGGAAGGAATAACCGTGGTGTCCAATGCAAGTCCCTTCAGAATGGATCCAGAGGTTCCGCTTATCAATCCCGAGGTAAACTGGGAGCATCTGAGACTTCTGGAAACTCAGAGGCAGAAGAGGGGCTGGAAGGGTCTCCTTGTGAAGAACCCCAATTGCACCGCAGCCATAATGAGCATGCCCATCAAACCCCTTCTCAAGTATCGCTTGAATCACATGATTATAACCACCCTTCAGGCGGTGAGTGGAGCTGGATATAACGGTCTTTCCTTCATGTCCATAACCAACAATGTTATACCCTTCATAAAGGGCGAGGAGGAGAAGATACCTAAGGAGTCCGGGAAAATGCTGGGAACCCTCGTTAATGACTCCATCCGCCACGTGGAGCTCAAGGCACTGGTAACGTCCACCAGAGTTCCCGTCAAGGTAGGTCACATGGGGGTTATCTACCTGTTCTTTGACTCCCCGGTTAATGCGGAGGAGGTGAAGAGGGACCTTTCATCCTTCAAGTCTCTACCTCAGGAAAGGAACTTACCCACGGCCCCCAAGACCCCTATCAGGGTACTTGAGGGAGAGGATAGGCCTCAGCCTGAGATAGACGTTGGAGCGGAGAAGGGAATGGCCATCAGTGTGGGAAGGGTTAAGAACGAGAATGGGGCAATCAGAATGGTTGTGCTAGGTGATAACCTGGTCAGAGGCGCAGCGGGAATAACAATACTCACGCTGGAGGTCATGAAAGAGCTGGGCTACGTATGAGAGTGGATTTTCACGTTCACTCCTTTTTTAGTGATGGGAAGTACGATCCCGAGACCCTGGTTAAGTACGCTAGGAAACTAGACATACATATCGCCCTGACCGATCACGATACTTCCCGGGGCATATCACGAGTTGAGGGAGAGGTCATACCTGGACAGGAGGTCACAACCCAATTTGGACACGTGGTTATTCTCTGTAACTTCCCTCCAAACCCTCCAAAGGACCTTTCCCTTCTTGTGGACTACTCCAGGGAGAACTCATGCGTGCTCTTCCCCTCACATCCCTTTGACATCTTCAGGAAAGGGATAGGGGAACAGGTATACAGATTCAAGTTTAATGCCATTGAGATATATAATTCAAAGGCTCCGCGAAGGGCAAACATGAAGGCGGAGATTGCCAGCAGGTCGCTCTCATTGCCCGGACTCGCCAACAGCGATGCCCACGTGAAGGAGTCCATGGGCTCAGCATACAACGAGGTGGATTGTGAGGAGTTTAACGTGGATGAGATACTGGAGAAGTTGAGAAGGGGAGAGATCTCACCCGTACCCGTGGGGCTTACAGTAACCGCTAAATTGAAGATAGCCCAATGGTATATAGAGAGGAAACTGAGACTTGAGAAGGATACCCGCGGAACTCTGCGTGAGGTGCAAGGGAACTAAGTTCTTGTGTGGCCTCTCCTCATGTCCCATTACTGAAAGATTCAGGGCAGTGGTTAACGCTACCTCCAGAATATCTCTGGATAGGGGAGTAGTGGATGGTTCCACTCCTCCCAGTGCAGTGGTGGGGGAAAGGGGTTACCCAAAGGTCTCCCTCAGTTTCAATGTGGCTCCAGGTGTGGTGGGTGAACAGGCCAAGATCTATGAGGATCCCGTGAACTGGTGGGGAAAGGCAACAATATATGACATTATAAATTATCGCTCCTCTCTAATTTCCAACTTCTCTTCCGTTCAGGTTCACGACGTGTGGAAATTATACGAAAAGGAGCTCTCACTTGCCGTGGTTTCTGAGAGACCCGTTCAATCCGAGAGCAGGATCTCTGGAAAGCTTGAGGCCAAGTTAAGATTTGATGGCTACGTGCTACCCAGAGGACCCTCAGTGAAGGCTGAGGAGATCAGGGTGGTGGAGAACCCCAAACTTCCCAGAATGCTTGAGAAACTGATCCAAGATGACGTGAAGGCAACTGAGGGAGTGGTTTCCCTCTACGAGAGCGGACAGGATGTGTACAGGATCATAGACGCTCTCTCCCTTGGGCTACTGGGTACCAGGAAGGGGAGGAAGCTGGTTCCCACAAGGTGGGCAATAACTGCTGTGGACTCCATTGTGGGAAAGGAACTGCACGATCGCGTGGTGTCGTTACCCCAAATAAATGAGGTCATGGTGTTCTATCAAGGTTACCTTGGAAACCACTTTCACGTAGTTCTCTACCCCTCTTCCTACTCTACCTCGTGGGTGGAGATCTGGCATCAGATGGCCCTCTGGTCCAGCGAGCTTGTAATTACAGACCTTCGGGAAGACTACTGGGGCAACTATGATACCCTAGATGGAGGATATATGGCAGCCAGAACCTCTGTGCTGGAATACCTGGACTCCATCTCGAGGTCTGCAGGAGTGATCATTATCAGGGAGATAACGAAGGACTACTTCGCGCCTTTGGGGAACTGGCACATCAGAGAAACCGTGAAACGGGCCTTTCAGAACAGAATAGCCAAAACCTCCAGCTTGGGGGAGGCCCTTGACCTTGTTCAATCCAGACTCAAGGAGAAGAGGGTGAACCTCAGGGAGATTAGAACAATCAGGGAGATCCTTTCACAGAGGAGAATAGACGATTTCTTCAATAAATGAGGGAGAAGGCCGACATAGCCGTATAGAGCCTGTTCTCCGCCTGATCCCAGACCCTGCTCCTCCTTCCATCTATGACGCTCTGCTCCACCTCCTCTCCCCTCACCGCTGGAAGGCAGTGCAGGAAGATGGAGTCGGATGATGTATACCTCATGAGGTCCTCGGTCACCCTGTACCTGGAGAGGATCTCCTTTCTCCTCTGGGCCTCGGCCTCCTGACCCATACTCACCCATACGTCCGTGTACACCACGGACACTCCCTTAACTGCGTCGTAGGGATCTTCATAGAACTCTATGATGGCGCGACTGGCCTCCGCCTCCTCCTCTATTCTCTTCCATATTTCGGGCCTTGGCCTCATCTCCTTCGGAGAGGCGACCCTTAACTCCAGACCGAACTTGGCCACAAAGGCCATCAGACTGACAAGAACATTATCTCCCCCGTCACCTATGAAAGCCATGGGCTTGTTAAGGGTCCCAAAGATTTCCTTTATGGTCATGAAGTCGGTGAGGGCCTGAAGCGGATGTGATAGGTCACTTAACAGGTTGACTGTGGGCCTCCCTGAGTACTCCGCGAGCTTCTCTAGGGTCTCATGCTTCAAAACCCTCGCTCCTATTCCGTGGACCATCCTGCCCAGTATCCTGGCTGTATCCTCTATGGGCTCTCCCCTGGAGAGCTGAACATCGTTCTTGCTCAGGACTATGGCAGTTCCGCCCATCATGGAGATGGCCAGCTCGGAGCTGATCCTAGTTCTAGTGCTGGGTTTCTCGAAGTACAATGCTATCCTCTTTCCCTCCAGTGCCTTCGGGACGGAGTTGGTCATAACTTTCTCTTTCATGGAAAAGGAGACGTCAAGTAACTTCTGTAGATCGTATCTGTCGAGATCCAGGAGACACAGAAGATTATTGCCTTTTAGCATCATTTAAAAGTGAAGGACGGCAATTATAAAGTATGAGTGGTATCTCCGCCCTCCAAGAGGCCACCAAACCCAAGCAGGGGAACAGGCCCAGCTACGACGAGGCTTACGTTATGTGGGCTTTGAACCTGATTCATGACGAACCACCAATGGGCAGACTAACCCTCATGAAGAGGCTGGGGCTGAGCGAGGCGTCGGTGAAGACCATGATGAAGAGGTTAAGGGAGTTGGGGCTGATAATTGTTGATAGGGTAGGGGGCACCGAACTGACGGAGAATGGCAGGAAGCTTGTGGAGGGCTGGAGATCGAGGGTGAGAATATCGGAAGTGCGCATAGATTCACTCAACTGGAGTGCCATCCAGCTGGTCCTTCTGGGTGGGAAGAACCTGGTGGAGAAGGAGGGAGTAATCCAGCTCAGGGACCTCATCATCAGAATTGGAGCCGAGGCCACCCTTATCACCGTGAAGGACAGCCAGGGGATTGAGATCCCGCCTAAAACTGAGGATTTCTCCATAAAATCCCTTCTTCAGGAGGTGAGCCTTCTTTCCGCTCAGTTTCCCGTGGGGAGTCTCATCATCTACCTAGTCCCGCAGGACACTCATTTGGCATATAAGGTGGGGATTTCTCTCCTAGAACATGAGAGTAGGATTTCTGGTTAATCCATACGCAGGTTCCGGGGGAAGGATAGGTCTCAAGGGAAGCGATGGAGTGAGGCTCCTGAACCCTGAAATTCCACACAGAGTTGGTAGATTCCTGCCTAGGGCCCCGGACGTGGAATACCTAGTTCCGAAGGGGAAAATGGGAGAGGAGTACATGAAGGGTAGTGGGAAAAGGTATGCTCTCCTGAACTCCGGGAGAGACGACTCAACTAGGCAGGATACACTTGAGGCCGTCAACGAGATGAAGGACAGGGAAGTTAACATCGTGGTATTTGTGGGTGGTGATGGCACCGCGAGAGACGTGGCCGAGGTGGCAGGGGATATACCAATCCTTGGTGTACCTGCTGGAGTAAAGATGCATAGCGGGGTGTTTGCCACAACCCCTGAGAGCGCCGGAACGCTCCTAACTCAATTCGTTCAAGGAAAGGCCAAAATAATGAAGGCAGAGGTCATGGACTTGGACGAGGATGAGTATAGAAAAGGGAGATTTGTGGTTAAACTATTTCATGTAGTTAACACTATCTCATTTGCAGATTTACTCACCCCAAGTAAGGAAGAATACAACTACTCAGATGAAATAGATTCCATAGCCTATTTCTTTCTAGAAAAGGTCATGAATGAGAACGTGACCTATATCATGGGCCCTGGTACCACAGTTAAGAGAATAGAGCAAATTTTAGGATTTTCTCCAAATTTTTTGTCTATAGATGTTATGAAAGGAAGAAAAGTGATAAAATACAATGCAAACTACGAGGATTTGAAGCAATTAACCGGGGAGTTAAAGCTGGTCCTGACCCCCATTGGAGGGCAGGGCTTCGTCATAGGGAGAGGTAACCAGGAGCTGGGGCCTGAAGTTCTGAAAAGGGTGAGAAAGGAGGATCTGATTCTTCTCGGATCGAGGACAAAATTGAGCAAGCTGGAATGCCTCAGGTTTGATACCGGGGATCCACAGCTGGACCTCAAGTTCAGTGGTGTCTACAGGGTAATAGTGGGATATGACGAATACATGGCAATTACTACATGCAGTATCACTTAGACAAAAAAGCCATGGTATTCCCTAGGCAATAATTTACCTATCCATTAAAAGCAAATTCGCCTATACATTATCGCAGTGTCCGATAGGGAACCTAGCGTGGAGGATATTCAGGTCTCGCGGGAGAGTAAGGCATCTCCCAGATCCAAGCTTATGGAAGCTATCCTCGTTCTTCTCCACGCTAGGCCCCTCAGAACCTCGGAGATATCCTCCAATCTGGGATATGAAACAAAGTATGTGAGCAGTTACCTGAGCTACTGGAGAAAGAAGGGGCTCATCTACCTGGAGGGTGGGCGGTGGTATCTCACCCCTCAGGGTGAGTCCTTGGCAACGGCCATCATTGAATCATACTCCAACTCTAGGTTTAAGGAAATGCTCGTGATTGCCAAGCAAATGCTTGGTGAACAGGTTAAGGACTCAATAAACAACAAAAGTAAACAAAGCTCGGAAAAACAGGAGAAGGAAGTTTTGTCGTTTATTGACTCCAAAACCAGATCTAGGGACAATAAATCACAAAACAGGGATCCAGCGGTTTGTCTATCGGATATTTCAGAGAAATTAGACGAAGACGAAAGAGATATTCTAATGTTCCTTCTAGAGAGATATAAACAATGGGGCTCCACATACATATACATGGATCAGTTGCAGGAAGAGTATAAGGCCGACTCTGCCTGGCTCTTCAGGGTGTTGAGAGGCTTACAAACCAAGAAGATACTTTATCTCTACAACGACCCTAAGCTGGGCTTCAGAATAGGTTTCTCTCAGAACGTCAAAAGGAAACTGGAGAACTGCTAATACTTACTTCTACCATGGCTGATTTCTTGTTGATCACTAACGCGTTATGACAAATAATTATACAAACATGTAATAGTCAATCTGACAAGAAAATATGAAAAGAGTAGTAGTAATCTATATAACTGGTCCAGTTGAAGAGATGGTAATGTAGAGAGGTGTTTCCGTTGTCGTCAAATAAATCAATAAAAATGTCCGAGGACGAGATCAATAAGGCATTGGCAAAGGCTGAGAAGGAGGCAGAGAAGAAGGATCATAAGAAGATCTGGATAGAGAAGATCATGAAGAGTGCTAAGGCCTACTACAAGGTTTGTCCCTATTACGATAAGAAAACTTCAAAATGTTTCCTTTCACTTTCGAATAAGTGTAATAGAGATGGAAAATACGAGAATTGTCCAGTATTTCTGGAGTTCTTGGACAATAAATACCAGGAGTTCACTTCTAAGAAGAAAATTTTGCCACTGGACTTCTTGGATCTCGCCCAATCAGTTTGAGGAAGAGGCGTGTAATTAAAAGTGCCCAGAAAGAAAAACGACGAGGAAGAGGAGGAAGAAGAGGAACCGAGAAGGGAGAAGAAGGCCAAGAAGGAGAAGTATGTTGATGCTGAGAAGCTCCTTGACGAATATCTTGAAGAGGTTGAAGTGGGCCTGGGAATATCTCATCTCAATCTGGACAAGGAACTGCTTAAGGAGATCCTGAAGGAACCCTTTATCTCAGCTGTGGGTCAGGTGAAGTCCAAGCCCAAGGCCAGAACCATTATAAATAGGCTTAACGCCTCCAGGGATGAAATGATGGAATATCTTGCCGTTAGGATCGTTCGAGAAGTGGAGATAGGCAAGCTAACCGATGACCAGTTAGAATTCCTTGTGGTGAATATAAAGAAACCAATAGTTGATCTGGCCCCCCAGTTATACGCTGAGGCCAAGAAGAGGGGAAGAAAGGACCTGATAGACATTCTCCAGTATAATTGGAACCTGTTTGGTCTCAGATCCCCCGTGAAATGTCCCAGGTGCGGGTTCGAGGCGGTGATGCCTGACTACTCGTGCAGGGTTTGTGGTTACTCCCTCTCCACAAGGGAGATTAAGGAAGCGGTGAATCTCATGTCACAGCTGGAGGAAATGTATTCATACGATCCCGAGGGTTTGAAGGAGATAATCACTTCAGGCTACTTGATTTACCTCTCCACAGGACCCGTTCCTCCGTCTAGGTTCAAGCCATCCAATTCAGAGATCTTTTACGAGATAACACTCACGTCTCAGGAGAAAGCTCAACTGAACAGGCTTTACAATATTCACCATCAGGTCTGATGACCGCTCCACACCTTTTACACCTTGAAAACCTGCTCAGGATTGCCTCAATGGAGGGAGGAAAGGTGTGGAAGACCTCGTTGTCGCTGAAGTCCGAGTGAAGCCATTTCAGGATCGCGTCGAAAACCTCATCACCCGTCTTTAACTCCCCGGTTAACTCCTGGAACCCCCTCAGCTCAGTGATGGGGGTATCGTAAAGGGGTGAAACTAGGGTCTTTCCAAGCATCTGAGACTTGAGGCCATAGAGTGAAAGATAAGAATTCTCCAGGGAAGCTGAAGAGTAAACCAGATAGGCCCCGAAGAAGTCTGCAGTGAAGGGCAGGATGACCAGATTCTCTGCCCGTCTCTCAATCTCCAGGAGCAAGTCCCTGATCATGGAATTTATCTCCTTCTTGGTTTCCACAACCAACTCGTTCATAGTAAAATTGCAATTTGGGCAGACTTTTCCTATTAGATATCTTAAAAATTGGCTTATTTCCTTATAGAATACTGGATAGGCTAGGATAACCTGTGACCCCCTTAGATTTATTCCTGCCCTGCCAAGGTTCTTTCTAACCCTGTGTAAAACTTCCTGCCTGGAGCATCTGGAACAGAGGAGCTTCCCGCTCACCAGTATCTCCGCTCCCTCTTCACCGCAACTAACACATTTCACATTCATTTCTGTGAATCCAAGGAAAAAAGTCTCCCGTTAGCTTCATAGTGCCAAGAGAAACTGAAAAATTACGGGTCTCATGGAAGAGTTAGATTTATATATAAGCGATCTGAATGGACACCAGAAAAGGTGATAATGAATGGCTGGAGTTCCAGTTCTTCTATTCAAGGAAGGCACCTCAAGGTCAACAGGTAGGGATGCGCTCAGGAACAACATACTTGCAGCAAGAACTTTGGCTGAGATGCTCAGATCCAGTTTAGGTCCCAAGGGATTGGATAAAATGTTGATTGATAGCTTCAATGATGTGACCATCACTAACGACGGAGCCACAATCGTCAAGGAAATGGAGATTCAGCACCCCGCTGCGAAGCTTCTGGTTGAGGCCGCTAAGGCTCAGGACGCTGAGGTGGGCGACGGTACAACCAGCGCTGTGGTTCTCGCAGGCCTTCTCTTGGAGAAGGCAGAGGGCCTTTTGGACCAGAACGTTCACCCAACCATAATCATAGAGGGATACAAGAAGGCCTTCAATAGGGCGCTTGAGCTCCTCACTCAGATCTCCACCAAGATAGACGTCAAGAACCTTCAGGATCCCGCGGTTAAGGCCAACCTCAAGAAGATAGTTTACACCACAATGGCCAGCAAGTTCATTGCCGAGTCCGAGGCCGAGATGAACAAGATCATGGACATAATCATTGATGCCGTTTCCAAGGTAGCCGAGCCACTACCCAATGGCGGTTACAATGTGAGTTTGGATCTGGTGAAGATCGATAAGAAGAAGGGAGGAACAATCGAGGACAGCATCTTGGTCCACGGTCTAGTTCTTGACAAGGAGGTTGTCCACCCAGGCATGCCCAGGAGAGTGGAGAAGGCAAAGATAGCGGTTCTGGATGCGGCTCTGGAGGTAGAGAAGCCTGAAATTTCCGCAAAGATAAGCATCACCAGCCCAGAGCAGATTAAGTCTTTCCTAGACGAGGAAACCAAGTATCTCAAGGAGATGGTTGACAAGCTGGCCAGCATTGGAGCTAATGTGGTGGTGTGCCAGAAGGGTATTGATGACATAGCTCAGCACTTCCTTGCCAAGAAGGGAATACTCGCTGTTAGAAGGGTGAAGAGGAGCGACATTGAGAAGCTGGAGAAGGCTCTTGGAGCTAGAATAATAAGCAGCATCAAGGACGCGACTCCAGAGGACCTAGGCTATGCGGAACTGGTCGAGGAAAGGAGAATAGGAAACGACAAGATGGTCTTCATTGAGGGAGCTAAGAACCCCAGAGCAGTGAACATCCTGTTGAGAGGATCCAACGACATGGCCTTGGATGAGGCTGAGAGAAGCATTAATGACGCACTTCACGCCCTCAGAAACATCCTGTTGGAGCCAATGATAGTACCAGGTGGAGGAGCAATAGAGGTCGAGCTGGCAATGAAGCTGAGAGAGTACGCTAGGACTGTTGGAGGAAAGGAGCAGCTCGCCATAGAGGCTTACGCTGATGCCTTGGAGGAGATCCCGAGCATACTTGCTGAAACCGCAGGAATGGAGCCCATATCAGCCTTGATGGACTTGAGGGCAAGGCATGTTAAGGGAATGGCCAATGCAGGTGTAGATGTAATAAATGGAAAGATAATTGACGACATGTTCTCCATTAACGTACTGGAGCCTGTCAGGGTGAAGAGACAAGTCCTCAAGAGCTCAACGGAGGCGGCAACCTCAGTGCTGAAGATTGATGACCTGATTGCAGCATCCCAGTTGAAGTCCGAGGGCGGTAAGGGTAAGACCCCAGGCGGAGAGGAAGGAGAAGGAGCTGGAATGGGAGGAGCTCCTTCCTTCGGTTAAAACCTAAAATTTTTTATACATTAGAAGAGTGTCTGAATCTTCCAAGTCTTTGTATCCATCTATCTCATCTAGAGCCTTTTTGGCCGCAGCCTGAATATCCTTATCGGAGTAGCTAGAGATTACCTCTTGGAGTAATTTCTTGGATAGATCAACGCCTAGCACAAGCACAAGTTCCGTGAAGTCGGGGCTCTGGAAGTATTCAACAAGCCTTTTGGGGTCCCCTCCATAAGAGGAGAACTTGTATTTGGATTCCGCAGCTGCCAACAGTCTCCTCACATCGTCCAATCTTTTCAGATCTAGGGCAGTTGGAGTCAGTATCCGGCTTGCAATGTTTCTCAGAAAATCTGGATCTCCCAAATCGGAATCGCCTAATGAGGTTATTATGCCTTCATCTATAAAAGGATTAGTTATGGGGGATGTGAACAGTGTATAGACATGGTGTTCAGAATTAGAAAAATTCCTAATCTTACTTTTATTACAAGGAATGTGCCCAGAATATTCTTGCATACATATTTAAACTGTGCGTAGTTATATTCCCTATCTCTATATAAATATAACTAAAAATTAACCTTATATTACCATTTTCATAAATAAACACGCTTAAACCTTATCTATTTTTAGGGAAGATGTTAGAAGTGTATTCACAATATTTAAAAGAGGATTAACCTAGTAGTATACTAGTGAACTGCGTTGAGTGCCAAAAGTAAAAAAACTAGAAAGACGAAAGAAAGTGAGGGTGAAGTGGAGAGTAAGCTCAAGGTAGTTTATTCTGACAAGGACGTAGTAGTCATGACTGCTCCCAACGAAGAGGAGCTAAAGCAGATACTTCTAGATCTCCTCACGGAGAAGCCCATGAACCTGAAGGAACTTCACAGTAAGCTTTCCGGGATCGCAAGTGAGGATAAGATAAGGAGAGCCCTAGCCAGCCTGTCAGAAAATAGACAGGTGACTTTGCTGGAAGACGGAAGGTACGCTAAACTGGGAACAGATTAGCTAGTTCTAATTGGGCAGGTTTGCCAGTGCTTGTTGCACATTAAGGCGTTGCTTATGGTCAGAACTCTAGCTAATATGTTGCAGTAGGCCACGTAACCCCTCTGGGTTCTAACTGGTCTGTAGTGTTCACATTGGCTGTCCAACGGGGTCTCCATCACGTTAACCTTAGGATAGAACTTGACCTCTTGATCCACACCCTGATAAAGTTCCAAACCCTGCTTCTCCTCTCCCGTGTCCTGGTAATACCTACAACCTCTATAGGATTTGAAACATCTGTTGGGGCTAGTTACGCTATCTGAGGGAGTATCTAGCATGGGTGAGGTACAAAAACCTGACTTATAGTAGGGGCAAATATCACGTCTCTGCAACTTCCCTCACTATGACGTGTACCCCTGTTAAATCAAGTTCCTCGTTCCATTCCGGAATGTGCACCGTCACCACGTTCACTGCATCAACGTCCTTTAACCCGCTCAGTACCTCCTGCAACCTTTCTCTAGAGCTCCCCTTGCCCGTGAAATCCTCTACCACTAGGACTTCGGCTATTTTCTTCATGATATGAGTCTTAACTTTAAAGAGTTAAAAGGGTAACAGCGGACTATGGCAGTGGATATTCTAGCGAAGATAAAGCAGGAGATATCCTACCAAGTGGGTCAGGAGCTGGGAATAGGGCAGGACTTGGTTTATAAGGTAATTGAATACCCTCCAAGGGAGGAGATGGGAGATTTAGCCATACCCTTTCCTGCGCTGGGAAAGAAACCGCAAAACCTGGAGGTTAAGTCCAGGTTTGTTAAGTCGCACTCGCTCTCAGGTCCTTTCCTCAACCTGAAGCTGGATGAGGCTCAGCTCTTCAAGGAACTCTTCTCGTCGTTGGATCAAGATTACGGAATAGAGAGGGTGGAGAAACCCAGAAGGATCGTGGTGGAGCACACCAGTGCCAATCCGATTCACCCGCTTCACATAGGTCACCTCAGAAATTCCGTGATAGGGGATGCCCTTGTCAGGCTCTCTAAGGCTAGGGGTCATGAGGTAATCACCAGGTTCTACGTCAATGATAGCGGTAGACAGGTTGCAATCCTGATTTACGGTCTCTCCAAGCTTGGCTACCCTGAACCACCCAAGGAGGCCAAGAAGGACCTGTGGGCTGGAACCGTGTATGCTATGACCAACATCATCCTTGAAATCAGGGCTTTGACAGATGAGCTTAAGACCGTACAGGACGCAGAGTACAGGGAAAAGGTAACCAAGAGAGATGAGCTGGTAGGGCTGGCCTCGGAGATAAGGTCCAGGAACCAGGAATACTTCGACAGGCTGGCCGAGGCCATAAGAGATGATCCTGACCCCGAGGGAAAGATAGCAGACATCATAAGGAAGTATGAGGCCGGGGACCCACAGATCAAGGAAATAGTCAGAAAGTACGTGAATTATGTACTGGATGGGTTCAGGGAGAGTTTAAGCAAGCTGAACATCACATTTGACGAGTTTGATTACGAGAGCGATCTGCTATGGTCCGGCGAAGTGAAGTCGGTGCTGAGATCCGCATTGAGCTCCAGGGCTAGAATAGAACATAAGGGAACGGAGGCGCTGGACCTGGACAAATATCTAGACGACGAGGTGAGGAAAGAGTTGAGGATTCCGGCAGGTCTGGAGATACCTCCCCTGGTTCTGACCAGGTCTGACGGAACAACGCTTTACACGGTGAGGGATATAGCGTATACCATTAAGAAGTTCTTGACGAGCAAGGCAGATCAAGTGATTAACGTAATAGCTGAGCAACAGACAGTTCCGCAGATACAGCTCCGGGCCGCCCTCTACCTTCTGGGTTACCCCGAGATGGCGAAAAATCTGGTTCATTACTCGTATAGTATGGTAACCCTCCCGGGAATGACCATGAGCGGAAGGCTGGGCCGTTACGTTTCCCTTGATGAGGTTTACGAAAAGGTGAAACAGGCTGTGGAGGAGAAGACAAAGGATAGGGGTCAGGTTAACATACCCGAGATTGTCAACTCGGCAATAAGGTATGCCCTTCTCTCAGTTTCAGCGGACAAGCCAATTACGTTCAACGTGGGCAAGGTTACAAACTTCGAACAGAATAGCGGGCCCTATCTCCAGTATACGTACGTGAGGGCCTATAACATCCTCTCCAAGTTCACGGGTGAGATAAGTCTCGACGTAGATTACGGTGACTTGGCGGGAGAGAAGAGAAGATTGCTTCTGGCAATTGCCAAGTTCCCAGAAACCTTCAAGAACTCCGCTGATAGCCTGGAACCCGAGGTTCTGGTTTCTTACCTGAGGTACCTGGCTGACACCTTCAATGCCTGGTATGATAAGGAGAGAGTTCTTCAGGAACAGGACGAGAAGAAGAGAATGACCAGGTTAAACTTAGTGAAGGGAGTGGAGATAGTCATGAGAAACGGTCTGAGGGTTCTAGGAATAAGTTCATTAACCAAGATGTAAATCTTCCATTGGACCCGTAGCTCAGCCAGGATAGAGCGCAGGCCTTCGGAGCCTAAGGTCCCGGGTCCGAATCCCGGCGGGTCCGTTTTTAGGCATCAAGGGAAATATTGCAACTCTTGGGCGAGTTCGTGGAAATTTCCCAATTGGTTGCCATTTTAAACTCATGAAAGACAGAGCCCTATTTCCTCTTTTTTATAGTAAATTGAAAGATAGTGATGGATCACGCTGATCTCTGGGTAACTTGTATTGAAGGGCCCCCTCGAAGGCAAGTTCAGAATAATACCCGCGAGAGATAATACCATAACACGCTAAGAAAATGGTTAAATGAAAAAAGGTAGAGAGTATATAGATTCTCATGCAAAGTGACATCAGTGTACTATCCCTCTCTAAGATATCTGTCATAAAGCGTGATGGTAAGAGGGAGGAATTTAAGCTGGAAAAGATCCTCTCAAAGCTCGGTCCCTTGCACGATGAGATAGTGGACGGAATTGCAAAGGATGTGGTTCAGAACTCTACTGACAATGTAATAAATACTAGATCACTGGCAGATATTGTGGAGAGGAACCTGATTGAGGGTTCCCTGGAGCATCCAGAACTCATGGATCTAGCCAAAAAATATGTTCTGGCCAGGATTTACAACCATGTATTTGGGAAGGGAAAATGGAGCGAATTTGATCCTAAGGATCTTCTCATTAGCTATAACGCGCTCAAGGTGCTGGAGGCAAGGTACCTGCTGAAGGATCCTGAGACTCTCAGGTATATTGAAACACCTCAGATGATGTTTAAGAGAGTTGCCTCATATCTAGCTAAGGTTGAGCAGGACAAAAATGTTCAGCAGGACGCTATGCAGAAATTCTATGAGATAATGTCCTCTCTCAAGTTCGTGCCCAACACTCCTGCCCTCATGAACTCTGGAACCAGACTTGGCATACTCTCCGCATGTTTCGTTCTACCAGTCAGGGATTCCATGACCTCTCCATCGGGAGATGGTATCTATGACACACTCAGGGCTATGGCATTGGTCCATCAACAGGGTGGGGGAACTGGATTCGACTTCTCCGAGCTGAGACCCAAGGGAGATGTTGTGGCGTCAACTGCGGGAGTTGCATCTGGCCCGGTCTCCTTTATGAAAATATTTGACGTTTCCACAGATGTGGTGAAACAGGGAGGTAAGAGGCGTGGCGCTAACATGGGCGTTATGCATGCCTGGCACGCTGACATTGAGGATTTTATCCATGCCAAGACTGGAGAATTGAAGGACGTTCAACTTCAGAACTTCAACATTTCGGTGGGCGTTTATGACTACTTCATGGAGGCAGTGATGAGGGAGGAGCAGGTTCCTCTTATAACCCCGAGGAAGACCAAGATACCCGGTACAGATCACGAATACTACATTGTCAAAGCAAGGAACTATATGCGTGAGGAGTGGGTCCAAGAGGAGATACTCAGGGAGCTGGAGGAAAGGGGACCAGTTTACCTGGACGAGAGCAAGATAATCACGGTAGACGAGGCATTAGCCATAGCGGAGAAGGAGGGTGCCGTGATAAGATGGGTTAACGCCAGGACAATCTTTGAGCAAATAGTTAAGGGCGCTTGGGACTCCGGCGATCCAGGTCTCCTCTTCATAGATGAGATCAACAGGAGACATCCCACATGGTACCTGGGGAAGATCCAGGCCACTAACCCATGCGGAGAGGAACCGCTACTGCCCTGGGAGTCGTGCAATTTGGGTTCCCTCAATTTGGAGAAGTTCGTTAAGGAGAGAGATGGAAATCCATACATTGACTGGGAAGACTTGGCCAACACCATAAGATACGCAGTAAGGTTCCTTGACAACGTGGTAGACGCCAATAGATATCCTCTACCCCAAATAGAGCAGGCAACCAAGAGGACTAGAAAGGTTGGACTGGGCGTGATGGGTCTAGCCAGGGCACTGATAAAACTAGGTATCCCATATGATAGTGTTGATGCGGTTTACGTGTCCTACTATCTGGCCAAGTTCATTTACTATCACGCGATGAAGACTTCCATTGAGCTGGCCAAGGAGAAGGGATCCTTCCCTGCATACGACCCAGTAAGGTACAAGGATGTATGGGAGTCAGCTAGGGAACTTGATGACATGTTGGCCATTTCTGGGATCAGGGGTAAACCCTCAGAATACGCAAAGAGATTGATGTCAGAGGCCGAGAAACTGGACGTCACTGTCCTCAAGGACATGAGGCTCAAGCATGGCCTGCGAAACGCCACCGTGGTCTCCGTAGCTCCCACGGGTACAATATCCATAATAGCTGGCACGTCATCATCTATTGAGCCCCTGTTCGCATTGGCGTTCATCAGGAATGTGGCGGTTGGAAAGTTCATGGAGATTGATCCCCTCTTTCTAGAGTACCTGAGAAAATATGAACTGGACACACCGGAGGTGGTCAAGAAAATTGCTGAAACAGGAGAGGTGGGTGATAACCCGTTTGTGCCCAAGACCATAAGGAGGCTGTTCAGGACTGCTCACGAGGTGGAACCCATGTATCACGTTCTGCATCAGGCAGCATGGCAACAGTGGAACGACTCTGGAACCTCCAAGACGATAAATCTGAGGAGTGAAGAGCCCGCAGATACAGTGGAGAAGGTTTACATGACGGCCTGGAAGTTAGGAATAAAGGGCATAACTGTGTACAGGGACAAGTCTAAATCTCAGCAGGTCATTTACTTCGGGTTAAAGAAGGAAAGGGAGGAGAAGTCTAAGGCTTTGCCATCATCCCTCAGAATGGAAAAGAAGTTCGTGGAGGTTAGTGAGAACTTCGCTGGCGGATGCAAGACGTGTGAACTCTAGCCTTATCATACATTATTAGTTTTTGAAAATCTTTCTGCTTCTATCTGCAGTTAAATTGTAGCCTGGCTCTATATTCATGTTTTTATACATGTATTCATAATAGATTAATGGTAAAGACGATGTCATTGGTTCCACCTTGCGAGTACTCTGTAAAAGAGCTGTTGCCAGCAATGCGTTCAATTATTGCTACCAAGCTGGTAAAGGACAAGGGATATCCACTGTATAGAGCAGCATTACTCATGGGAATAACCCCGGCTGCAGTTGCCAATTACATGAATGGTAAGAGGGGTACGGCAGTAAAGAGCATAATAGAGAAGGATCCCAGGCTCATGGAGATGATAGGTGATCTGGTTGATAAGATAAGTTCCTCGGGTGGTAGCGCTCAGCTTTCGAGCTATTATTGTATACTTTGCGCTGAGGGGAAGAAGGCACTGAAGAGAAATGGAATATCCCTTCCCTCTTGCCTTTACGAAACTAATCTCATGTTGAAATGATCTTTTTCTTTAGCAGGGCTTCAAGCAATCTCCTGATCTCAAGAGTAGCCGAAAGAAGGCCCCATCTTCTTATGGGGATCTTGACCCTATCAAATTCAGGTTCCACGCCTTCCCTGGATATATCCCTTGGGTCCAGCAAGGATGCACCTGTTACTCTAGCGGGTAGATAAAGGGTTGATACCACGGGCTTGTCATCTAGGTTCAGCAGGGTTATGTGTAATCTACCGTTTTCGTATTTCAGGTGAAGAGGTACAACGGAGGAAGGCTCTATTCTCAGAAGGGATACCTTGTACTTGGGCTTACAATCCAGATCCACAACTTGGTTAACCGTATCCCAAACCATTCTGTGGGGTTTAGCCTCCCTCCAGCTCGTGGACCTCCTTACAACGGCACCTCCGTCCACTTTGACTTTCCCGGTTTCAAATTCCATGGTGAACGGCCTGCTAGAAAACAGGGTGTAGGAGGAGGAACTTCCTTGAATCGAGACCATGAACGTCTCAATGGAAAAGAAGGACCTCAATCCGGTAGAAGAGATGTACAGGGGATTGAGGTAGTGAAAAAAGGCGTTATAAAATCCAGTTTGAACAAGTTCAGTTACACTCGCCTCTTCCTGAAACTTGCCAGGGCCCACTTCCCCAGGTGCTAGGTTAACGGGTCTACCAGAGTGGAGTACTGTCCTTTCCCAGGGAGAAGGGTTCAGGTATCCTTCCCCCTCTTCGCAGGGTAAGAGGTCCCTAACCATGGATTTGAGAGAATCCAGATCAATCCGTTGGAAGTTCCAAGGGACTGAATGCTCTCTCAGTGGTGTCATCGCCTCATGGACCTCCCCTCTCCCTCTGACCTCAACCACCGTTCCGTCCGGACCGTGAAGGGAAAGCGACCTGTCCCATTCCAGCGAAAGATTCAGTATCCTAGAAACCAGGGGAAGCTGTTCCATGGCCTGTAGCCTCTCATCTAGGTAGATGGACTGATCCCGTCCAAGACCTAACTCTTCCAGCATCCTATGCACCGTCAGACAAATGCCTTTTCTTCACCGTTCAGGCTCGGGGGTAACTCGTCATCCGGTTTCATCTTTCATTACTTTCCTTATTAGCTCTGCTACTTTCTTTCCCTCTACCCTTCCCCTAACCCTCTCCATCACCTTGCCCATGAGGAGGCTAAATGCCTTGTCCCCCTTGGATTTCACCTCTTCCCTGTTCTGAGCCACTACCTCCCTGATTAAGTTAATCAGTTCCTCCTCAGAGATTCCGGAATATTTGGAGATGACTGCCTCAATCTTGGTGTTAGAGTTTGGTGTAGAGTACTCCAGAAGTATCTGGGGAATGGAGTCCTTGGTTATCTTTCCCTGGTTTACACTCGCTATTACGGTCTCAATGTCCTCGTCGGTTATCTTGTCTATGTTACCTCCTTGGGACTTGACGTATTTTAGCGTGTTCTCTAGGGTTGTGGCAACGATGGTGGGGGAAACATTGGTGTATTTTCTGGTCAGATATTCAAATTGATCTAGCCTTGGACTATTCAATACCTGTTTAGCCAGCTCCTCGTTTAGACCCATTTTCATGAGCTCCTTGAGTTTCTGCTCCGGGGTTGACGGCATAATCTTCTTGGCATCTTCAAGTAATTCCCTAGAAAGAATGGATGGAATATCCGTTTCAGGATACATTCTGGCTGATCCAGGTTGAGGTCTCATGAATTTGCTTGTGCCATCTTCATTGGCTGCCCTAGTCTCCTTGGGCACTCCTTCAAAAGCCTGAGATAACCTATCCCTAATGACCTGTAACGCCTTTCTGACCTTCTCCTCTGGACCCACGACCAATATAAAACCGTCCAGCTCGCCCGTTCCAAGCTCCTTAGCCACTCTCTGAACCTCTTCCTCCACTATACCATAGTTGGGGAGCTCATCCGAATGGAATATTCCGCCTAGTCCAGCCAGGGCCTTAACGTAATCTGATACCTCAGTCCCGAACCTTCTTCCAGGCATCACCTGTCTTCCTAGAATTCCCTTAAATCCAGGTGCAAGTAAACCAAGGACCTTACCGCCCTTCTTGAGCTCAGATTGGATAAGCCTGCTCCTAGACGAGGTGAAAAGTCCTGTAAGGTCTTTCTCCTTCACTTTCCTCTCAAAATCATCCCTTGTAATCTTGGTTCTCAACTCATCCCTAATTTTCAGTAGCTCCCTTTGCCTGTTAGCTTCATTCTCTATGATCTTCGGTATCATATCCAGCTCCTGGACCCCTTTGATCTCCGTTTTAACTCCACCAGCTATGGAAACGTTGAGGTCTTGCCTTATGGTTCCCAATCCCCTCTTCACTCTCCCCGTTAGTCTCAGCATCTGACCGATGAGTAGTGCCACCCTCTTTGCCTGTTCTGGAGTTTTGATGTCAGGACCAGTGGAGATCTCTATGAGAGGGATACCTAGCCTATCCAAGTTATACTTGACGGAATCGGGGGTGTCCTCTAACTTTCTGGCAGCGTCTTCCTCTATGGCGATGGTCTGTATGGTCACCAGGCCCTCAGCGTCCTTGATATACCCTCCAAGTCCCACTATTGCAGTACGCTGAAAGCCTGAGGTATTTGAACCATCTATAACCGTTTTTCTCATAACGAAGATCTCGTCCACAGGCTCGCCGTTGAATGCTAGAGTCATGGCAAGACCCAGCTTAATCGCGTCCAAATTCATGGGGTGGGGCGGTTCTTCGTCGCACTCAACGAGGCAACTGGACTTCCTCGGAACTTCGTACACTATTTTCTTCCCTTTTTCCCACTCAAAGAAGGCTGCAACATCAACTTGTCCCAACTCGCTTACCACTGGTCTCAAGTACCTCTCTAGTTTGCCTTGACTCTCCTCGTCCAGTGTGGTGGGGCATTCGCAGAAGAGTTTATGGGACGTATTGATCTGCTGATGTATTTCCAGCCCCACCTTTAGTCCCATCTTCTCGTATTCACTCATGTTTCCACCTCGGGAAATGATCCAAGGAGTGTCTTGGATTGTACTCGCCCACCATGTTGGTTAACATGATCCTCTTCACCTCATTCAGGTCTGAGGTCTGGCCCAGGGCCCACATCAGCTTAACTAGTGCAACCTCGGGCAACATGTCCTCCAGCGGAACTACCCCGGATTGTTGTAGCAACCTTCCAGTCTGATAAACATTCATGTTTACCCTTCCGAAGAGACACTGGGAGGTCATTCCCACGAATATCCCATCCTTAACTGCCTTTCTAAAGGCCTCCTGGAAATCGGAGGAAGTATGACCAAGGCCAGTTCCCTCGATTATTATACCCCTATAGCCAGCAGACAGTAGAATCTCCACAATGTCGGGTTTAAGTCCTGGGTAAAATTTCAGGAGAAAGACCCTGCTATCGAATTTCGCGTTGACCTCCACCCCATCAGATTTCTTGATGTAATCGTCTCTTAATACCTTCACAGTCTTTTCCTTCCAAACCACCTTGGCCAAGGGGTGATCATTGATACTCTGGAAGGCATCCCTTCTACTCGTGTGCATTTTCCTTACCTTCACACCCCTGTGGGCCAGTGTGTATGTGTCTGAGCTTTCCCCGTGCATGTTGACCACCACCTCTCCGAAGGGAGCCTCCTTGGCCAACAGTATCGATGAAACAAGGTTTATCCCGGAATCACTACTGGGCCTATCGCTACTTCTCTGTGAACCCACAAGTACCACAGGCCCTGGCAGACGCAGGGAGAAAGCTAGGGCCGCAGCGGTATAGCTCATGGTATCTGTTCCGTGAGCAACAACAACCCCTTCACTTCCCTCATCAAAGGCTCTCTTGACGGCCTCCGCTATCTTTACCCAGAATTCAGGTTTCATGTTCTCGCTGAGGATACTGAAAAGAACCTCAGCGGAGATCGAGGTGATTTCCTCGATTTCTGGAACGAATCTAATGATCTCCTCCGTGCTTAGCGCAGGTCTAACTGCCCCAGTCTCGTACTCCACCTTACTCACGATTGTACCTCCAGTGCTGATTATCTTCACTTTTCCAGGACGAGACGCTTCGTGGCCCTTCCTTTCTACGGCTCTATTGCCTCTCCCCACGAGAGTGACCTTGACCTTATTTACCGAAAACCCAGCGTTGTACCCGTTGTCCAGCTTAAGAACTACTACAGAATCGTCACGGGAATATGACGGCATGAGGATTCCCTTCACATTAACCTTATCGTTATAGACCTGTAATACGTCCCCTATATCAGCCCCCAAGGAAGAAAGTAACTCTAGAGCCTTTCCCCTATAACCTTCTAACATTTTACAGGGTATAAGAGAAAATATTTAAAAAACCTTACATCCTTCTGGGTGCACGTTGTGGTTTCTGAGTTGATTGCTTAAGAACTCTCTTCTCGTACTCTATTCTGTTTCTGACCCTCGGCACTTCCTTATGTCTCTCCTTTGGTTGGATCTTTGGGGTCTGTCCCCTAACTTTCCCGGCCTTTGTTAACGAACCGTGAGATGGCATTTACTATCCAGTATATGTGGTAAAACAAGACATTTAAACTTAGAGCTTTACCTACATCCGGGCTTTACTCAATGAAAATTTATTTGGCTGAGCACACGATAGGATCCTTTGCCTTTGACGAATCAGGGAACCTTCTGGATTATGTCCTTAATCCAAAGGAACTGGGCAAGGTGGTTGACATTCTAATAAACGTGGAAAAGGGCGAACCTATGCCCTCCACTATGGAATTGATTCAGAAATTGAAACCGTCAGAGGTAGTTGTGGAGAGCGAGACGGAGAGCTCAAGGATGCAGTCACTGGGAGTTAAGGTCGTATCCAAACCCCACCACGTGGGGGCTAGGGCCCTGAGGGGCTCCCTCGCTGAACTTGCAGTAAAGGCAAAATTCGCGGAAAACCCAGGAGAGGTATATAATTTCCTTTACCAGGTTTCTTTGGAATACACGAGAAGGAAGCTGAGAAAGGCCGCCCAGAAGAGGGACCTCCTAGCCATACAGGCCATAAGGGCCATAGATGACATTGATAAGACGATTAACCTTTTCTCAGAAAGGTTAAGAGAGTGGTATAGCATACACTTCCCAGAAGCGGACAAGTTGATTGAAGATCACGAGCAGTATGCCAAGGTGGTCTCTCTAGCTGGCTATAGGGATAATGTAACGGTAGAGACGTTAACCGAGATAGGCCTTAACGAGCAAAAGGCCAAGAAGCTTGCGGACGCCGCCAAGAAGAGTATAGGAGCAGATATTTCTGACGCTGATATAAACTCCATCAGGGATCTGGCAAATACAATTTTGTCTCTTTTCAAGCTCAGGAACTCACTTTATGATTACTTGGACTCGATCATGAGAGAGGTAGCCCCCAACGTGACTGAGCTGGTGGGTCCAACCCTTGGGGCTAGACTGTTGAGCTTGGCGGGCAGTCTTGAGGAACTATCCAAGATGCCAGCTAGCACCATCCAGGTGTTAGGAGCAGAAAAAGCGCTCTTCAGGGCACTTAAGAGTGGAAGCAGGCCTCCTAAACATGGAATCATTTTCCAATATCCAGCGATTCACGTGTCTCCAAGATGGCAGAGGGGGAAGATTGCTAGAGCTCTAGCTGCCAAGTTGGCAATAGCGTCAAGGATAGATGCCTATAGCGGGAGATTTGTGGGGACTCAGCTTGTGGAACAGGTGAACAAGAGAATAGAGGAAATCAAGACAAAGTATGCACAGCCACCACCCAAGAAACAGCAACCTAAGGAAGAGGGGAAGAGGTTCGATAAAAGAGAACATAAAAAGGGGAAGAAAGGAAAGAAAAGGTAGGTTGAGTGATTATGTCAGAACTGCTGGACACGGTTAAAAAAACCGAAATGGAGAACGTTTACGAATGCGTCTATGTCGATGGTACAGTGAGGCTTTGCACAAAGAACTTGGTTAAAGGATTCACGGTGTACGGAGAGAGAACCGTGAACTATGACGGGGTTGAGTATAGGGAATGGAATGCCTTCAGGAGTAAGTTGGCAGGGGCTATCCTAAAGGGATTGAAGGAAAATCCTGTAAAGAAAGGATCAAAGGTTCTCTATTTAGGTGCAGCCTCAGGTACAACCCCAAGCCACATCTCAGACATAGTTGAGAATGAGGGGAAGGTTTACGGCGTTGAGTTCTCTCCTAGGGTAGTGAGAGAACTGATTCTAGTTGCTCAGCATAGACCCAATCTGTTCCCAATTCTGGCCGATGCCAGGTTTCCACAGAACTACTCGTCCTTGGTTGAGGATGCTGATGTGCTTTACGTGGATATTGCCCAACCAGATCAGACAGATATTGCAATATATAATGCAAGATATTTCCTAAAAGATAATGGACATCTCCTTCTGGCGATAAAGGCCAGAAGCATAGACGTCACAAAGGATCCCACGGAGGTATTCAAGGCCGAAGCGGAGAAACTGAGAAATGAGGGTTTTGACATAATGCAGATTGTTAACCTGAATCCATATGACAAGGATCACGCTATGGTGCTAGCTAAGTTCAAGGGCTAGATCCTTGTTCGATAAAATTTTCCAACTGGGATTAAGGGATATCCTAGATTCCATGCCCGCAGAGTACGTCACGCTAAAGGAAGCCATGGATGGAAAACTGGAAATAACCCTGAATAATGGTTTTAAACATAAATTTGATCCAGACGAGGTTAAGAAGCTCTCCAGTGCTGTTCCCCTATATCTTTGGTCCATGGTGAGAATCCCCTTCATTGTGGTGAAATTATCCACTCCTGGAGAGTACTCAATTAATGGATCGGAGTGGGATATGAAGGCCATCTCCTCCATCCTTAACATTTCGGGTAACGTAATTTCTGTGGGACAAATGGAATCCCTTTTAAGGGAATTTAAATCATTAATATTTATTACCCTTGGTTATGATAGTATTTCTGTAGTGAACGAAGAAAAGGAAGGTATCTAAAATGATACCTGGAATGCTGGACGAGGTACTAGACGTACTAGAGAAGGAAGGTATAAGTTATACTCTGATAGAATACCCTGAAAAGAACAGGAAATCCATAGATATAATCGCAAGAGGAAAATTGAGAAGGTTCGTGATAAAGATATCCAATGATAGGCCCTCCAAGGATGAGACCAGGGATCTAAAGAACTTCTCAGCGGTGCTGGGGAGCATGCCGGTTATGGTAACGGATGACACGGAAGAGGACATAGCAATAGGTAAGGATAACGTGGTTGGGTTATCAGTGGAAGGCCTAGCAAAGGCATTGAGAGGGGAGAAAATTTTCATCTATAGAACACGAGGTGGCATATTCATTAAAATCAGGTCAGATGTCCTCCGAAGGAAAAGGACAGAGATGAACTACAGTATGGGAGATCTATCCAAGATTCTTGGTGTAACCAGGAAAACCATTTACGACTATGAAAACGGCGAGTCAGACGTCTCCATAGAAGTTGCCGAGAAGCTGATTGACCTCTTCGGGGATGAGGTTATAGGTGATGTGTGTGATGATGCCATCCCTAGATTGGAGACAGAGTCCCAATCAGCTGATACTATCAGTTCTAGGATAGCAAAGAACCTGACTGACGCTGGGTTTGCCTCAGCTTCCGTCAGGTTCACCGCGGTGGACGTTGTTGCGTCCAAGGGCACAAAAAGGATCTTGGTTACAGTGGAACCAAAGACCCAGGATCAAATGGAGAAGAAGTTGAGAGAGGCATCAAAAATAGCAAATGAGTTGATGTCAGAACTGGTGATAGTGGTCAGGAGTAACTCTACAGCGAAAAGGCTAGATAAGGATGGGTTTAAAATTCTCACCTCCGAAAGCATCGACAGCCTCAGCAATGAAATTAATAGAAGTGATTGAGGGAAAGGTAAGGCTTCTTGTCCCAGATCCTTCTCAATTCTCTAGGGAAGGTAAGTTTGATCCAGCTTGGTCTCCGGTATTTTACAACCCCAGAATGACCTTTAATAGGGACGTTAGTGTCTTAGCGGTTTCGGTAGTATCTCCGCCTTCTGTTTTGGATGCCATGTCAGCAACAGGTGTTAGGGGAATCAGGTACGTCGTGGAGAGTAGGATTGAGGGAGAGGTCATCCTTAATGATAAGAATCCAGTATCCGTGGAGTTAATCTCAAAGAACTTGGAACTGAACGGGGTCAAGGGTAAGGTAGTTAAGTCCGATGCCAACTCCCTAATGCATCAGGTTAAGGTGGGCTACACAGATCTGGATCCCTTTGGATCTCCTGCTCCCTTTCTTTTCTCCGCAATCTCGTCCTTAAGAAGGAAAGGAGTTCTAGGGGTGACTGCCACCGATCTCTCAGCACTTGAGGGAAAATCTAGAACCTCTTCCAGAAGGAAATATGGCGTATCTGGGAGTAAATTGAGTTATTCCAAGGAGGCTGGATTGAGAGTCTTACTGGCTAAAATAGCTAGAGAGGCATCAGTGCAGGAAAAGGGAATAAAGCCCCTCATGGGTTTCTATCATGACTACTATTACAGGCTATTCGTTAAGATGGAGGATGGAGCTAAGAGGGCCGACAGGAGCCTAGAAAGTCTCGGGACTCTTTATGAATGTGGTCTATGTGGTTACTCCTTCATGAGTGTTGAAGGATGCGAGCGAAAATGTCCTGTTTGTGGTGGGGAACTGAAGTATTATGGTCCAGCATGGGTTGGAGAGCTTAACGATCAGGAATTTTTGGAAGAAATGAAAAACAAGCTCACGGGATTTTCTTATCTTCAAAATTTTGAGATGATATCTAAACTTTTGGAAAGATTAGGGATGGAGAATAGATTTGGACCATACTACAGGGTCGATGTGTTGGCTTCCAGGCTAAAGGTAAATATGCCTTCCATGTTCTCACTCCTGCAATGCTTAGATGGGGTTAGGACCCATTTCGACCCCAGGGGATTCAAGACATCCAGGGAATTTCCAGAGGTCATAGAGTGCATTAAAATGTCATCCGCAAGGACGTGACTAGCACCTAAACAGAACTGAATTGAACAAAGAATCAATTTCTGTCTAAACATGAGAAAGCGGAGAACCTTGGTAGTCCGAAATATTAGGAGGTACCTCACATTGTGTATTTAAGGAGCCTTTAACGTGAAATACACAATAAGCCGAGCTAGGCCCACATATTAACCTAACATGTCCATGGAGAGTATCCAAGAGGAAAGCTTGGTACAAGAACTAGGATTCACGTGCGCTCCGTTATCGCACTTAAACAAAAGTTTACAGGAGAAACAGGGAATCTCCTCTATGCTATCCAGATTCACATATATGCTCGATTCCTCAACTGTCCTTATGGCGAATAGCTTGATTACGCTCTTTCCGTTCTCCTTTATTGCCTTCTTGGCTATCATCTTTTTGTCGATCAATTTCTTTATAATTGTAGCAAGTTCCCTTGTGGATAGACCTAGTTTCTTCGCAAGTTCCTGTTGAGAAATACCATCTTCACCGCTCTCAAGGATTTTCTTGTGAATTAACTCCTCCTTTTCCATTGAAACTTTTGATTCCAAAGCACTAACACCTGCGTTGGCTAATTCTATAATATGTGATCACCGCCTTATTTACTTTACTACCGTTCATCCGTGAGGTGTTAAGCCAACATGCATGTTTAATCATTCACTAGAAGTAGAAATTGTGGGCTAATGGGTATCTTGAGCAAAGGGATCTTCCAAGCCACTCGAGTACTCTAGCTTAAAATTAGAACCCTCTAAAAATCTTCCCTTGCACTTGTCTTGATTACAAGGGAATTAAAAAGCTGGAGTTTATAAAGCAGTATAAAAACTATATTACTGGTGACTCTGTATTTCCAACTCGCCGGCTTATAAGCCAATAATAAGTATTGAAAACATTGTAGCAACAGTAACCTTGGAACAAACTCTAGACCTTTACGCCATGGAGAGAAGCGTTCCAAACGTTGAGTATGATCCAGATCAGTTTCCAGGCCTAATATTCAGGCTTGAGAGTCCTAAGGTAACTTCCCTGATCTTCAAGTCCGGGAAAATGGTTGTTACCGGTGCCAAGAGCACGGAGGAGTTGATCAAGGCGGTTAAGAGGATAATAAAGAGCCTTAGAAGATACGGAATTAGAATAGGTGGTAAACCTAAGATACAGATCCAGAACATAGTTGCCTCCGCCAATATGCACGTTCATGTGAATCTGGATAAGGCAGCTTTCCTGCTCGAGAATAACATGTATGAACCAGAGCAGTTTCCAGGTCTTATCTTCAGAATGGATGAACCTAGGGTGGTCCTTCTAATTTTCAGTAGTGGTAAAATGGTGATAACTGGGGCCAAGAGAGAAGACGAGGTGTATAAGGCAGTAAAGAAAATCTTTGACAAATTAGAGGAGCTGGACTGCATCAAGGCAGTGGAAGAAGAAGAGGAATTAGAAATTTAAAATAGTGAGGTGTAAGTGAGACCATGGCTCTTAAACACGAAAAGTACGTCTACGTGGAGGTAGGAAAATCCAGGTATGCTAAGTTGAGGGTTCTTAAGAACAAGGATGAAAATAGTCCAGAAAGATACATCGTACTTAACAGCTTGGTTGCCAAGAAAAGCAGAGACGCGAAAGTTCTAAAAATGGACGATCTTCCCCTTGAAGTTAGGGAAAAGCTAAAGGGAATTTCTTAAGTTGACTTGAGTCTGTTTTTCTCAAAGCTGGAAAGAACAAAATAGGTAGCAATGAGAATGAATGATGAAAGAAGAAGAAGGTAAAATGACTGTATCTGAATTATGTAGGCGCCACTTTCAAGGTTTCTTAGAAGCCCCGTGAGGACAAAATACGCAAGTATGGATGCCAATATCTTCAAGAGATCGTGCCAGATCCTTATGTCCTTTGAGAGAGCTCTAGACAACAGTTTACCGGAGTACAAGATGATGATGGAGAAGGTTAGATACGGCAATATGGCGAGCAATGTAGACGAAACCGATTTCATGGAGAGAGGTCCAGCTGTGGAAGCGACAAGGTAACCGTTGATTATGGCCAGCACCAGGGATATGGAGGAAAGGATTGCCACAATGACCATGATGGTCGAGTTTTCCCACCATCTTTCAATGGCATCATCTATCCCAAATCCCCTAACCAGCATGGCTCCTCCTAGGACCAGAAGTATTGAGGGAAGAACGTAAGCGGTTAGGCCTGCAATGGCCAATATACTGGAGACGAAGAGAATTATCCCGGGAACCCCCAGAAATAGTCTAGAATATCTGCTTTCAGTTACCAGCCTCTTCAGATATTTTCCAAGAAGGATGTAAGTTTCCTCAACTCCTCTGTGCTGTTCCACTATAACCCTTTCTATCCCCACTATTTTCAGCCTGCTCTCAATGACAGGGATAGCCTTCGCATCTTCCGGGCTATCATATACCAGGATAGCCTGATCTGGCTTGACGGACCTAATAACCTCATCAACTTGCTTTGACAGGCTCATTTGAGAATCTAGCCCACCTCTCTGTGAGCCTGCAACGAACACTATCTCAACATCTTCCCCGTTCTCCTTCATGTTAAGGTATATGTTGAATGCGGTTACCATGGTGTTGAAGTCTGAATCTAAGGCCAAGAACCTCGATGACTTCTCTATGGCCTCTCTGGCCTTTGTCTCACCTATAACTGGGGTAGAAACACCAGCCCTGCTTAAATCATCGTCTATATCAATGTAAATTATCGCCGTCTTCATTATTACCCCGATGGTCCCCATAAAGGGCGTATATTTCCTCGAACGTCAGTCTCTCTCCCTTCTTCAGTTTCTCCTCTGCAACCTTCTTCCTCTTCTCCATGATCTCGGCAACGTTAGCCCTGGGGGCACTAACTCCCTGTTCTAAGGCCTTCCTGGCCTTTATGAGCTCATCAAGCTCCTTACTTTTTGTTTCTATCTGTTTCTGTAACTCGTCAATTTCCTTACTCTTAGCCTCTATCTGAGAGGTCAACTCATCAAGCTCCTTAACCAACTTGTTCCTCTCATCCCTCAAACTCTTCAAAGTCTTCCTTTTCTCACCAATTTCTGAAATTAACGAAGATATCCTCTGTCTGATAGTGGCCAGCTCTATTCTCTTTGCAAGGAACTCTGCCCTCTCCTCGTTACCCTTCTCCTTTACCTTGAGGATTTTCTTGGCTTCGTTTAGCCTTCTCTCCATGTCAGCTATTCTCTGAATCAGCTTCTTTTCTTCTTCAAGTGTTAGAGAAGAGGTCTGTATTCTCCATTCAAGGCTCTTTATCCTTTTCTCCAGTAGATCTGGGTTTAGCCCCTGAGTCTTTTTCATGAGGTTTCTCAGTTCCTCGAACTCTTTCCTCATTTCCTTAATTACTTCAAAGATTTGTTCCTTCTTCTGTTTTAATTCCTTCAACTCGTTTACCCTTGAGGTGTATTCCTCGAAAACAGTCTTGAGCTGTAACCTTACGGCTTTCAATCTCTCTATCTTTTCGCTCTTCTTCTGTCTTAACTTTCTTATCTCCTCAATTGAGGCATATCTTTTCTCCCTAAGGACTGAAATCTCATTCCTCACGTCAGATATCTTCTTGTAAATGCTTTCTTCCGTGGCCTCTGCTGGCGGATTGCTCATCAGGGTTACATAAAGAGTACTCCGTTAATAACTTTTCCTAGAATTGTCTTGATTCAAATGTCTGTTCAAGATTGGTGGACATGGTTTCATCACAATGAAGTGAGATGAGATGCCCTGCCGATTCACCGCATAGACCCATAGAGTGAGCTACCTCGCTCCGAAGGGCGAGATTTTCCGAACCTTTATCTCTTTTGGAGTTAAGGGGGTGCAAGACCCATCCGTGAGGAATGGATACTCCCCCTTATATATAGGGGTTTTGAATGATAATGCGTAAATCAACTGTGGCCTGCAAAACCCCATCATGTGGTAATAGCCATGGGATGGCCACCTAGGGATGGAACCGAAGTCAAGCTTGCGGAGACCAATTCCACCTTAACCCTCCCACACCGGGCGTCAAGGATGGGTTCCATTCGACGCTGTGGGTGGAGGGGATCGAGCATGGTCAATGAACCAAGAAACCCCATCCTTGAGGGTGGAGTAGTTCACAAAGTGTTCAGTCTATCATACCTCCATTCAACTGTACAACGCTTAGGAGACAAAGGCCCAATTACTAGGAAGGTGAGAGACCAAATATGCCAAAACAAAAAGATTCTTTATTTAACACATTATATTCTTTATAATTTGAGACCAGGTAGGATAAAAGATAAGTATATACTAAATTAAATGAAATATCATTAATTTCTGCCTCATTCGCAGTGAATCGCTGGAACGTTTATATACAAAAAAGCTTGTAATCCCCATCCCAAGCAGGTATTATCTTCGCGTCAAATTACGTTGGTATTATCTGCTACTAGATATAAGTGAAGGAATGACATCTATCTTCACTTGTGAGGAGCACAAAAATAATTCCCATAGGAGAATTTGAGTCACTTGTCCTAGGTGATAAGTGGCTCATTAAAGCCGATGCGAATTACGATTATTCCAGAAATGACCCATCGGGGCTTGTATTGCTTGATGCCAGTCAAAGGAGAGTTGGCAAGGTACTAGATGTTCTAGGAAACGTTAACAGGCCATACATACTCGCAGAATCCATATCAGATTCTACACCCCCAAGAAAGCTATTTCTTGAAATTCCACAGCGTAAACATTCCAAGAAAAACAGAAGGTGAGGCAGATGATATGTCCAGTTTGCCAGGGAAATGAGATTATCTTCGATGCAGAACGCGGGAACTACGTATGTGCCAGGGATGGGACTGTAATAGAGGAGAACGTCATAGATCAGGGTCCCGAATGGAGAGAATTCGATGCGGGCGACAGGAACAAGAAAAGAAGAGTGGGAGCAGGAGTTACAGACAGGGTTCATGACCAGGGATTTTCCACCTTAATCGGAGGCGGAAGAGTAAAGGATAGAATGAAGGCGATCAGGCTTCAGAGGCTACAGAACAAGTCGAGGGTTACATCAAAGGACAAGAAACTCGTAACATATCTGTCGCAACTTAACAGTGAGGCTGCCAAGCTGGGATTGCCTGGATACGTTAAGGAGACGGCGGCCGGGGTAATAAAGAGATTGATTGACTCTGGTCTTGCCAGAAGGATAGATATGTACGCATTAATTGCAGCCACAATATTCTATGTGAGCAGATTGTACAAGATTCCGTTGCAGTTAAATGAGGTAAAGAAGCTTTTCAATGTGGATTCCAGCTCCTTCTGGAAAGCCTCGGCCAGAGTTCAGAACGTAATGCAAAAGGGTTCATTCTTCTCTAACTTCGGAGGACCTTCCCCCTTGGAACACATACCGGACATTGTCAATAAAGCTAAGTTACCTCAGCATGTGGGAACGATGGCAGCGGAGATAGCGTCCATTTTGGTGAAGAATGCAATAACCAGCGGGAAGGGTTACCTCTCAGTCGCTGCGGCCTCGGTCTATCTGGCAAGCACCATACTAGATCATAAGAAGACCCAGAAGGAGCTTGCAGAGAGTCTAAATATCACCGAGGTTACTATCAGGAACAGATACAAGGAGATAATTAGCGCCCTTGATGTTGAGGTCTATCTTTAAGCCTTTTATAGTAATTTTGGTGAATGTTTACAGTATAATATTTTTTAGAAGGTTTAATTCGGGGAACTCCATTATTCCCTCATTCTCCACTATTACAAAGGGTTTTGCTTTTTCCAGAATTGCGTGCTTTTTCATCAAGGGACTCATGTATCCTGAATGAACTAGGGAAATATCATTGCCTGATTGATATCCACCGAGGGCAGGGAGGGCTATTACATAGGAGTTTCCCGCAAGAGGTGAGACCAGGAAGCATGGAAATTTTTTGGCGAATCCCAGTTTGTCCCTTATTGAGATCCGAGGATGCTCATGTCCTATAATATAAATCCTGTTCTCCTTAGGCTCTATCTCCCTGTGTCCGTGGAAAATGAACAAATCCTCACTCTCAACCCCATCTAGAAGTTCAACATTATCAAATTTTTCCGCAACTAGAGAAATATAGTTATCGTGATTTCCCCTTACCAGCTTCACGGAAGCACCCATTTCCTTCATGTCCTTGAATATCTCAGTGAGATCTTCCTTCTCCTGCCTACCAAGCCCGTTAAATCTATGCTTCATATCACCATTAATAATTATCTTATTGGTCTTGAACACATCCAGAGCCCTCCTGTAAATCGCAAGGAATCTCTTCTTCTGTATCCTTGGCAGGAAAATCCCCTTTGAAGCCATTTCCTCCTCATAGCCTATGTGAACATCTGACAGAATGATCGAGTTTAGGCGCCTAGCGTAGATAACGGGTAAATCCTCCTCCACCTCTAAGTCCCTGACTATGCTGACCAAGTCCGATACACCCTTATTCCAGCTCTCACCATGGAAAACTTAATGTCGGATATATACTTTGTAGGGCTTGGGCTATCAAAAAGGTTTCTTACTAACGCCTCCCTGGAGGTAATGAAGAACTCGGACGTGATTTACGCTGACGTTTACACTTCAATTAGTTGCGATTTAAATGAGAAAACGCTCAGGGAAATCACAGGCAAGGATATTATACCCGCGTCCAGGGAAATGTTGGAGACTAGGGAGAAGGAGATCTATAAACTACTGGACTCAGGTAAGAGGGTTGTAATAGCAGTGGTTGGAGACCCCATGATTGCCACAACCCACGTGAGCTTAGCCACCGGCGCCAGGGTCAGGGGACATAGGGTCAACGTTATTCCAGGGGTTTCAGTTCACTGTTACATGATATCAAGGTCTATGTTATCTTCCTATAAGTTTGGAAAATCAGTCACTGTAACCTTTCCTGTACTGGATAAACTTGACTACACTCCATACAGGGTAATAAAGTCCAATAGGGAGCAGGGTCTTCATACCATGGTTTACTTGGATTTGAAGGAGACCGGAGTCATGACCGCAGATATAGCCCTGGCTTATCTCAGGAAGATGGAAAGCGATATTGGGGAGAAGGTTATCTTGGATGATGATCTGGTAGTGATAGGAGAAAGGCTCGGATGTCAGGATGAGAGCGTCAGGGCTATGAAAATATCAGATGCTTTAAATCAAAAATTTGGAGCTCCTCCGCACATTATAATAGTTCCATCCAGAAACCTATATGAGATGGAGATAGAGGGATTGAAATGCCTGAGTTAAGGGATAGGGTAATCAAGTATATCAATGGTATGGAAGAAACCCTGAAAAAGGTCAAGGGAGACGAAAGGATACTTAGCCTCGCGAGACAATACGTGGAGGACGCAAAATACTATCTGGAAAAGGGAGACCTCGAAACGGCGCTGGTGGATGTGGTCTACGCGGAGGGTTTGGTGGACGCTCTGAAAATAGTAGAGGGTGAGGGAGCCAAGAAGGTGTTTGTGGGCGGAACCTTTGATATAATTCATCCAGGTCATATAGAGTTCCTCAGGAGGGCAGCCTCTCTGGGTAGAGTGTACGTAGCAGTGTCTAGGGATAAGAACGCGGAAAGAGTGAAGGGTCGTAAACCTGTAAATGACGAGAATCAAAGGCTGGAAGTTGTCAAGAGCATCAGGTATGTGTATGAGGCATTCCTAGGTGACGAGAACGACTTTCTCAGAAGCGTGGAGAGGGTCAAACCAGACATAATCTTTCTTGGTCCAGACCAGAAAGTGGACGAAAAAGCCCTAAAGGAAGAATTGGCCAAGCGTGGTATTTTCGTGGAGGTGGTGAGGCTGGAGCAGAGGATAAATAGGTGGGGCCATAGCAGTACATCTGCCATAATAAAGGAGATAACTGAAAGATACTGTAATCACGCGTAGGCCTGAATGAGCACTTCATCTCCATCCTTGATATTGAGCTCCTTTCTGAGATGATATGGCGAGATTACCTCGATAACGCTCTTTGGGTGAACGCTCCTGAGAGGGAACACCACGGCTGCAGGTTTTAGATCGTTTACGGATGCTGGAAACGCCCTAACCGCACCTAATACCCTGTTCTCCTCCTTGTGCTCCGGAATGGTTATCGCCTTGGAGATATCCAATATGAGTCTGTTCTCCAAGGATGTTCTGTCGTAAATCACTAGGTTTAGGGTTCCAGGATAGGGCTCGAAACCAAGGAACTTCTTGAACGATTCCATGTAGTACGGCATGGAGAGGAATATTCTTCCCTCCCCTAGGCCTGAGGTTGCCCTTCCCCTCATTTCTAGCACGTGAGATGAGATAATTGTTCCCCTCATCATAGAGAGGCAGTCCTCTAGTAATTTCTCTCCATTCTCCGTAACCCTGATTATCTCCCCCTCCTTTGAGAGGGATCTTCTAATGAGGTTCCTTTCCTCTAACTCCTTGAGTTTTCTGGACACAGATTGCTGGGACATTTTAAGTTCCTCGGCGATAGCCTGCTGGGTAACTTCCTTCCGCTGTAGGGATAGGTAGACTATCTTGGCAATTAAACACTCATCACTCATGGTTTCTGACCATCTCCCTCTTCAGTGCACCCCATTTCAGCCTCCCTATATTCTCCGTTAATGTCATCTTGGGTGTCCTGAGTTCTCCAGTCCCATTTCTCGGTCCACGCGTTACCTATTTGCATGGGTCTGTCCAGAGTGCTCAAGAGAATAATTCTGCTGGGCGCGTGTTCTGAAATTATTTTATAGCCAGTAAGCTGGGCTAGCTTCTCCGCAAAGGATCTGATCTCAGAATGCCTCGGCATTGCGTCCTTTGTAAGCCTGTAGGTTGACGGACCCACGTGCATGTATGCCTTGACCTCAATGTAGGTCGGCATGGCCATCTCCATTAACTTGGCAAACTCCCTTGCATCATCGTCCCCCATATTTACCTCCTTCATCATGGTCATCCTGATCACCGTGGGCGAACTGAAGCTAGGGAGTATTTCGAGGGTTTTCATTACGAGGTTCCAGGAGTTTGCTACAACAGGCCTGTTGATCAGCCTGTGCTTTTCTTCATTGGGAGCCTGTAGTGACACAAAGAGTTGCGATGGCTCCTCCTCCAGTGAGGCAAGTACGTCAGGCCTGACACCGCTGGTTACAAGAAATGTCGTTATCCCACGTTTATGATATTCCCTAATGAGCTCCCCGATCCTTTCGTAGAGAGTGGGTTCACCTGTGAGGCTTATCGCCACATGTGAAGGTTTCATGGCCTCCAGTGCCTTACTGTTCTCTACCCCTTCCCTTCCTAAATAACCAGAAACCGATCTCTTGTGCTCCTCTATGGATCTCTCCACAATGTACTCCGGGTCATCCATGTATGGCATCTTGGTTTCATCCCAATCAAGTCCCACATCCTCGGGTTCCAATCTCCAGCAGTGTATGCACCTGAACCAGCACCACATGCTCACAGGCGTCATCTGCACACATCTGTGACTCTCTATACCGTAAAATTTACCCTTGTAACAATATCTTCCGCTGGTTAAAGCCTCATGTGTCCAGTGGCACTTCTTGTAGGCGCTATGTCCACCAATCAGATGATACCTCTGCTTCTCCATCTCCTCTCGTATTTTAGAGAGCGTGTCAATCCTGAAACTACCTTTAACCGCCATTAATTATACCAAACAAGATTACTCGGCAAGTTTAAAATGCTTAGCTATGTTACCACGGTAACTCACAAGGGCGCGGTAATATCTTTCAATCCAGTTATATTTTCCATGTACAGGGAGACACCCATCAGGAAGGTGTCCGAGAGGTATCTTCCCATAAGCTGTACTCCCACTGGTAAACCGTTATAAAACCCTGCAGGTATTGACAGCCCAGGTATTGCAGCCAGGTTTGCTGTGACCGTGGCCACGTCCATTGCGTACATCTTCACAGGATCATCTATCACCTCACCTATCCTTGGTGGAAGTATTGGGGAAGTTGGCGAGACTAGGATGTCATATCTGCTGAACAATTTTTCCAGAGAGTCGCGTATTAATCTCCTAGTCTTCAGTGCCCTAATGTAAAACTGCTCATAATAGCCGGCGCTCAGAATGAAGGATCCCAGCAATATCCTTCGCTTGACCTCCTTCCCGAATCCTTCACCCCTGTTCCTGCTGTAGACATCTTTCCAGTTCCCCTCAGCGTTGGAGGAGTAGCCGTACCTCACACCGTCATATCTAGCTAGATTCGAGCTCGCCTCGGACATCGCGATAATGTAATAGGTTGGAAGCACGTAGTCCACCATCCCAAGGTTGGTTTCCTCTACCACTGCCCCTTCTGACGACATTTTGTTGAGGAAGTCCTTCACCACTCCCGCTACTCCTGAATCTGAAGCGTCCATTACGTCCTTAAGCACTCCGACCTTTATGCCCTTGACTGCTATGGGGTTAATGGAAGATGGGGGAGAGTAATCTATAGTGGTTGCGTCCCTCTGGTCGCTCCCAGCTATAATTGAGAAGAGCAACGCTAGGTCAGCGGAGTTCCTTGCCATGGGACCTATCTGCTCCAAGCTGTTGGCATATGCTACTAGTCCGTACCTGCTCACTGTCCCGTAGGACGGTTTCAGTCCATAGGTGGAGGTGAAAGAGGCTGGAGTCCTGATGGAACCACCTGTATCTGATCCAAGGGCCACACTCACGTATCCTGCAGCCAGCGCGCTTCCGCTTCCCCCGGAGGATCCCCCTGGCGTCCTGGACAGATCCCAAGGATTTCTGGTGGGACCGAAATAGCTCGTTTCCGTGGTTGAGCCCATGGCGAACTCATCCATGTTAGTTTTGCCGAGTATCACAGCCCCTTCTTTCCTCAGCTTTAAGATCACTGTGGCGTCATATGGGGGCACATAGTTCTCAAGCATCTTGGATGAGCAGGTTGTTCTTATCCCCTTAGTTGAGATATTATCCTTCACCGCTATCAATAACCCGGAAAGTCTTCTTCCCTCCTTCACGGCCCTCTTAACTTCCTCTAGCACATCTTCTTCTCTCCTTATTGTAACGAAGGCCTTGACCCTGTCCTCCACCCTTTTTATTCTCTCAAAGGTTCTACCCACGTACTCATCTGGAGATAAGTTTCCATTCCTTAAGTCGTTCACCATTTCTAGGATCATGTTATCCACCTATGGTACTAGGGCCTATGATATACCCATCCTTTTTCTTGGGCACATTGGATAACGCCTCATCTCTGGAAAGGGGTTGGTTAGGCCTATCTGGCCTCAGTTTCCCTGTGGATAGGGGATGGAACATGGGCTCCACGCCCTCAAGGTTCAGTTCGTCTATTTTGTTGAAGAAATCAAGAATTCTGGCAAGATCCCTCATGAATTCCTGCCTTTCCTGTTCCGTAAGGGAGATCAAGGCAAGCCTCTCGAGTTTCCTCATGAGCTCCTCATCAACCCGAACTTTCACTTGGAAACACTCTCATCTATCCACTCCAGATACAACTTAAAACCATTCTTTATATCTAGGGCTAGAATCTCAGGGACCTTGTAGGGGTGAAGTTCCTTGAGTCTCTTTATCAGTTCGTCAAGCCTGTCAGAGTTGGTTTTTATTAGTGCAAGAACCTCGCTGTCCTCCGTAACCTTGCCTTCCCATCGGTATATGGAGACGAGACCAGGAACTAGGTTAACGCAGGCCGCCAGTTTTTCCTCCACTAAGGTTCTTGCAATCCGCTTGCCTTCCTCCATCCCGGGTAGCGTGCTGATCACAAGGACGTACTTTCCGTTCATGGCAAAATATTAGCTAGATTTCAGAAATAAATGTAATGAGGCCAGCAGAGATCCCCTTTCAAGCTGAAGGAATAATGGACGCACTAAACCTTGGAATATCAGAGGCCACTTACTTGGGCGCAGAGTTCATTGGGTTGACGCTGGATAACGGAATAGGCCTCATATTGAGGGTAAGCCCTGACGAAAGAATCATAAAGATCTTGGTAATGAGCGAGAAAGAGCTACCTTTACCTCCCCTGGGTATATTCGTGAGATCGGACGGGAAGGCCTACAACATATACATCGTGGATAAACCTGAAAAGCTCAACGAGGTAGTAGGAATGGATAGGAAAGTGATCTTTGTGGAAGTGATATCTGGTGTCCTTGAAGACTTTCTACGTGAAGCCCTTCAACAATGAGGTTCTGGAGAAGCTGATTTCCTTTTCAAAATTTCTTGGCGAGGATCAGAACGGAGCAAAATTCATGGTTGACCCAGAGAGGGCTAGGATAAATGGGATAACTCTGGAGCAAATAAGGAAAGTCCTCGAGGAAGTGGGAGTAACGCTTGATCCGGAGTTCCTCAATCTCCTAGAGAAGGAAATGGGAGGTTATGATGTGGTTTTTGAGCTGGAAGGTAGTAAGCTGGTGGTTAGGGCTAGAACGAGAATATCGGATATCCTGAGAAAGTATAGGATAAGCATACCCTACGATCCAAGAGATAGGGTTTACAGGACTAGGCCATTCTACTATCACGTGCTCAGGAGGATCCTAGAGAGCGAGGGACTAAGGGTGAAGAGACTGGAACTGGCTCAGGATCGCTTTTCCTTGAGGGTAACGGCGAACCTAAGGGAATATCAGCTCGAGGCAGTTAGGGCATGGAAGGAGAACGGGTATAGGGGGGTGATAGCCCTTCCCACAGGTGCAGGAAAGACCCTGATAGGAGTGCAGGGTATGAGCATGTTGGGCTTGCCCACCCTAATCGTGACTTTTACCAATGAACAGCTGAGGCAGTGGGAGGAGACAATCAGGAGATTCACCACCGGGGAGGTTGAGGTCGGTTTATACTATAGCAGGAAGAAACAGCTTGCCCCAATCACGATTACCACATATCAGACCGCAATTAAGCATATGGATGAACTTTCATCGTTTCAGTTCCTGATAATAGACGAGGCTCATCATCTTCCCGCGGAGAAGTTCAGGGAGATAGCCCTGTCCTGTGTGGCCCAGTACAGGATGGCCCTCTCTGCAACTCCCTATAGGTCAGACGGAAAGCACGTGGAACTCTTCAGACTGATGGGAGGCCTGGTATACCAGCGCGGAGTGGAGGAGCTTGTGGCTCAGGGTTATCTAGCGCAGTTCAGGGTTCTGAGGATCAAAATTCCTCTAACCCTCGAGGAGAGAGTGGAATATGAGAGCCTCATGAGGAAGTTCAGGTCGCTCTCGGAGGGAAGGCCGATTCTAGAGATTGTCAAGATAGCAAAGGAGGGCGAGGTTAAGGCAATAGAAGCCCTAAAGGTATACAACAGAATAAGGTATTTAATAGGTCTAACAAAGGGAAAGCTATCCAAGATCAGGGAGATAGTGGAAAACGAAAGGGGGAAAAAGGTTGTAATCTTTACCCAGTACGTGGAACATGCTGAGCTCATTTCCAGGGTGATTGGTGGTTACATGCTCACCGGTCAGATGTCAAAGAAGGACAGGGAAGAGGTTCTGGAGAAGTTCAAACAGGCTAGTTCAGGTGTTCTGGTTTTAACCACAGTGGGTGATGAGGGGCTGGACATTCCAGATGCGAGCGTAGGGATCGTGGTGGCCGGGACTTCTTCCAAGAGACAATATATACAGAGGCTTGGCAGACTTCTCAGGAATAATTCCGGGAATAAGGTAGCAATACTCTATGAACTCATAGCTAAGGGAACCTCCGAGGAATATCAGTCGAAGAAGAGGAGATCCACCTCATTAGATGACCTGTTTTACTCATTAGAGGACAGGAAGTAAGTAAGGGAGTGAGCAAGCGCCAGTAACAAGGTTCTGTCATCACTCAGGAAAACCTCTTTTCCCCTTGACGAGATTAGGGGTTGACCTTGCACGGTGACTATGGGAACCCCGGGGAGAGAAGATGCAACTCTAAACTTGGATCTACCGAGGAGTTCCCTTGCGGTAAAGCCTGGGAGGAATTCATGGCTCAGAACCTCCAGTTCCCCTTCAATCTCCGAGGACGGCTCCATCACAACGACGTTACCACCGACTCTTACTCCATCTACCCAAGTGGGGGATGTTATCATGTGAGGGCATTCATGGGAGACCACGGAAAGGGGAGGGAATGTTTGAGCCTTCCCCCTAACAAATGCAGTGAAGGGTTTCACGGTGACCAGATCTCCAGGGCCCAGTAGGTTCACCTCATGGGGTCTGCAGATCCTCCCCTCAAGAATATATGGCATAAATCTAAACCTTAAACTAGGATATAAAACGGCTATGATAGGACTTGTAAGGTCTGACCGTGATGAGCAACCAGGCTTTGAGCCGTAACAAGATGTGACGAGGAAATTGGATCATCGCAGTACAGTTTCATGGGGAGAGCGGAGATCCATCGTTTAGCATATTATACCACAGGAGGAATGTAAGGCAATCATGAAGTGGTTGAAGAAAAGGGATGCCGTAATTTATTTTTTATTATGGAAGAAATTCAGGGATACGGGGTTCACTCTCTTTGAGGCCTATTCTCATCTAGATCCGTATTTTTCTAAGAAAATAACAAAATCTACCATAAGATACATGCTGAGAGCAGGCTTACTGATAAATAAGGATGACAGGATGTATCTTTTACCCCTAGAGGAATACCTAGAGCTAATTTCTCTACCATATCTAAAAAGAAGGGCTAGTCTTCGTCATAGAATTCAAGGATAACCTTTACCTTGACTTCCTGTTTTGATAAAGGAGGTATCTTATCACCGAAGTCGACTCCAATGGCCACGGGATTTCCCATGGAATCGTTAAATCTGACCTCAGCAACGTAATGCTTTGAGGGTCCACTGCTCATCATGTTCATGAGTTCTGAGTATATTCTGGAGATGGCCATCTGAAATGCAATTGGACTGGAAAGGTCCTCTGGCCTGAGCTGTATTGAGGCTAGATTTCCCATTACTTCACCTATCTTTGCCTTTGCCTCAAATTCTACCTTATGAGTAGGTTGACTCATGTCTATCTTATAATAAGATCTCCAGTGGTCTATTAAATATATGCCAAGAAGCCTTCAGTGCCCAAAATAGAATTATCTCTGGAACGGCGTAAAAAATCGCTATCTAACCGTTTATGCCTTTTTCCTTATACTTATCTCTATCGTAGATACCCTAGACTGCCTTCCGTCTTGGCTGGTCACTACTTGGCTACCTACGCCTATGGCTCTGATCTCTATCTTGTCTGGAAGGAATCTGTTCCTAACTATTTCCACAGTATCCACAGCTTTGCTTATTGCCCTTCCTCTAGCCTTTATTATGATCTCTGGAACGCCCTGGTTTAGCAGAGTCAAGGCAGCTAGGACATAGTTCATTACTGGCTTTTTACCTACAAGGACTACGTTACTTGGAGTAGGAGATGTTCCGCTCATTTTATTCACCTATGTGCGGATCATAACCATATCGTAAGTTTAAAAAGTTAATCGGACGGCCATTCAAGGTTTTGTAATAGTATTGGTATAATTTCACTTTATATCCAAGTTTTCCTTGATCGTGTCATAGTGTCGTCAAACTTTAAATTAGTTTTATGGCTTCGCGACTTCGCATTGAATTCCTTGAAACTTGAAATGTGTCAACGTGACGACACTATGAATCATGTTTGTGAATAAGGGAACTCTGAGTAATAATAAGAATTTAAAACGTTCTATTTTCAGTCAACGCTATCTGGAACTTATAAACGAAACGTTTTGGTAACATCTGGAGTCCTATCTTATAAATCCCTTCCCTTTCCAAGCTAGGAATTAATGATAACTTCAGTATTCCATAGCTCTTGTCCCAACTGTCAAGGACCTCTTGAAGATTACAGGGCTCTGGCAGGTTTACCGTGCAGTGCGTGCATGCCTGGAAGCGTCGACTCATTCAAGGATTTACCTCAGGAGGAAAAGATAAGGGTTGTATACAATATCTTGGTTAATAACGGGAAACTGGGAAAATACTGGGAACTGTACTACACCACAGAAATGTATAATGAGATTATCAACTATTTTAAACATGCCACAGGTAACGAACCCTGGTCACTGCAGAGGCTTTGGCTCAGGCGTTTGGGAGAGAGGGAGAACTTCTCCCTGTCTGCACCCACAGGGATGGGAAAGACAACCACCCTGATCTCATATTCAACTTACCTCTCCAAGGCAGTTTTATACATAGTCCCAACCAAATCCCTCCAGGAACAGATATGCTCCAAAATCGGAGCAATCTCAAGCGTTTCCTGCGGAAAGGTTGACCCCAACTCTATCTCTGTACTTACTGTAAGTTACGTTAACAAGAACTACGAGCAGATCAGGGATTACAGGCCAAATTTCATCGCAGTTGATGACGCAGATGCCATAATCAAGAGCGGGAAGACTACGGATAAACTTGTCGAGCTAATGGGAATCCCCAAGGACGTGTATGAGGACGCAATGAGGCTGGTGAGGCTCAGAAGGATGCTCTACTTAAAGGACAACAAGGACGAGATAATGGAGAAAATAGCCCTCCTGGAAAGGAAGATACAGAGCTTCACGGGGATAATTGCTCAGCTGGTTGTTGCCAGCGCAACCCTAAGACCCAAGGGGGTGAAACAGAAGGCGTTGAGGCATATCTCGGGCTTCGATATCTCCACAGCCCAAACTTACGCCCGAAACATAGTTGACTCATTCACTTCCACCAGTCTGGAAGAGGTGGTTCAGAGGCTGGGACCTGGAGGTCTGATCTTGGTCTCCAGGGAGTACGGAAAGGAGAAAATGAAGGAGATCAAGGAAACCCTAACATCCATGAACTTCAGAGTGGGTCTGGCTATCAGTGGCAGAAAGTTCCTTCAGGACTTTTCAGACGGAAAGACCGACATCCTTGTGGGCTCCGCCTCATATTATGGCGTGGCTGTAAGGGGAATAGACGAACCAAAGAGGCTGAAATATGTTCTGTTTTATGGAGTGCCCAAATCCAGAACCAGGGCAGAGGAATCTGTAAAGAATCCCTTCACGCTCTTGAGGGTGTCCAGACTCTTGGGGATACAGGTTCCTGAGGAAGAGATATTGGGCCTATCCCCAGCTGAGGCTCAGGCCATAAAGATAGCCATGATAACCGGTCAGCCTCTGGAGGGAAGGCTGGGCACACTCCTGGAAAAAATGAAGGTTCTCGTGAAGGAGGCTCAAGAGGCCCTCAAGAAGGTGAACGGAACCATTGTGGGAGAGACCTTCCAGATCTCTAGGAAGGGAAAGGAAGTGTTCATAGAGTACCCCGATATCATAACTTACCTCCAGGGCTCCGGGAGGAGTAGCAGGCTCCTAAATGGGGGGCTAACGCAGGGCCTGAGCGTCATCTTGGTGGATGATCAAGTTATATTTGAGCTCTTCAAGAGGAAGATGAACTTCCTGATTCCTGGGTTCGCCCCGGTAAACTTCGAAACCGTTGAGCTGGATAAGGTAAAAGAGGAGATTGAAAGGACCAGGAGGGAGGGAGGAAACAGGATAGAAATTAAAACGGGACTTTTGGTAGTCGAATCTCCCACTAAAGCTAAGACCATCTCTAGACTGTTCGGCTTTCCGGCCCGCAGAAGCATAGGAGGAGTTCCGGTATATGAGACCGTGGTGGTTGAGGGAAACAGGGTGTACATTCTGGACGTGATGGCCACAAAGGGCCACGTAACTGATCTCACGCTTGAGGAAAAGGGGTACTACGGTGTTGAGATCAAGGGGGACAGGCTCAGTCCCTTCTATTCCCACATATACAGGTGCTCCAGCTGTAAAAGATCTGTGAGTAAGGAAGTGGAAACTTGTCCCTACTGCGGATCCAACCTGATCTCCTCCTCTCTCTCAACTATCAACGCCATGAGAAAGCTCGCCCTAGAGGTGGACCAGGTATTCATCGCCACCGATCCGGACACCGAAGGTGAGAAGATCGCATTTGACGTTGCCATCAACATATCTCCGTATAACCCCAACATAGCTAGGATAAAGTATCATGAGGTTACCAGGAGTGGCATAGTGGAGGCATTGAGGACCTCTTCTTCCCTGGATATGAACGTAGTCTACAGTCAGATGGTGAGGAGGATAGAAGATAGATGGATCGGATTTGAACTGAGCAAACTGCTCAAGCTCAGGTTCGGAGATAGAAACCACGGAGCTGGAAGAGTGCAAACTCCGGTCCTAGGATGGATAGTCAAGAAGACCGTGGATTATAAGCAGAGAATGGGTTGGATACTTAACGTCAAGGTAGGAAGTTACGTGTACAGGGAGTTTCACAGGGAGAAACCCAACCTCCAGGACAAGACCGTGGAAGTTGACGTGGTGGAGGAAAGAGAGGAGACGTTACAGCCACCTCCACCCTTCTCCACAGACGACCTATTGATAGAGGCATATAGGTGGTACAAGATCCCAGCGGAGAGAGTTATGAGGCTTGCCCAGGATCTCTTCGAGAGCGGTCTCATTACCTATCATAGAACAGACAGCCACCATGTGTCTGGAAGGGGAATGGAGATAGCCAAAGAATATCTGGAGAAGACGAACCTATCCCACGAGTATCAGCCCAGGGGATGGGGGAGTGAGGGGACCCATGAAGCCATAAGACCTACTAGGCCACTGGACCTGGAGTCACTCAAGAGAGAGATTGCTGAGAACCCCACAATGCTTTCAGTGAAGTTTTCGTGGGCCCATTTCGCCTTGTATGACATGATATTCAGGAGATTCATGGCCAGCCAGATGCGCGAATCCAAAGGAGTTGTGAGGAAGTTTAGAATGAAGCTGGGAGAAAGAACCTGGGATGCGGAGCTATTGGTGAAAATGTATGGCGGTTTCTCCAACCTCTATACCTACAGGCTATATGACGTGCCTGTGGGAAAGACCAGTGCAGAGATCAGCGTGGTTAGGGGATCAGACGTGAGATTGCTCACCTATGCAGATGTCATTAAGGATATGAAGGAGAAGAGGATAGGAAGACCCAGCACCTATGCCAAAACCATTCAGTCCCTCCTAAGGCACGGATACGTGATCGAGAGCAAGAAGAAGGCAGTCCTAGTAGCAACAAAGAAGGGGATAAATGCCTACGAATTCCTCTCCAGGTTTCCAGACCTTACCTCTGAGGAGGTCACCGCGGATCTGCTTTCCAAGATGGATGCAATCTCCACAGGGAGTTTAGAACCAACCTCAGTACTGCTTCCGATTCTCCATAACCTACAAGGTCTAGAAACTCTTCCTAAGTCTGAACAGGAGATATGATATCCTTCTCCTGTCCTTGAATTCACTACCTATGCTGACATCAACAAGGACTACACCATCTCCCAGTTTTTCCTTCAGGACGTTATATACATCCACGGTTCTATCTATCTCCCTACCGTAACCCTTGAGCTCCACGTCCTTAACTCCTTGGTTAAATGAGGAGATTATGTCTAATACCTGTTCCTCTATGGACTTATTCCTGCTTACTACGAACTGAGTACCTCTTTCCATTAGGACTTTCACTACACTCATGAACCGCGATTGACAAATAAATCTATTGATTGCACATTCAATTCCTCGCTTCAGTAACACGGGCCAGTATCATCCAATCATATCTTGGGCTCTCATCACGTATATTTGAGGTTCTGAATGTAAGCTGACGCATTTAGGAGGAGATAGGGAACGATATCCCTCCTCACGAAATAGTATCGTGGGGACATGTTACATATCATGGGATCCACCGGGTCGTGGATCCTAAGCTCCCCAACCTCATCCATTGGAATCCTCTTCGCGAACTCCTCTGGATTTTCTAATATCTGTTTTGGCTTAAATATCAACTCTGTGTTACTGGAACCTTCGATGGACCTCATTTCAGCTATGAAAGTTTCATCCTCGTTGATGGGAGCGAAGGAGGTATAGAACTCATCTGAGTTCACAAGTTGTTTCAGCTCTTCCACTGTGCACCACCTGATCTCCTTGCTATCCACGTCCACGAAGCTGGTTACCCTATACTTTGTGCTCGTCTTTCTCATCTGCTTTAGTTTCACCTCAAGGCTCCTTGTGGGAATAGATAACATCTCAGAAATTTCATGAACGGTATATGCTCCGCCTTTCAGCGCGTCGTAAATCAGGATGTTTATTCCAGAAATCCACGGCTTGATTGGGGCGTGTGATAGAACCGCCTCACTCAGTGGTGTCAGGTAATCAGATCTGACTATGGTTATCTTCCCTTCCCTTATCCTCCTCAGTGTAGCCATGGTCCCCCTTATGTTAAAGTATCTCTTGACTGTCTGCCTGAGACCTTCCTTTATTATCAGTTTGTCCTCCTTTGGGTTTATCTTGCCTATTTTACCAAAGCTGGCCTGTATCTCCTTCTCAACGGACATGAAGAGCGGAGATCTTAGAATTGACCTGAAAAGTATTCTCCTTATTTTCTCTTCCTTCATCTGGATCAGTTCCCTAAGGAGGTCCCTGTCTGTGATGTTTATCGAAAACCCGTAGATTGAAGCCCTGGTATAAACGTTGAGTGTGTACTTGGAGGTGGCCAGATACATAAGCATGTGGGCTATTGTGTTGGCTATCTTTTCATCAATTAACGTGGAATAGATGGTCTCCTTATCTGTTATAGTCATGTATATTACGTTCGATGAGGGTAGCGGTAACTTACCCTTTACGTATTTCTCCATTAGCGCACGTAAACTTACCTTGGCGTTCTCCTCTAAAACCTCACTCTCCAGTATTTTATCATTCTTAAACAATTCCTGTATTTCCCTGGGGATGAGTTGGGATTTGGGCACTCCTTCTCCCTTCCAGATGGGTATTTCTCCCTCTCCACGATCTGCCGGTAACAGGTCCACCATCATCATTCCATTATGTATCCTTGCTACCTTCCACAACTTACCACTGATTCTGATCAGGTCGCCTGGACGAATATGCTTGTATACGTAGATCGCGTCTATCTCTCCTATTATCTTCTCTCCACTCCTCAGGGTGAACGCATCGTCGTTACTTATCAGCGAGAAGAACTCCGAGAAGTTCTTGGCCCACACAAAATTGTTGGATCTGTTGAAGGTCCAGATCTTGAAGAATGACTTTCCCAGCTTGAGTTCGTCTCCCTCCAAAACCACCAAGTTGTTCCTTTGAAGGTAGGAGATCAGGTTCCCAAACTCCTCCCTGGTCAGGTCCCTGTACACCTGAGAGGCCGTAATTACGGAAAAGACGCGGTCCAACTTCACCGAGGAGTACTGGAGTAGCATACCGAGTATCTCCCTGGCCACAACGTCCAGGGGTCTGATCCTCCTGGGAGGCTCCAGTTTCCCCTTTTTGGAAAGGGAATATATGGCCAGTGCCTCTAAACAATCAAAGTCCTGCACACAAATGATTTCCCCGTAAGGTATCCCTCCAACGCAATGACCGCTCCTCCCCAATCGTTGAAGGAACGATGCAACTGAGGGAGGAGGTCTATACATTATTATCTTCTTAACTTTCCCCACGTCTATACCGAGCTCAAGGGTCTTAGTGCAGAGAACGGCTCCAGCCTTACCGCTTCTCAGGTTCTCCTCCGCACTGCTCTTAGAATCCCTGGAAATGGAGGAGTGATGAACAAATATCCCCTTCTCCCCCAGTTTCTCCAGTTCCTCATGTAACCTTTCCGTGAGGAACCTGGAATTGGTAAATACCAGGGTGGGCGGTTCCAGAGATTCCTTAATGGTCTTGGCAGAGGCTACCCAGATATCACCCGAATCGCTAATGGACCTTATCTTGAGTCTGAACTCCTTCCCCGCCTCACTCTTTACTATGGTTTTGGGCCTACTTGAAGAACCGAAGAGCGTAGTCGCAACAGCTTCCTCGTTGCTGATGGTAGCTGACAGGCCAATTCTCTGAAAGTCCTTCCCCGAGAAATCCTTCAGCCTTTCAAGGAGGACGAAAAGCTGGGCCCCCCTCTTGGACCCCATGAGCTCGTGTATTTCGTCTATTACCACCCAGTTCACGTTCTTGTAGTTCTCCCTGAACTTGGACGCCCAGTCCATGTCTATTTCCAAGCCCTCAGGGGTGGTAACAAGGATGTGGGGAGCCCTTCTCAGCCTCATGTTTTTCTCCTTCTGCGGAACCTCCCCGTGTTTTCTATTCACCACAAAACCCAGTTTTGACGCCCACCAGTCTATCCTTATGGTAATGTCATTTATCAATGCCTTAAGTGGGGTAATGTAAATCATGGAGACGGGTTTCTGCTCTCCCTCCGACATAAGGCTGAGGATGGGGAGTAAAGCGGCCTCGGTCTTTCCAAATCCAGTGGGCGCTATGATCAGCGTGTTATATCCCCTCAATATGGGTTCCATGGCCATTTCCTGAATCTGGGTCATCTTAGTCCAGTTTCTCTCCTTCATCAGGCTCGATATCTTCTTGCTGAGAGAGTCACTCATCTATTTCACCATTATATCGTTTGGCGGGACAGTACCAGCTATGGTTATTTTTAAAAATATAAAATCTATCCTCGTCAATATGTCACAATCCCATGTTTGTGTCACATGCGGTAGGCCTTTCCCTGAAGGACAAGGAATAATTATGTCGCTGGCAGGAAGAACTCTGGAATTTCACAGTAAGGCCTGCGCGTACTCTTTCCTGAGGGAACTGGTGTTTTCAGTGCCCGAGGACTGCGTTTCATCTCCACTTAGGGAAATCTACGAAAAACACCAGGAGGCACTGGAGGAGATGAAGAAGAGGGCGGAAAAGAGGATTTGATCAGCGTAGTTTTGTTCATCACGATTCAGGGTCCGCCACACTCATCAGCGTGATGAGAACAGTTTTATTACTTAAAAAGGATTGACATGATTTGAATCTTCCATGGATATTTCTCTAAAGCGTGTGGACTCCTTTGAGTGGAGGATAGAAAGGAATGGTTGCATGAAAGTGCCAGCCACAGTCTTTGCAGATGACGTGCTTATCGAGAAAATGAAGCAGGACATGACACTGAGGCAGGCGACCAATGTGGCCTGTCTACCAGGAGTCCAGGAATCAGTTTTCGTGCTTCCTGATGGACATCAGGGATACGGTTTTCCCATAGGGGGAATAGCTGCAACCTCAATAGAGGAGGAAGGAGTAGTCAGTCCTGGAGGCATAGGTTATGATATAAACTGCGGAGTCAGACTGTTGAGGACCAACCTCGATTACTCCGACATTAAACCGAAACTGGTTGATGTAGTGGAGGAACTTCACAGAAGCGTGCCCAGCGGGGTTGGAAGCGAAGGTAGGATAAAGCTCACACAGCAGGAGTTGGATAACCTGCTCCAGGAAGGCGTTAGGTGGGCAGTGGATAAGGGTTACGGATGGAACGAGGATACGAATAACATTGAGCAGAAGGGTAGCTGGGAACTGGCCGACCCAAGTAAGGTTAGCCAAGTGGCGAAACAGAGGGGAGCAGCGCAGCTGGGAACTCTGGGTGCAGGAAATCACTTCCTTGAGGTCCAAGTGGTTGACAAGATATACGACGAGAGGATAGCAAGAGCCCTGGGGATAACTAGGGAGGGACAGGTTACTGTTATGATTCACACGGGATCCAGGGGTTTGGGACATCAGATAGCCAGCGACTATCTCCAGATAATGGAGAGGGCCATGAAGAAGTACGGAATAGAGGTACCCGATAGGGAACTCGCGGCAATTCCCTTCAACAGCAGGGAGGGACAGGACTACTTTAGGGCAATGGTCGCAGGGGCGAACTTCGCTTGGAGCAACAGGCAGCTGATCACCAACTGGGTGAGGGAGAGTTTCGGAAGGGTCTTCAAGGTCGATCCAGAAAAGCTGGACCTGCACATCGTGTATGACGTAGCACATAACATAGCCAAGATAGAGGAGTACGACATAGGAGGTAGGAGGAAGAAGGTTCTGGTTCACAGGAAGGGCGCGACTAGAGCCTTTCCACCGGGTAGCCCAGAAATTCCGCAGGAACACAGGGATATAGGACAGGTGGTCCTGATCCCTGGAAGCATGGGAACTGCCAGTTACGTGATGGCCGGTATACCTGAGGGGAGGAGGACTTGGTTCACTGCCCCACACGGAGCGGGGAGGTGGATGTCTAGAGAGGCAGCAGTAAGGAACTACCCTGCAAATTCCGTTGTGGGATCCCTGGAGGAGAGGGGAATAATAGTCAGGGCTGCCACACGCAGGGTAATAGCTGAGGAGGCTCCAGGAGCATATAAGGACGTGGACAGAGTCGCAAGGGTGGCTCACGAGGTTAAGATAGCCAAGCTGGTCATGAGACTTAGACCAATAGGGGTGACCAAGGGTTGAAAAGAGAGGACATCTTGGTGGAGGAAGTCCAGGACGTCACTCTCGACGAGCTTAAGGGGTCCAACCTCCTTGAGGTCTACAACAAGATTTACGGATTCAGCGCAGAGAGCCTTTACAGGGGATCTAGGATCCTCAAAAGGATAGTTTCCGAGTGTGATCTCAGGTTCATTTCCTTCACAGCTAACCTTGTGTCCACAGGACTGAGGGGTCTCCTTGCAGACATGATCAGGAGGGGATACTTTAACATGGTTGTTACAACTGGTGGAACAGTGGACCATGACATTGCCCGAAGTTTTGGAGGAAAGTACTATAAGGGATCGTTCGAGTTCAGCGATGAGGAGCTAAGAAGAATAAACGTGCACAGACTGGGAAATATACTCATTCCCTTTGAGGACTACGGAGGGGTGGTAGAGGACGCTGTAAACAGGATCGTTCCTCCCCTGGTTAAGGAGAAGAAGGAGTGGCCCGTCTATGAGCTCCTGTGGGAATTTGGCAAGAGGATAGAGGATAAACATTCCATCTTAAGGGCAGCCTACGACACCAAAACCCCCATAATTGTCCCAGGTATTGTGGACGGAAGCTTCGGAACCAACCTGTTCATTCAGTCCCAGTTCACAGGACTGAGAATAAACCTCTTTGAGGACATGAGGCTCATCAAGGATAGGGTGTTCTCCAGCAAGATGGCCGGAGCCCTTCTCATAGGTGGTGGTATCAGCAAGCATCACACCATATGGTGGAACCAATTCAGGGATGGACTGGATTACGCGGTTTACCTCACCACCGCCCAGGAATTTGATGGAAGCCTCAGCGGAGCTAGGCCCAGGGAGGCAATCTCCTGGAATAAGATAAGGGAAAACGCGGAGCAGGCTGTCATCTACGCTGACGCCACCCTAGCCCTCCCGCTCTTGGCCACATCCTTAATAAGCTAAGTCGCATAATAATATGTCTATCATGGTGATTTAAGTGTCAGCTAAAGAGAAATTTACTAGTATCTCGCCGGCGGAGTTCTTTAAGAGAAACCCGGAACTGGCAGGCTTCTCCAACCCAGCCAGGGCCATGTATCAAGCCCTCAGGGAGTTAGTGGAGAACGCACTTGATGCCACGGACGTCCACGAGATTCTTCCCTCAATTAAGGTCGTGATCGAGAGGACCAGTCAGGAAAAGGAGATTTACAGGCTCACCGTGGAGGATAACGGAATAGGTATCCCTCCACACGTGGTTCCAGACGCATTTGGAAGGGTACTTTACAGCTCGAAGTATGTTCTCAGACAGACAAGGGGAATGTACGGGCTTGGAGTTAAGGCAGCTGTACTCTATAGCCAGATGTACCAGGACAAACCCATTGAGATAACCACCGCGCCAGTTAACTCCAAAAGGATTTACAGTTTTAAGCTGAAGATAGACGTCACGAAAAACGAACCCATCATATATGAGAGGGGATCGGTCAACAACGATACCGGTTATCACGGTACCTCGGTGTCCATGTATATCCTTGGAGACTGGATGAGGGCCAAAAGCAGAGTATACGAGTACATAAAGAGGACCTACATCATTACCCCTTATGCTGAATTCTACTTTAAGGACCCTGAGGGTAACGTTACCCTGTATCCCAGGCTCACCAACAAAATGCCTACCCCTCCCAAGGAGGTAAAACCCCATCCTTACGGTGTGGATATAGAGTTACTCAAGAACATGATCTCCAGGCAGAAGGAGGACACAACGGTGAAGGATTTCCTGGTGAAGGAGTTCCAGAGTGTTGGGGAAAAAACGGCCCTAAGCGTAATTGAGATGGCTGGCCTGGATCCTGAGAAGAAGGTCCAGAAGCTCACTGACGATCAGCTCTCCAAGCTAGTAGATGCCATGAAAAACTTCCCCGACTTCAGGCCCCCTTCACCTGAGGCTCTTTCCACCATTGGGGCTGACCTGATCGAACTGGGATTGAAGCAGACCTTTAACCCGGAATATGTGGGCGCGGTGACCAGGAGACCCAAGGCCTATCAGGGTCACCCCTTCATAGTTGAGGTTGGCTTGGCTTACGGTGGGGATATACAGCCCTCCGAGGAACCCACGGTCCTGAGGTATGCCAACAAGATCCCCCTCATATATGACGAGAAATCTGACGTGGTATGGAAAGTAGTTGAAGAGATTGACTGGAAGAGGTATGGAATAGAGGATGAACAACTTCCCCTGGTCGTCATGGTTCATCTCTGCAGTACGAAGGTGCCCTATAAGAGCGCAGGAAAGGAGAGCATAGCTGATGTGGAGGAAATAGAGAAGGAGATCAGGAACGGAATAATGGAGGCCTCCAGATCTCTTAAGACCTTCATGACGGAGAAACGGAAGGAGGAAGAGGCTAGGAAGAGGCTTCTAACCTATCTGAAGTACATACCTGAGTTGGCCAGATCCCTTTCCATCTTCGTGACTGATGGAAAGAAGGAGTTAGCCCCCAAGGTCCAGGAGGAGATACAGAATAAGATGATTGACCTTGTGGTGACTAAGCTTAATATTAAGGACAAAGATTTGGAATTATTTAAGTCGTACAGGGTTGAGACATTATGAGCGAGTTCGTATCTAAGGTGGACAAGGAGGCAAGGAGCAGGGCAGCCGAGACCTTAAAGAAGAACTTCCTCACTCTCTTGGATCAGCTAAATAGGGGAGAACCCCTGGTCATGGAAATTCCCAAGCGAACCCTAGCTAATACAGTATATGACGAAAAGAGGAAACTCCTCCTCCTGGGAGAGGAGAAAATGAAGAGAAGCTTTCTGGACATGAACGAGGCAAGAAGGTTCATGCAGACAGTTCTCATGGGAAGTATCATTTATGACGCCCTCGTCAACGACGAGTATCCAACCATCCGTGACCTCTATTACAGGGGGAAGCACTCCATAATTCTCAGGGATCCCAAGGGAAAGACCCATGAGGAGAACACCTGGGATGAACAGAAGGAATCGGACAGCGTGATAATAGACATCGAGGTCTTCACCTCACTCCTCAGGGAGGAAATGCTGATCCTGAGCAAGGAGAAGGGGAAAGTGGTTGGAGACATGAGACTGAGGAGCGGTAACGACATAATAGATCTGAGCAAGATGGGGCATGGGGCCTACTCCATAGAGCCCACCCCAGACCTGATAGACTTCGTCGAGGTTAACGCTGATTACGTCCTTGTGGTGGAGAAGGATGCAGTGTTTCAACAGCTGCATAGGGCCGGCTTCTGGAGAAAGTATAAGTGCATCTTGATCACCAGTGCCGGACAGCCAGACAGGGCAACAAGGAGATTCCTCAGGAGGCTTAACGAGGAGTTGAAGCTACCGGTGTACATCCTGACAGACGCCGATCCCTATGGATGGTACATCTACAGCGTCTTCAGGATAGGATCAATCTCACTTTCCTATGAGAGCGAGAGGCTCGCCACGCCGGACGCCAAGTTCCTAGGGGTGTCAATGGGGGACATCTTTGGGACTCCCAAGAAGAAAGCCTACCTCAGCGAGAGGGAGAGGTCCAGCTTCATAATAAAGGCCAAGGAGACCGACATAAAGAGGGCCCTGGAAATAAAGAACTACAGCTGGTTCAAGACCAAGAGCTGGGAGGAGGAGATAAACATGTTCCTACAGAAGAAGGCCAAGCTGGAAATAGAGGCCATGGCCAGTAAGGGTCTCAAGTTCCTCGCCTTCCAGTATATTCCTGAGAAGATTCAGACCAAGGACTTCATAGGGTAAGACCAAGGTTTGAAATGGTCAGACGAGACAGGTTATTTCATCGATCAAACTGAATTGGGCTCCTCATCCACCTCTAAATAGCCAAGTATCTCATTAAAAGTGTTCTTCTTGCACACCTTGCAGTAATGGTAAATTGATTTCTGCTTACTTATGTCAAAACTTACGTTGAGTAACAGCTCCGAACCGCACTCCGTACATCTAATTTTCCAAGGCATACTTATTTAGGGACGTAGGTTCAAAATAAATCTGCTGTGAAGAAGAATCTAGTCTGATCCATGATGAAGGGCCAAAGCTCAGAGCAAGAGTTTTAAGCCTAGTGTAGAAGTGGTGAACTGGATAATAATGGGGATAAATTACTCCACAGTTGGTGAAATGAAAGAAGGTAGCTACATAGTTATAGATGGCGAACCCTGCAGAGTGGTAGAGGTTACCAAGGCCAAGACCGGAAAACACGGGAGTGCCAAGGCCAACATTGTGGCAGTCAGCATCTTCACCGGGGCCAAGAAGACTCTCATGGCTCCAGTGGACTCCACGGTAGAGGTGCCCATCATAGAGAAGCGCATGGGGCAGGTGATCTCCAACGTTGGTGACAAGGTTCAGATAATGGATCTTGAGACCTACGAAACCTTCGAGATAGATATGCCCACAGAGGAGGATGTGGCCAGCAAGATAAAGAAGGATGCAGAGGTGGAGTACTGGGAAGTGATGGGAAGGAAAAAGATAGTCAGGGTAAAGTAACTTGTTGGACGGAATAAGGGACGCTGTAAGGAAATTTTTGGGAGGTAACGCTTCCTACGAAGTAGCTGTGGAGGAGTTCATTAAGGATATTCAGAAAGCCCTTATTTCGTCAGATGTGCAGGTTAAACTTGTTTTCTCCCTCACCAGCAAGATTAAGGATAGGCTCAAGAAGGAGACTCCTCCCTCCAATCTTGAGAGAAGGGAGTGGTTCATCAAGATAGTTTATGACGAGCTTTCAGCCCTGTTTGGAGGGGACAAGGAGCCAGAGGTCAATCCAAAGTCGATCCCGTGGGTCATCATGCTGGTGGGCGTTCAGGGCACCGGGAAGACCACAACGGCGGGAAAGCTTGCGTACTTCTACAGAAGGAGAGGTTACAGGGTAGCGCTTGTTGGAGCAGACGTCTACAGGCCCGCGGCTTTGGAACAATTGCAACAGATAGGGAAACAGATAAATGTACCAGTTTACGGAGAGCCAGGGAGCCAGGACGCCGTGGGAATAGCAAAGAGGGGCGTGGAGAAGTTCCTATCAGAGAGATATGAGCTTGTGATTGTGGACACCGCGGGCAGGCACGGATACGGTGAGGAGGTTAAACTCCTGGAAGAGATGAAGGATATATACGAAAAGATCAAGCCCAACGAGGTAATCCTGGTTATAGACGCCTCTCTGGGCCAGAAGGCCTACGATCTGGCCAAGAGGTTCCACGAGGCCAGTAACGTGGGTTCCATTATCATTACCAAGATGGACGGTACCGCAAAGGGCGGGGGTGCTCTTTCAGCAGTGGCAGCCACTGGAGCTCCCATCAAGTTCATTGGAGTGGGCGAGAAAATAGATGAGCTGGAGGTATTCAACCCAAGGAGATTTGTTGCAAGGATTCTGGGAATGGGAGACCTTGAGGCCATCATTGAGAAAATGAAGGCCATGGAGGATTATGAGGGAATACAGAAGAAGATGGAGGAAGTCATTACAGGTAAGTCTAAGCTCACCCTCAGGGACATGTACAAGCAGATAGTGGCTGTGAGGAAGATGGGTCCACTCTCCAAGATCCTTCAACTTATACCCGGTATGAACATGATGGGAGACATCCCTGAAGATCAGGTTAAGGTGGGAGAGCAGAAAATGCAAAGGTGGCTCTCCATCATGAATTCAATGACCTATCAGGAGCTGGACAACCCCTCAATAATTGATAAGCAAAGGATGAGGAGGATAGCCATGGGATCTGGAACGGAAGTGGAGGAGGTCAGGGAACTCATAGAACACTTCAATACGGTGCAGAGAACTCTTAAGATGCTCAAGAGAAGGAAGAAGGATGTGGAAAAACTCTTCGGCCAGCTGGGTGGCTGAGCAGGCCCTATCCCTACTGGAAAGGTATCCACTCTGTGACTCCTGTCTGGGCAGATGCTTCGCGAAGCTCGGTTACGGTCATCTCAACAGCGAAAGGGGTAGATCCATAAAGCTCTCCCTGATCCTGGAAATTGATAGGAAGATCAAGGAGCATCAACTCCCCGACCTGGAGGGGATAAGGGAAGTACTCTTCAACATGGGGGGAGCAGGTGAATCGCTCTTTTCCCACTATTTTGGAAAGGGCTTTCAGAGGAGAGCCTGTTACCTCTGCAATGACGTCTTGGCACAGGTGAAGGAGGACTTCGTGGCAAAGGCCCTTTCCATCCTGAGAACCTCTCCCATGAGGTACGTGCTGGGTGTCAGGCTCTCCCCCAGAATGCAGGAACTGGAGACCAACTTCGCCGTTGGCAATGGCCTGATGTATTACGAGAGCATGAAGGCTGAGATCAGGAGGGAAGTGGGGAAGAAACTATCTCAGCTTGGTTTTGAGCCAGACATGGACAATCCTGAGGGAGAACTGGTGTACGACTTGGATACCAGGAGCGTTGAGGTGATAAGGAAGAACCAGAAGGTACTTTATCTCTACACTAGGCTCTCAAGGGGAGTCCCCATATCGTCCTGGTATTCCAGGGGAGGAGATTCGCTGGATAGGGAGATAGGAAACAAGATTATTATACCCTTCACCGAGCCCTCAGATGTGCGCATACTTGAACCCTACCCCCTGATAATAGAGGACTATCATGAGGAGAGAAAGGAGGTCATGGGCTACTCCCTTGTTAAGGTTTCCTCACTTGGCAAGAGCGAGTTCAATCTGCTCGTGGAAAACAAGCCCCTATCCAGGACCTACAGGGTGATCTTCTACTCCACTGAAAAGAAGGGGCACGAGATATATGACGGCATACAGGATATGCTAGTCGAGGCAAGGAATTTCGACGAGCTCATGGAAAAGATCAAGGAGATGAACGTGGAGATCATCTCTGTGGATCTGATTCGCACAGAGGGAAAGCATAGAAGAATAAGAGCTCTTTTAACCAAGACGGAGTAACTAAGTTATGCGCGTGGGGTTAGCCGGATTAGGAGTAATGGGTTGGAGAATAGCTGTCAACTTAAGAAATGCAGGCAAGCTGGACCTGGTGTATAACAGGACTACCTCCAAGGCGGAGGAGTTCTCCAAGAAATATCAGGTGAAGATAGCCAAGAATGTCAGAGAGTTGGCTCAGGAGTCAGACGTGATAATCCTCATGCTATCTGACGACATGGCGGTCAAGGAAGTGATATCGGAAATCCTCCCTGTGGTCAGGGGTAAAACTGTGGTGGACATGTCCACCATCTCTCCCTCACTTAGCATGGAGTTAGCAACACAGGTATTCAACGCCGGAGGAAGGATGTACGACGCTCCCGTGGTGGGTACTTCTGTCATGGTGGAACAGAAGAGGTTAACGGTACTGGTAGGGGGACCAGAGGATGGATTCCCAGAGATACGGGACCTTCTCTCCCACACCGCTTCCACCGTGCTATACATGGGTAAGAACGGAATGGGCCTATACGCTAAACTGGTTAACAACTTGCTCATAGGTGCCTACGTGGCCTCTATGGCCGAGGCATTCAACCTGGGAGTCAAGAGCGGACTGGATCCCAAGCTTGTGGCTGAATTCCTCGCCAAGTACAGCAGTGCCAGATCTCCCACATCCGAGATCAAGGCCGGAAAGATGGCCTCCAGGGACTACTCGACCCAATTCGCCACCAAACATATGAGAAAGGACCTTGAGATAATAGATAGGGAGGCTCAGAGGCTGAGAATAATCACCCCGATGTCCTCCCTCGCCCTCCAGCTCTACAGGATGGCGGAGTCCTGGGGCTTCTCGGAGGACGACTACATCTCGGTACTGGAGGTCTTCATGAAAAAATAGGGGTGTTTCGTCATAAAGACATGGATGATCACACCTCTTTTTCTTCCTGTTAGAGGAGGAACAGAAGTCCACGTTTATAATCTGAGCAAGGAACTGGTTAAGCTTTCGGTTGGCGTTGAAGTACATACTACTAGGGATACTTACGAGGAAAAGGGTGTTCTCAAACCGCTCGAGGTTATAGACGGGATAAAGGTGATAAGGCATCCCAGGACATGGAGATTTAGTAAGGAACCCGATTTACTCCATTTTCATAACCTAGGAAGAAAATTTAGTCCCTGGAACCTTTACACCTTTTGGTTTACCTTATTTGAGTCAAGATTTTACGATATTCCCATGGTCATAACTCCACACGACATTTTTGTGGTAAATAGGGGACTCATTTTAGATACGTTACAGAGGTACATGGGAAATAGACTTCACCGCATAATCGCAGTAAGCGAGTGGGAAAAGGAAGAGATGATAAGAAAAGGTTTCCAAGGAAGCAAGATTGTAACCATACCAAACGGCGTAGAAGATAAGGTATTTGACTACCCAGCAAGGGAAGGAACACATGACTATTTATTCTATTTGGCTAGAATTAGTCCCGAAAAGGGCCAACTATTTGCCGTTAAATGCGTCGAGAATATGGACATTAAGTTAGTGCTGGCGGGACAGGTGAGAGATCGGGAATATTTTGAACTTCTGATGAGGACTGTAAAGGAATTAGGACTAGAAAACAAGGTAAAGTATCTAGGACAGGTGACGGACGAGGAAAAATACGCCTTGATTGATGGTTCTCTTGCGCTCATTTTAACGTCGGAAGTCGAGGCGGATCCATTAGTGGTTAAGGAGGCCATGGTTAGGGGAGTTCCAGTTATTGTTGGCGATAGGGCAAAGGTTCTTCCCACTTTAGTCAAGGATCGCGTTAATGGGTTTGTGGTCTCCAACTGTGAGCAACTGAAACAGGCAGTAGAGTCCCTAAGGGACCCAAACCTAAGGAAAGAGATAGGAGAAAGAAACAGGGAAATCTCCAAGAACTGGAGATGGAGAGAAGTATCCCTTAAGGTTCTCGAGCTTTACAAGAGCCTTATCTAACTCGTGTTTCCCAGTTGCAAATCGCATCTCTCATTTCCCAACATTTTTAACGTCTCCCCTCTCTCTTTACCCGATGTTTCCTGTTCAGGGAAAAAGAGTCCTTGTTACCTCATCCACGGAGGGAATAGGCAGGGGAGTTGCAGAGACCTTCGCCTCCAATGGTGCAATCGTCACAATCACCTCCAGATCTGGAGAGAAGCTGGAGAGGGCCTTACACTACCTGAGGAGAATTAACCCAGCGGTTTACGGTACCCAGTCAGACATGACCAATCTGGACTCGCTGAACTCCCTGGTCTCATACGCCCTCCACGTGATGGGAGGAATCGACATCCTGGTGGTGAACTCTGGAAATCCACCCAGGGAGCCAGTCACTTTTTCAGGCACCGAGATCCAAGACTGGGAGCATGCAATCAGGTTATATCTGCTCAGCGCAGTCTCGCTCACCAAACTTGTCATCCCCAACATGGTCTCCAGAGGATGGGGCAGGATCTTCTTTCTCTCCTCCTGGACTGTGAGGGAACCCCAGAGCATTCTAGTCCTTGCAGACGTTTCCCGTTCACCCCTCCTCCAGCTCGCCAAGATACTCTCCAGGGATTACGGGAAACATGGCATCACAGTGAATACCATCCTCATGGGGAGCTTTCCCACCGAGGGGGCCAGAAGGACCCTTTCCCGATACGCCGAATCCAAGGGCCTTCCCTTCGATCAAGTTTGGAAGGAGAGAGTTCTGGACCCCATCTCAGTTGGCAGGATAGGTGACGTGAAGAGGGACCTCGGTTCTCTCCTCCTCTTCCTCTCAAGCGATATGGGTAGCTACATCACAGGCACAGGAATCCTAGTAGATGGAGGAACCAGTTCCGCAGTTTAAGGCAGTCCTTCAATGTCAGTCATTGATAAACTCATGGTATTATCAATTGCGATACTCATGGAAAGGTTTATAATATGAGTCCTACAACATTAAATTGATGAACATGACATACAAGAAGGCAGTCAAGATCAAGACGCCTGGAGGAAAGGAAGCTGAGCTAGCCCCAGAAAAGGCATGGACCCTAGCCCCTAAGGGCAGGAAAGGAGTCAAGATAGGCCTGTTCAAGGACCCCGAGTCGGGGAAGTACTTCAGGCACAAGCTACCCGACGACTATCCAGTTTAAACTTTTTATTGAGATCCCGATTCTTCCCTGATGAAACTGGTAGTCAAGGTAACAGGGAAGTTTTTTGATGCTGAAGGAGACAAGAGCCAACTCTCGTCATCCATCAGGTCCCTTGTGCAGGAGGGTCATCGCGTGGCCCTGGTGACGGGAGGAGGGGCCACCGCGAGGAGATACATCTCTCTGGGCAGGTCCCTGAACCTGAACGAGGCAAGCCTCGACCTCCTTGGAATCTGGGTGGCCAGGCTCAACGCGTTCCTCATGGCCATGTCCATGCCCGACCTAGCCTACGCCAGGATTCCGGAGAGCCTGGAACAGTTCCTGGAGTACTGGGGTCACGGAAAGGTGGTGGTGGTTGGAGGATTTCAGCCTGGACAATCCACCGCTGCCGTCTCAGCCCTGGTGGCGGAGGCAATTTCGGCTGACTATCTGATCATGGTCACCACGGTGGAGGGGGTGTTTGACAGCGATCCCAAGAAGAACCCCAACGCCAGGTTCCTCCCCCGGGTCACCACAACCGAGTTGAGATCCATCCTGGAGTCCACTCAGTCCGTCAAGGCGGGGACATACGAGCTTCTGGATCCCATGGCCATGAAGATCGTGGAGAGGTCCAGGATCAGGGTGATAGTGACAAGCGTTGACAAGATAGGGAAGCTTGCAAGAATTATTAAGGGAGAAGAAACTGCTAGTATAGTTGAGCCGGTGTAACCATGTCAGTCCTGGATCAAGAGGAGTTCGTGGAGCTCAGAAAGTACAAATCCAAGGTAAACCCCAAAGAAGTGGAGGCAATACTCTCCGAGGTGGAAATGGAGAGCAGGAAGAACGCGATCAAGACTGCCCTCATCTTCGTGTACGCCAATCACGTGGAGTCCATCACAAGGAACAGGCCCCTCTACAACCTGATCGGGGCAATCCTCGAGAAGTATTCCCCCAAGATGGGGATAGAAAGCGTTAAAGAACTCATATTAAACTCCCTATCTTAGTTCGAACTTTTCACTGGTCTTTTACGTAGATATTAATAAGTTTCTTACCGATCTAGAACTTCTAGGTGCGATAGATGAAAGTAGGTATACTGGACTCTACTTTGAGGGAAGGCGAACAGACTCCCGGAGTTGTGTTCACCACGGAACAGAGGGTTGAGATAGCCAAGGCCCTGTCAGACCTGGGAGTTTCCATGATCGAGGCCGGTCATCCGGCGGTTTCACCGGACATTTACGAGGGAATAAAGAGGATTGTGAAGCTCAAGAGGGAGGGGGAAATAACCTCAGAAATCCTGGGCCACAGCAGGGCAGTGAAGAGGGATGTGGAGGTAGCCAGCGAACTGGAAGTTGACAGGATAGCCATCTTCTACGGGGTCAGCGACATTCACCTCAAGGCCAAGACCAGGACCACAAGGGAGGAGGCACTCAACATCATTGCGGACGTGGTTCAATACGCCAGATCGCACGGGGTTAAGGTCAGGTTCACCGCCGAGGACGCGACCAGGACCGACCTGGATTACCTGGTTAAGGTGGCGAAGACGGCGAGGGATGCTGGAGCTGACAGGGTGAGCATAGCAGACACGGTGGGAATCCTCTATCCCACCAAGACCAGGGAACTATTTTCCTACCTCGTGAGGGAGGTGCCTGGAGTTGAGTTCGATATCCACGCCCACAACGACCTTGGAATGGCTGTGGCCAACGCCCTGGCAGCCGTTGAGGGCGGGGCAACCATAATCCACGCCACGGTGAACGGTCTCGGAGAGAGGGTTGGGATAGTGCCTCTCCAGACCGTGGCAGCTGCACTGAAGTATCACTTTAACGTGGACGTGGTGAGGCTGGACAAGCTGTCGTCTGTTGCCTCCCTTGTGGAGAAGTACAGCGGAATACCTATGCCCCCCAACACACCAATCACGGGAGATTACGCCTTCGTACATAAGGCAGGAGTTCACGTGGCCGGAATATTGAGCGATCCCAGAACCTACGAGTTCATGCCGCCTGAGGTCTTTGGCAGGTCCAGGGACTACGTCATAGACAAGTACACGGGGAAGCACGCACTCAAGGACAGGTTTGAAAGACTGGGGGTGAAACTGGACGACAGGGAGATGGAACAGGTCCTCGCAAAGATCAAGTCCAGCGAGGGAACCAGGTACTTCAGGGACGTGGACCTCCTGGAGATAGCTGAGGAGGTGACCGGGAAGGTGCTGAAACCCAGACCCCCTGAGAGGATAGAGGCCGTGGTCTCAGTGAAGTGTGGCTCAAACGTTTACACCACATCCGTGACCAGGAGGCTGGCCGTGATCCCGGGGGTTAAGGAGGTAATGGAGATCTCAGGTGATTACGACATAGTGGTCAGGGTGGAGGCCAGGGATTCGGCTGAGCTCAACAACATTGTGGAGAGCATAAGGTCAGTGAAGGGAGTGGAGTCAACGCTGACATCCCTGGTGCTCAAGAAAATGTAGTTCCGGGGCTTGAACCACCTCCAGGCAAAACCTTCGCTTGTTGTGTTGCTACAGTGTCGTTAAGCTTACATTCTGTTTTATCGCTTTGCGACTTCTCATTGAATTCCTTGAAACTTAAAATGCTAATATGACAACTATGGTATGGGCCTGCAATTTCATGAATTTTTCCTTCTGACCAGCTCGAGAAGGTCCAGAATCACCAACGTGCGGGGACGGGGATTTGAACCCCGGATGGCCTGCGCCAGCGGATCACTCTGGCGGTCTTGAGTCCGCCCCCTTGGACCAGCTCGGGCATCCCCGCACTATTATACGGAGTCCTTCAGGGTTAAAAATATGTTGCGCATCCAGACTTGCTGTAACTGGGCAGAACCGCAACCCGTGATCGTGTCATGTGGGGTCCCGCACTACCCCAGAATCTCCGCAATCTCGTGTATCGACCTAGAGTTTCGCATAACTTCATCTTCAAGACCCCGGGACACTGCCAGCAGTTTCACAGCCTCCTCCGCTGCCTTATAGTACTTCTCGCTAGCCTGAACCGCATCTCCCTTCTCCAGCAAGCGATCAGCCTCCTCAATCCAGGATAGTATTAGATGCTTTATCCGAGATTCTGACAAGCTCTCTCACTTTCTTAGCCTCCTCTTTAAGAATATAAGGTTCAGGAGTAGCGCTCAGAATTAAGATAGCGGATTTCCAGAGATCCTCGATTCCCCCAATCTCCTTCTCCAGTTCTCTCACAGCTTCTTGTAAATCGTCGAGACTCCATTTCCCCTTTCTTTCCACTTCCTTAACTATCCTAAGGTTCCTCGAAACGGCTAGAAGCTTGATTGCCTCCTCCGCTGCCTTATAGTACTTCTCGCTAGCCTGAACCACGTCCCCTTTCTCCAGGAGACGATCGGCCTCGCTTAGGTAAACATCAGCCGCGGTTTGAACTATCATGAGTTAAGATAATCTCCCCCGATATTTAACAAGTTATTCCCCTGTCGCAAGCCTGAACAGCACAGATCTGCTTTGAGAATTCCGTCAACACAGGTCCTGCGTGTAGCACAGGTAGGCGTCGTGGAGCTCCTGGCCTACCTCGTCCTGGTGGTCCTCGTGTGGGGGTGATCTAATCTCGTTGATTATGGCCTTGGCTATCTCATTCTCCTCCATCCGAAAAAGTGATCCTGTCCACGGCACGGAGTCAACCATCTTCCTGGCTAACTCCTCATCCACTCCCATGGACACTAGTACTACCTGCACCCTTATTGCCTTCATGACCGCGTCCATGGCCTCCTTGAAGCCAAAGCCCATAGCTCTAAACTAGATATGTGGCTTTTATAAATGTCTGGAAAACCTCGCCCTTCAGGGTAGCTCACAAAGCTTCGCGAACATCAATGCACTTCAGGAAAGATCTTATCGGTGGGTCGACGAGACCATCTGGATTCGGGAGACCTGTTGGGGCCCATACCCTCTGCTGTGTAGTGTAACGTGAGCGCGGAACATGGTAGCTCCAGCTGAACTTCTAGCGTCAGTACTTTGTGTAAGTTTTTACCCTGTGCTCTCTGAATGGTGTCCACGTCGGAAAGTAAAAATTAACCAAAACCACCAATGCACTGAGCTGCTGTTGATGAGTGTGTCCTGCGAAAGTCTTGATCTAGAGATAAATAATTTCAGAGCGGAGAGTGGGATAAAAAGGATAGGTTCTGGTGAGATCCATGGGAGAAGTTGTAATCTTGAACCAGGAGCAGGTTGAGGTTATTCCCCTTGAGCAGATCTTCGAGAGGATCGCAGCAGTCCTGGGGATAGGGATCACGCTAGAATCGGTCACGAGCGAGGCGGAGTGCGAGGCCAGCCAGCTGAGCTTCTTCTGCAGTAATCGCCTTGACGACGCGCTCTACAGGATGACTCCCGCCCTCATAACCCCCACCAGGTGGTCTCCGGGAGGGTTGAGAAGGGGTAGGGCCACCACCCCCTCTGAAGCTCCCCCGGACGTGTTCAACTTTGTGAGGCACGGGATCCTGGTGAAGACTGACAGGTGCACTGGAAAAGAGTGCGTCTACGTGTACGTGGGAGGGGCAGCCAGGGAGTGGCTGGACGGGGCTGAAAGGTTCATGGTTGCCCAGGGAGGGGCGTACTTCACGACCAGCGTTAACAAGGGGGCCGGGGCCAAGCTCGCGAACGTTGATTATCCCCTCATGATGTTACCCGTGAAGGGAAACGTGAAGAACTTCCTGCAACCCTACGACCCGGCCTGTAGGTTGTCAGGGCAGGAGAGGTTCCTGGATAGTGTTATGAACATGAACCCGGTGTATAGGACGGTGGAGGGGATACAGCAGGCCCTTAACCACCTGTCCTGGGCAGGGGCGGGATTGATCCCCACGTACGTGCCGTACATACTTCAGCACGTTTTCAATGAGACACTTGGATTTACCCAGCAGGTTTACGTGAAGGAGTCTCCCAACAGGAACAGGTACTTCCTAAACAATCAGGTGAGGCAGGATATCATCACCATCTCAGGTAAGGCTCCTCTCTTCCTCCCCGGGATAATCGGGTTCCCTGACGTGAATCTTGAGGGCGTACCCACAGCCGTGATCTACCCAAACCTTGGGGCCCTGGGAACCCCCTGCGGGCCTGACAGCGCTGACGTGTATACCATCAAGTCGATGTTCACCAACCCTAGGCTAGTGGGTATACCCCAGAACCCCTTGATCTACGGTTCCCCAGTCCTGGTTGGCGGACTGTGCACCGGCGGATGCGAGGGAGTTAACGTCATGGGCTTCCCCTTACCTCCTTCCAGCTCCTACTCCACCATGCCTGCCTACTCCCTCTCCACTCTCTTCCCGGCCCCCAGGAGCTGGTCCATGACTGACCTCGAGAGTTACGCCCGCCAGCTCGGCATCTACGACAGCTTCATGGAGGCCCTGAACGCGGTCATGAAGGCAATAAGGGTAGAGATAATACTCGCATCCAAGGGAATTGAGAGGGAGTTGGCTGAAAAGCTTGTCAACTCCTTGTCCTGGATGGGCTCCCTCTTCCAGATGGAGGAGAATGAGATAGCCAAGGCCATAATCAACGAGATTAGATCACCCCCACACGAGGACCACCAGGACGAGGTAGGCCAGGAGCTCCACGACGCCTACCTGTGCTACAGGTTCGGACATTGCTAACTCCCATAGTGTCGTCATGTTAGCATATTTTAAGGTTCAAGGAATTATGCGAGGTCGCCACGTCATGAGACGAATTTATGCAAGTTTGACGACACTATGCTAACTCCCAACACAACACCTCAAACCGAGAGATCCACCTTCACAGGCAAGTCTATTCTCACTAAACCTTGGATCAGGATCCCCCAGAGTATCACCTTTCTGCAATTCAACCTAGAACGCTCCCCTTACACTCAAGGTAGTGCTTTACGGATTTTGATGTAGTGAGATATTCTTCAAAAGAGTTCGCAGAAAATGAAAATTCATAGATAAGCAATATCATTGACCTTAAAAGTGAAATTTTACTAGGAGATCATTGGACAAAACTGAAATTATAGGTAAAATAGACTTGAAGGGATTTTCAGGAAAGTGCTATCAAGGATTTCCCCCATCCCTGGAACCCCCGGAGGCTACTCCCCATCCACAAGACAGGGAAATCACCCAGTCTAAAACGCTCTTACCGTCTCAGGGTCATCTCCTCGCCTACTCGCAAAACTCATTTAACCACCTCATTTGCACCCTTTTCACCATCTCCTTTCCGAGTACAGGGACACTCAGTACAGTCTACCACGTCACGGGGAAGGGTTGTCCGCCCGATCTCATTCGCTTTCCATCTCTACCCCTGGCTCTCAGAAGTTGAGATCCTTCTCGCCGGGGATATCCAGGGCTTAGAAAACCCACACCCTGAGAAATCGACGGAGACTCTAGGGAATCTTAGGTGACGACTCCACATAAGACGAAACCGCATCACCCAGAGATCCTGAGCACTGAAAGTAACCACACCCAACGCATCTTGATGCAAGCTATCCCAAAACCCACAAACTCCCTTCATAACGTCTTATCCACTCACCACCCCAAATCCACGACCCTGCTCCAGACTCAATGTCCCTCATCCGGATCAGGCAACACTTCATCCAACAATCTTCACGGAAACCCTCAACTCCCTACTTGCACTCTCTCAACCCACCATATCCCATCCACACCACAGGACAGATCCCTCTAGACCAATCCAGACTCAGCTAACTCCGCCCCGGAACCTGCCATCCCACCCTCTCCTCAACCTGCGTACACCCTGGTTCGTGGAATTCAAAAAACATCCATCACTCTCAAGTTATTCTAGAAATTTTCCATAAACTTTCTCATCTCTCTCCCTCTCTATCTAAATTCTTTTCTCTCTTGCCCGGAATTTATACGCTATCTTTCACTCAGTAACATCTCTCACCGAAAACTATTTTTTAGATTTCTCTTACTGGTCATCGACTCTTAACTCCCTCACTGGATAGGCAGAACCACCTTCACATAAGGACGTAAGCTTTATATTAGGTTCCAGGATAATAGTTATCTTGCGCAATGCCCCCGGCGGGCAAAACACCCGCACGGGGTTACGCTTATGGGGAGTTGAGTTCCCCGGAGCTAATAACTCCGGGTCTCTCATCTCCGACAGGGGAACCGAGGGTGGTGAAAGGTTAGCTGCCCTAATTCCGGTTGATCCTGCCGGACCCGATCGCTATAGGGGTAGGGCTAAGCCATGGGAGTCGTACGCTCTCGGGAAGAGGGCGTGGCGGACGGCTGAGTAACACGTGGCTAACCTGCCCTTGGGATCTGGATAACCCCGGGAAACTGGGGCTAATCCGGAGCGGGTAAGGGAATCTGGAACGATCCCTTACCTAAATGCCTCTCGGCTGATCCCGTCGAGAGGTGCCCAAGGATGGGGCTGCGGCCCATCAGGCTGTTGGGGGAGTAAAGGTCCCCCAAACCGATAACGGGTAGGGGCCGTGGGAGCGGGAGCCCCCAGTTGGGCACTGAGACAAGGGCCCAGGCCCTACGGGGCGCACCAGGCGCGGAACGTCCCCAATGCGGGAAACCGTGAGGGCGTTACCCCTAGTGCCCTCGCAAGAGGGCTTTTCTCCACTCCAGAAAGGTGGAGGAATAAGCGGGGGGCAAGACTGGTGTCAGCCGCCGCGGTAATACCAGCCCCGCGAGTGATCGGGACGTTTATTGGGCTTAAAGCGCCCGTAGCCGGCCTGTAAAGTCACCGTTTAAAGACCCGGGCTCAACTCGGGGAACGGCGGTGATACTTACAGGCTAGGGGGCGGGAGAGGTCGGAGGTACTCCCGGAGTAGGGGCGAAATCCTCAGATCCCGGGAGGACCACCAGTGGCGAAAGCGTCCGGCTAGAACGCGCCCGACGGTGAGGGGCGAAAGCCGGGGTAGCAAAAAGGATTAGATACCCTTGTAGTCCCGGCTGTAAACGATGCAGGCTAGGTGTCGCGTAGGCTTTGTGCCTACGCGGTGCCGCAGGAAAACTGGTAAGCCCGCCGCCTGGGGAGTACGGCCGCAAGGCTGAAACTTAAAGGAATTGGCGGGGGAGCACCACAAGGGGTGGAACCTGCGGCTCAATTGGAGTCAACGCCTGGAATCTCACCGGGGGAGACCGCAGGATGACGGCCAGGCTAACGACCTTGCCAGACTCGCGGAGAGGAGGTGCATGGCCGTCGCCAGCTCGTGTTGTGAAATGTCCGGTTAAGTCCGGCAACGAGCGAGACCCCCACTTCTAGTTGGTAATCGTCTCTCCGGAGACGGTCCACACTAGAAGGACTGCCGGTGTTAAACCGGAGGAAGGAGGGGGCCACGGCAGGTCAGCATGCCCCGAAACTTCCGGGCC
>NZ_JAKNCW010000005.1:0-42500 GCF_022064045.1 Metallosphaera javensis (ex Hofmann et al. 2022) | reverse complement strand
CCCGGGTCCAACCGGGCGAAGCCCCGCTGAAGGCCGGGGGTAACTCTGACCCTCTCAAGGTAGCCAAATGCCTTGCCGGGCAAGTTCCGGCGCGCATGAATGGATCAACGTGATCCCCACTGTCCCAGCCTGGGGCCCCATGACCGCCCAGAGTGGGTTCACAGTCCCGCAACTCCTCACACCGAGAGAAGACCCCGTGGAGCTTCACCGCAGCCTGGCGCTGGTTCTCGGGCGTTCATGCGTAGCGTAGGTGGGAGGCGTCGAAGTCGTCCCTTCGGGGGCGATGGAGCCGCAAGTGAAACACCACCCATGAATGCTCGGGAACCTAACCTGCGAAGGGACAACGTCAGGTGGGCGGTTCGGCTGGGGCGGCACTCCCGCGAAAAGATAACACGGGAGCCCAAAGGTCAGCTCAGGCGGTACAGAACGCCGCCGTAGAGTGCAAGGGCAAAAGCTGGCCTGACGAGACCCTTCAAAGTACGGGGTCTCGACGCGAAAGCGCGGCCTAGCGAACGCTCATGCCCCCACACGTGGGGGCTGGGCATGACAGAAAAGTTACCCCGGGGATAACAGGGTCGTCGCGGGCGAGAGCTCCCATCGACCCCGCGGTTTGCTACATCGATGTCGGCTCTTCCCACCCTGGAGGTGCAGCTGCCTCCAAGGGTAGGGCTGCCCGCCCGTTAAAGGGGAACGTGAGCTGGGTTTAGACCGTCGCGAGACAGGTCGGACTCTAAGGGTGAGGAGTGCACGCCGCCTGAGGGGAAGGTACTCCTAGTACGAGAGGAACAGGGTATCGGGGCCTCTAGTTTGCCGGTTGTCCGATAGGGCAACGCCGGGCAGCCACGCCCTAGGGGGTAACCGCTGAAAGCATCTAAGCGGGAACCCCTCCCCGAAAAGAGGCGGCGGTGTATGCTGGCCGCAAGGTCAGCATGCGGGAGCCCTCCCCAAGAACAGGGGGTTGATGGGGTGGGGGTGTAAGCCTCGAGGGCGAAAGTCCGAGGGGTTCAGCCTGCCACTCCCAATCGGGCGAGTCCAGCGCAACGTCTCTAGGTGGCTGGGTGTAATTGGTCGCAGCTAGCCTCATTTTCTACCTTGTGTTCACGTCTATCTTGTATTCTTTTTAGGGAAGGGGATGAAGGCATTGCGGCTAGATATTCTTGGATTCGTGATAGCGCTGGTCCAGAATATTTAAATTCTTGTGATTTTCATGTCCATATATAATGATTCTCTTTGACTCATCCTCAGCTCTCAGGGACACTAAAAAACGGGCCGTGATAGGCCCTCCTCGATCAGGTAAGTCTATCTTCTTGGCTTATTGTAATCTATTTCCTTCTTGTAAACAAAACTTTCCAGAATGCTTAAGTCTTCAATGTAAAGATAAGGAAGGATCTCTCTCCATAATAAAAGACCATCTTAACTCATCTGAGAAATTTAAGGACTTACCTAAAAGAATAATCAGATCTATAAAAGTTGGCTCTAATAATTTATCTGACGCCAATTTTTATCTAGATGAAAACCAAGCAGAGGAGAAAATAGATCTCTTTTTGAAATGTTTTGAGGGCTCCTGCGACGGTCTTATTAGCACTGATGGAGGGAATGTGACCAAGGATTCAATGATTCGGTTTCTTGACGAGGTCTATAGGGAGGAAACAGGTTTATCGCCTAATCCAATTAAACCTCAAACGCTTGACAAGGAGCAAGTTAAAAAGGACGTTCTTGCCATATCTACAATGAACTGGTATGGCATAAGATATGTTAACCCTAGGCTTATCCTGCTGGGTTTGGCATATGCTATTAACGATAAAAATTACAGGGATAGGCTAGGGGAGCATTTGATTTTCTCAAAGAAGTTTCTTTCGGCCGTGGGTTTAGGAACGCTATTTGCAGATGCATTATATGCATCTGCAGAGGAGCTTGGAATCGATTCCATGTTTAGATTATCTAATAACTTCGTTCCCTCGGTTCTAACCCTCCTTGGAGATAAAATATTACATGTAGGAGGAGAACTTCTACGTTTTGCGAATGTCTTTCCTCTTATTGCGGGAGGTTCTACGATACTTTTTCTCCTACCTATTACATTACTTACTTCCTTCTTCGAAAGAAGAAATGAAAAGAAGGACTTTATAGACAGCCTTATAGAGATAATTGAGAACTGGAGAAAATTACCCAAAGAAATGAAAGAGGTTGTGGCTAGAGGCGTCGACGAAAGGTTAGGGCTTGAACATGGGACCACAAAGTATATTCTTGACGGGCTGGCTTCAAGCGGGAAATTAAACGAAGAGTTGAATCAGCTCAGGCAATATTTTGGCAATCAATTAGAGGAACTGAGAGGTGATGTGAAAGCCGTTTTTGATACACTAATGAGCCTTCAAGAGAGGTTTGCTTCCCCCCTTAATATAGAATCTCTCGCAGAATATTATGGTGTATCCCCTCAGAAACTAGCCGATATAAAGTATGAAATAAAAGATGGCGTGTTTAGGGGAGTGTATTCTGCCCAAGATATCGCGGGAATGATTCTGAACTATCTTAACAAGGGCAGCGGGCTTAAATTCAATTTCCTGATAATCACGGGAGATCCTGGTGTAGGCAAATCGTGGTTGGGATATAGGATAGCCAGGGAATTAATGGATAAAGTCCAGGTATTCCGAGTGAATTCAACGAACCTAGATCCAGATACTTTTTCATTGTTGGCCAAGTTACATAAGTATAATGAAAGCGTTCCTATACTGTTCCTAGTAGATGACAGGTACGTGGGATTTGAACAAGGAAAGCTAAGTTTGGATAGGCTGAGTCAGTTAATATTATCGTTCAAAGAAAGTAAAAATATCAATAGTTTCCTGCTCATAACAATGAGAAAATACAGACTACAGCAAATCAAGGATTCCCTCAAGGAGACTCAATTAAATGATGTCATAATGGACATTTCCCCGGCCCAAGAGTCTCTAAGAGAGTTAGCAGAGAGCAGATTGCGAGCATTATCAGATAAAATGAGTGATCCTACCATTTCTCAGGTAGGGGATAGACTTGTCAGAACAGGTAAAAACGCCCTGCAACTGAGCATCCTTCTAGATTCTTTGGAGAAATGCAAGGATATGGATTGCGTGAAGGAGAAGATAAGTTCCTTCTCCGAGGAAATGGGCGAGGTGAAAAAGGAAGTTGCAAAGATCCTATTGATGGACTTCCATTATTGCTCTACCTCACTCAAGGATTGTCCAAGCATGGATGAGGATTTTGACGTGGAAAGGTTTGCTTTACTTAAGGTCGCAAGCGAAGGATTACCCGGAATTACGTTCATGAGGATGTATGAGGAGTACTCTGGGGCGTGGCGAATTAGGGTTGAACCTCTGGCTATACGCTCTGTCGTGGACTTGTTGAGAAATCGTAACCTAGTAAGGGAAAAATTGGAAAATATGCTTAACTATTTAGGGTTTTTCCGGATTGATAACTCTCTAAATATAGAACCTGTTCATGAAATAATGAAGGAGGCAGTGGATATGATATTGCAGGAAATCGAGGATAAAAATAAGGAACTCTATGATAATGTAAAGGAGAGAATCGAGGATATCAGAAAAGTCACAGCGGATTTTACCATAAAGATAATGGAGGAGATTTTAGAAAAGAAACTCCTAGCAAAGAGTTACGATGTGTTTCTTTCGCTTTTGACCTATCTCTTCAAGGCACGAAACTATATTAGTAACGAACAGATGGAACGTCTTCGTCACATTTTAGAGGCTAAAGTTGACGGAACTAGCCTTCTTCAAGTACTGCTTGACGTAGCTAAGGACCCCATTAATTTCATTGTATTAGGTAGTTTTGGTAATGAATGCCCTGACAATGCTCCAGAGCTTTATGCAGAGGCATTTTTAGCTGGAAAAGGTGCAGGCGAAGATACAATAAAGTGCGCCTTGAAGTTATTGGGAAGTAGGAACCCCAATAGCAGGTTTATAGGAGCCTCTAAGCTCAGGCAACTCTCCTTCACAAACTCAAACTCGTTGAGAGCTTGGCTTCCTAAGATCGAAGAGTCAATAAATACGGATGAGGCGAGCTGGTGGATAGCAGATACTCTGAAGAACATGGGCAAAGATTACAATCTCTCAGAAGGAACGAAGGAAAAAATACTTGGAATACTCTCTCTCCCTAGTCCGCAAACAAACAATTCCACTCAAGAGGGGTCTAGGGAAAGTTTTCCCTCTTTAGATCTGAAGATGAAGCTTGTGGAGTTATTATCCCTACATGAAGATAATGGCATCGAAGAATACTTTCTAAAGCAGTTTATGGAAGGAGACAAGCTCCTCGCCATGAGATATTTTCGCTTGGCAAGGAAGGCTCCCAAAATTAAGGAAAGGATAAACGTAATCGGTGAGATGAATTCTCTCCTATCTGATCCACGACTAAGGGAGGAGGCCTTACTGCTACTCTTGAAGTATCTTGATGTTGATGCGGAATTGGTGAAACAGAATCTGGAGAGTATAGTCAGATCCCTTAACGTGAAAGATGAGTACGTTATATCTGCGGGGATGTCGTATCCTTTAATGAGATTTATTAGTATATTGGCCAGGAAAGAGCTCTTCGCAGATATATTTGAGCGGTGGCTGGAGTCTAATGACCTAGAGAAAGTATTGGTGGGGAGTAAGTATCTCTTTGGTATAAGTGAATTGAGGCCAGATAAGGCCCCTCTGGAGCTCATACTCAGTTTCGCACGCAGAGACTTTGATGATATGTATGTCAAATCCAACCTTCTGAGCTCATTGGTGGTAATATTAGCTACCTCCAAGTCACTAGATGAGAAGAGAAAGGATGAAATAATTAGAATATTGAAGGAAAAGGGATTGGAATATGTGGCTTACTTCCTTCCTAGACTGGCCCAAATAAATCCCGCTGCAGCGAGAGAGTTAAGGGAAGAAGCGCTAAAGAGATTAAGCAACGAGGGGATCAGGGAAAGAATAATTGATTTCTTTGCATACTTAAATGACGAGGAAGTTCTGAGTGAACTAAAGAACTACCCAAGATTACAGGCATATTTCCTGTCCAAGTTATTGTTGGCCAACTCAGAGATGGCAATAAAATACATTGATTTAGTAAGTAATCTGCTGAACAAAGAAGAAAGTGAGATAGACGCCATGGATTTCATGATAGGGGTGGCAAAGTTCTACCCTGTTCTCGCTTTAAAGTATTATCCACAGGTTTTAAACAAGAGCCGCAGCGGAGAATTCTTCAGGCTCTTAGGAATGGGACTGGCAAGGCATCATATTCAAGAGATAGAGAAGGTAGTTAACGAACTTAAGGAGAGGTCGCCATCAGCTTTATCTCAATTTCTAGTTGGTTTGTCACGTGGAAACCCTGACTATGCGTGGAAATTCAAAGATATAGCTCTGGATTTACTAGAGTATCATAATGATATTTTGCCATTTTTCTTCTATATTGGTTTCGCCTATCCTGAAAGGGTTGATGAGATAAGTTCATGGAAACATAGTCTCTTTATAAAGAGATTAGCATATGCGAGTTTACTTGAGGGCGTTGCGCTGAGCGATCCGCATAGGGCATTATTCCAGGAAATAAACTTGGAGGATGAAAAAGAAGTAAGTGAGATTTTGCGAAGAGTTGCGTCCATTTTAATCTCTATGCATCCTGAACTTATTAGCAAGTTTAATTTCTACTCACCTTCTCTAGGTACGGTAGATATCAAACAGAAAGCTTACGGTTTCGCGCTCTTGGACTCTTCCTCACCCACTTCTGAGGTTACCATAGTAACTGATGCCAAGAAGCCAATTGTAGTGGTTATTGGAGATTCTACAATTGATTTGGGCGCTGCTGGTGCCTTTAAGATTCCTCTAGGTGCTAAAGTGTATCATGTAGATGAGTCAGCCTTCACTATTCCAGTTAACCTTGTTGTAGATAGTTTAATAATTCTTTCTCAAGAAAAACTAAATTTCAGCGTTATCATAGATAAGATTACTGCTCATGTAGAAAATAGAAATATAGGTCCGTGTGGTTTCACCTTGGATCAAGAGCTTGAGTGGAAAGATGGAGCTAAGGTTAAACTGACCGGAGTAACTTGCACTTCCTTTGGTCTTACCCAAAAGGGAGATGCTCATTGGGGGCTTACGGGAGCGTGTACTTGTGATGGTATCGACAAATGCGAAAACTGTAATGCCAGTCTTGGCTATAACGGACATTCCATGTAAGCTAATAGGTAACTAGCCATTAATCGAATGCGTGTTATAGCGAAGATTTAACGTCATGGAACTTGATCCTGACTTGTTTTTGTTTTCTATAATATTGACTAAAAATATTATAGATTTAATAAATAATAGTGTAATAATTAAAACTAAATGAATCTCTTTCATGTTTCGTCTAGCTTCCCTTCCTCAATATACCAATAACTAGGAATAATATCACTAGCGACTTTGTGTTTGTGGGCGCCTTTGTAACTATTTACTTGCTTAGCTTTTTAATCGGAATACCAGCTAGGAGAATAGCCTGGCCGAACTTGATAGACAGAGGAATTTCAAACTTAAGTAAGTTAATTGGTGGAATCTACGTTTCCTCGGTGGACTTTGCCTTGATTTTGTCGCTGGTGAACCTCTACCTTTCCGCACTGGCAGTGTTCGCGGGGGGCGATAATCAACTATCTGGTTTTGAGGCATTTTACGGAGCAGAGAAGCCTTTTGACCGTGATAGTGATATATGTTGTTTTAGTGGCTATAACTACTGCTATAACTACCTTAGTAATTCTGGCAAGAGTGTGAACTTTAAATATTATTTGCCTGTAAAGTTGTGGGATTAATCATTGGCTAGTCAATATTTCATTTATATTACTAGTATATGACTGATCTCTAGAAGCTGAGCATAGTGTCTCATGCGGGCGTATTTTAAGGTTTAAGAAGTTCAGTGCGAAGTCACGAAGCCATAAATTTATACAAGTTTGACGATGCCATGAAGCTCAGTTTGCAGATACATGGATATGCAAGATTGACTCTCATCTCTAATTTTCTCACGATATCTGAGCTCATAGCTCATTACGAGCTCGTCATAACTCCCGCCTTCATTTCTCCTTTCTCAACACTCCTATCACTAGGACCACTACCCCCGCAATCCCCAGGACTATCCCGAGCAGGCTGAGTATCCCAAAGAGGGCTATGGGAGAGGCCAGGTTTGCCACCACTATGTCTACCTTCACTGGGGAGGTGTAGTTATTCTGTACAATCAAGTTCCCGGACCCCGTGGCTATGGCCACGAATGCGTTATTGAAAACGTTCTGAGTCACCACGTTTCCCTGGACATTCACGTTGAGGGTGACCGGTGGTGAGGCTATAACAGTTATCACGTCCTCCTTGTAGGAAAAGGATTCCTGAACTGATTGCCCCGGCTGGAGCGTGCCTGAGGCCGTGACAGTGTTCTGGTGAATCTCAAAGAAGGCACTGAAATACATCACAACTGCTACCAGCATTATAATTAAACCAGCCAGTACTAAATTTCTTCTCATAAAATGAGTATTATTCGTGTATTAAAAAGTCTTCTTGATAACATCCGAATCTGTTCTGAAAAACTAGATTTAACCACGGTTTACTGGTAACTCCTCACCTTCTTTCCATTCCGAACATCACGGAGAAGTTGGCCAGAACTCCAAGGGCAAGGAAAAGATGTATCAGGAGGAGGACCTGGTCCAGGAATATCCCCAGTCCCCCATTCACTATTACAAGTCCCAGGTTACCCAGCGACATGCGCCTTTCAACCCCGGAGGTCCTCAACGTTGAGACCACGCAGACGGCCAGCAATGCCACACCCGAGGCCACATGAAGGGAGAGGGGAAAGCCCAGTTTCAGGAGAGCACCATCCATTATCTGCAGAATGGAGAGCCCCGCTCCCAGAAAGAATAGCCAGAGCCTCTTCATTGAATCAGGTATGGAGACTGGTTAATAACTTATTGTTCCCGGTTTGTCCTCGGCTTCCCCTGTGCGGGAGGTGGAAGAACTTTCGCCCTCACGATCCGCATCTCTCGGGAGATGGGAAAACGTTACCCCATGTCCACTTCACGGGCTTTCCAGGGTCGTTTCAATGCCCTTCCAGTCCTCCATTGCACGACGGGCTCAGAGTTTGGATAAACGTTAAATCCTATCCTGCATTCTTCTATCTATGCAGATTTTATCCAATTCATTTGAAAATTTTACTGTTGATGCTTATAATGAAACTATTAAGGAATTGAAAAGAACTTCCCGGCTGGAGTTCCTCGGGATGCTGGCCTCGTCCCCCGTTATGGCTTTTCTCTTCCCTGGCTGGCAATTCAGGACTGCCCTTGACGTCATCAAGCTGGGCTGGTACTTCGCGTTACCCAAGGTGGGGGAATTCGGGGCGTCCAGGCTGACCCTGGAGAAGGAGAGGCCCTTCATTGACGTGGACAGGCTCAGGGGTTTCAGGTATGATGGGGTGGTGATAAATCAGGTGGTTACCTCGGGCAAAAATGTCAGGACAGTGGAGAGGACGGTGAAGTCCCTTCATCACTGGTACAGGGAGGTAGAGCGAAAGTATTCAGTGAAGATTCCCCACGAGATCTGGGTGGTCACGGACGAGGGAAGGGAAGAAGGCTTAAGGGGACTGGAAGCCAGAATAGAGGTTGTTCCCAGCAGTTACGAAACCAGGAACAGGTCCATGTTTAAGGCCAGGGCACTCCAGTACGCCATGGAGCAGAGGAAGGGCGCTGGATCAGGAACCTGGGTTTACTATCACGATGAGGAGACGGTATTTGGAGAGGATAGCCTCCTGGGAATTGCTGAATTCGTTCAGGGAGATAGGGATGTGGGCGTTCACGCCATAGTTTACCCTGTTAACTGGAGGGGAGATGTGTTATCAGTTACGGAGACGCTTAGGACATCCAACGACGTGATCAGTTTGTCCCTGTCTCCAAGGGGGATGTGGCATGGATCTGGTTTCATGGCTAGGGCGGAGGTGGAAAGGGAGATTGGATGGGACTTCGGTGCCGTCAGGGCGGAGGATCTCCTTTTCCATTTGAGGGCGTCCAGGAGGTTCAGGTATGGGGTAATGAAGGGATTTGTTTACGAGATACCACCCCAGAACGTGAGGGACTTCCTGAGACAGAGGAGGAGATGGATACTGGGTATACTGGACGGGTTCAGGGAGGGAAGAATGGACATGAGGAACAGGTTGAAGTACCTTCTGGAGTTGGCCAGCTGGTATTCCTCAGCGTTGGGCTTTCTGGTACCAGTCTTTGTCCTCACGAGGGACGCGAGTGCACCCCTTCCCGTCGGCCCGTTTCTCACGGGGCCCATATGGTTCACCCTGATCTTCATGTTGAAGGATGGGTTTGTGATCACGAAGAGGTATGCAGGTCTGAAGAGACGGGACTTACCCAGGTTCATGGTAAAGGGGGTTACCGGTCTCATGCTCGAGGCCCTGGCGCCCTGGTACTCTCTGTTCACTGGCTGGAGGGATCACGGATTCCACGTAATTGATAAGGGGTAATAAAGCCCTATTTATCATCTTGGACTTATTCACGTTTTAACTTTAATGGTACTTCATGAAATCGGTTTAATTTACCTGATATTATTTCCCCGTTCAATTCCCCATGAGTCGGAATGGAGGAAAAGAACGCATCTGAGATTATAGCCAGACTGGATAGGTTACCGGTCTGGTCGCTCCCGGCCACGTTCATAGCAGTTCTGGGTACAGGTTTCCTCTTCACGTTTTTTGATATCTTTGACATTAACGTTTCGTTCATTCAGACAGCGCTCACGACCTTTGGCGTGACCTCACCATCGTCTCCGGAGATTCCGCAGTTGCTGGGCCCGGTGGTACTCTGGAACTTGGTGGGGTACGTCATTGGGGCGCTAGCCCTGACTCCCCTGGCTGACAGGTACGGGAGGAAGAGAATGCTCATGGTTACCATGGCCATCACAGGGTTGGGTTCCCTCTACAACGCGTTATCCCCTGATTACCTGAACTACTTGCTTGCCAGGACCATAACCGGGATTGGAGTGGGAGCTGATCTGGCCATAGTCAACACGTATATAAATGAGGTGTCTCCTGTGAACGGGAGGGCTAAGTTCACTTCCCTGGTTTTCCTCTTCGCCACCCTCGGAGCGTTCCTGGGTCTCTGGCTGGGTCTCCTGATTACCACTCCCCCGGCGCCTTTTCCTCTGGGGCTCCCGGTTGCCCTGGGAAGCACTGGCGTGTTCGCAACATCTGGTTGGAGGATAATGTATGGAATAGGCTCTCTCCTTGCGGTAATAGGCCTGTTACTCAGGGTTGAGCTACCTGAGTCCCCCAGATGGCTGGTGTCCAAGGGCAGGATAGTTGAGGCCTCAAGAATTGTGGAGAGGATGGAGGAGATTGCCAGAAGGAAGATGGGGGAACTACCACCCATACCGCAACATATTGAGGTGAAGACCATCACGGAGGTTTCCTACAGGGAGGCACTGAAGACAATCCTGGGGAACAGGGTTTACCTGAAGAGGTGGGTAATCATAATGTCCATGTGGTTCTTCGGGTATATCACTGTTTACACCAACGCTGCAGGGCTTACCACAATTCTCTCGTCTTTGGGATATCCATCATCGGAGGCAGGTATGATAGCGTCCCTTGGAATACTGGGTTTCGTGGCTGTGCCAGTTCTCCTGATTCTGTTCGGGGATAGGCTGGAGAGGAAGGTGTGGGTTCCCATCTCTGCTATCATAATGCTTCTTGGCGGAATAATCATGGCTGAGGCAGGGCGTAACTTCCCCCTCGAGGTATTGGGAGCTCTTGTGCTTTTCTTCGGTAATAACCTGTGGGTGCCCATCTCCTATGCCTGGACCACCGAGAACTTTCCAACCAGGGCCAGGGTCACGGGATTTGGGTTGGCCGATGGAATAGGGCATATTGGGGGAGGTATAGGCTCCTTCCTTGTGGCCCTGGAAATAGGTAACATAGTCTCACGGGGAGTGACAGGGAATGTGCCCCTCGAGGTTTTCATGTTGATGATATCGTTCCAGCTGGTGTCGGCGCTCATATCCCTGGCCGGAATCAGGACCGCCAGGAAACGTCTGGACGAGATATCTCCCCATTGACCCCTTAACAATTATAATATTTTTAATGCATATATAATAAGGAAAAGACTTTTAAAGTTTAAGATATTCATATACTTCATATGGGAGCCTTAAAGGTAATGACGATTTCAGTTCAACATGAGGGATGCTGGACTAGTAATCTGGATGACGTGGATGCCAGTACTGTGAACTATCAGGTTTACCCGGAAAGGGATTACTTGAGGTCCAGGATAACGGTGTATCCCAAGGATAAGTCCGTGGTGTTGAGGATGAAGAGGTCAAGGGGCGTGCTCAAGATAAATAAGGCAACGTCCTATGGCGACGTGTACTTTGTGGACTTTCTTAACAGGTACAGGGATTCCCTGGCGGGCTGGCTATACGATAAGGAGGTGATGTTTCTGTTTAACAGAATCTGGAGGGGAACCGAGACCTGGGGCTTCGTAATTTCCAGGGACAGGGTATCTGAGATACTGAGCGAGGTATCGTCATACGGAAAGCTGGTGAATTATTCTGTGGAGGACTTCAAGCTGGACCTGGGTCCCAGGCTCTCACCCGCTGAGAGGAGGGCATTGAGAACTGCCTATTCCAGGGGGTATCTGGACTACCCAAGGAAGGCGGATGCTGATACTGTGGCCATGGAGCTGGGCCTAAGCAAGGTTACTTTCCTTCATCATCTGAGGAACGCCTACAGGAAGTTGACAGTGCACTACCTCAACTCTGACCTGAGTTAAGGAGGATTAAAAGGTAGCCACGTTTAGGCTACTTAGTATTTTAGTTATGGAACGTCCTGTTTACAAATAGATTCCAGTGTATCCCTGTACCTGAGATAGAAAGGCAGGGCTTCATATGAAATCTGTATCATGGAAATCCTTTAGTTTTCTGGCCAAAACATTATTTGATTTCCATGATTCCAATTATTCTAGGTGGAGAGAAGATAGTAACCCAGACCAAGGTAACTGTGATGGATCCGGGAAAGGGAAAGCCCCTTGAGGAGGTCTCCGTAGCTGGAAGAGAGGAGACCAGACATGCCATAGAACTTGCTGATCAGGCCTTCGATCACTTCTCTAGACTTGCACTGAAGGACAGAACAAGAATCCTGGAGAGGGCTGCAGATATCATGGAGAGAAGGAGCGAAGAGCTGGCCAGAACCTTGACTGCAGAGTCCGGAAAACCCATAAGGGATGCCAGGGTCGAGGTTACCAGGGCAATTCACCTCTTCAGGTCTGCAGCACAGGAGGCCAGACTGGTTCTGGAGGGTACTACTTTCAGGGTGGATGGGTATGAGTATCCTCCCGGTAACGAGAAGAGAATGGTGATGTCCATAAGGGAACCACTTGGAGTGGTTGGGGCAATTCTTCCCTTCAATTTCCCGGCAAACAGTTTCGCCCACAAGGTGGCGCCTAACCTGGCTGTGGGAAACACGGTGGTTGTGAAACCCTCAACCTCAACCCCTATCACGGGTGTCCTGCTGGGCGAGATCCTGTATGACGCTGGACTTCCCAGGGGTGCGCTGAGCGTTCTTCCGGGCGGTGGAGATACCGTGGGGGCAGAGATAGTGGAGAACAGGAAGGTGAAAGGGATAACCTTTACCGGCTCAACCCCTGTGGGGACCTCCATTGCCTCTAAGGCAGTTACAACAGGGAAAAGGCTCATGATGGAGATGGGTGGATCTGATCCCATCATAGTGTTCAACGACGCCGATCTGGAGAGGGCATTATCCATCTCCGTCAGGGCCAGGTTTGAGTATGCCGGACAGAACTGCAATGCCGGGAAGAGAATCCTGGTTCAGGAAGGTATCTATGAGAAGTTTGTGAGAGAATATGTAAACAGGGTGAAGTCCTTGAGGGTTGGAGACCCCATGGATGAGAGTACCGAGGTGGGACCTGTAATCTCTGCGAACGTGGTCAAGGAGTTGGAGGACGCGGTGGTGGACTCCCAGAGAAAGGGAGGTTTGCTTCACAGGGGCTCGTCCGTAACTGGAGGTTATTATTTCGCTCCGACGGTGGTGGAGAACGCCAACTTGGAGATGGTGGTCATGAGAAGGGAGATCTTCGGTCCTGTGGCACCCATAGCCAAGTTCTCGGACTGGAAGGAGGCCGTGGAATTGGCAAACTCCACTGAGTACGGCCTTCAGGCTTCCATTTTCACCTCGGACCTGAAGATGGCACTGAAAATGAGCCGGGAAATTAGGGCTGGAGCCGTGATAATTAACGATAGCACCAGGTTGAGATGGGATTCCCTTCCCTTCGGAGGGGTTGGCCTTAGCGGAATAGGGAGCAGGGAAGGTGTGAGAAGTACCATGCTGGCCATGAGTGAGGAAAAGTTGATTTCCGTTGATCTTTCCTAGGCATGGAGATGGGTGGTTGAAGGAGGTTGCTGAAACCCCTTTCATCTCGGGTTTAAGAAAATTGTCTCCACTTTTCACATATGCTTGACATATTACGCGTCTCCCATGTGGTTTACAGGGTCACAGATCTGGAGAGGGCCCTCTTTTTCTACAGGGATCTTCTGGGCTTTGTGGAAACGGAGAGGAACGGGGACGAGGCCTATTTACGTGGTGTTGAGGAGGGGCAACATCACAGTCTCGTTTTAAGGAAAGCCGATTCCCCCGGTCTCTCATACGCCTCCCTGAGGGTGAGGAAGGCGGAGGTCCTGGACCAGGCCAGGGAGAAATTTGATGAGATGGGCATAAGGTATAGGAGAATGAAGGAGAAGGGTGTGGAGGACGCTCTTCTCTTTGAGGATCCACAGGGTCTGCCCATTCTCCTTTATCACGACATGGAATACGTGGGGGATAAGAGGCTCAAATTCCACGAGTATAGGGGAGTAACCCCTGTTAGAATAGATCACATTAACTTCATGGTAAAGGACCTTGAGGCAGAGGTTGAGTTCTACACCAAGGTTTTTGGATTCACCGAGACCGAAACCTTCCTGGATAAGGAGGGGAGAAAGATGGTTTCATGGATGACTAAGATTGGTCATTCTCACGAGATTGCCATTGCCAGAAGCTCCAGGAATGTTCCGGGATTCCATCACGCAACGTTCTACGTTCACGATGTGAGGGACATCATAAGGGCTGCGGATTTGGTCTCCTCTGCTCAACTCTGGGACAGCCTGGAGAGGGGACCAGGGAGGCACGGAGTAACTCAAGGGTTTTACGTTTATCTGAGGGATCAGGACAGGAACAGGATAGAGTTCTTTACGGGGGACTATTTCGTCCTTGATCCCGATAAGTGGAAGCCCATTGCCTGGACCTGGGATCAGTTAAGGTATAGGTCAGATTTCTGGGGGAGGGAAGTACCAGAGTCCTGGCTCAAGGAATGGGTTCCCGTGGAGGACATCACGGGTAAGTTACGGGGGTGGAATAATTGATCCGTAAGGGAGTAGATTTCATAAAAAGCATGAAGGAAGGACATCACGGAGAGATATACTATAACGGGGAGAAAGTGAGGGATGTAACGGAACATCCCGCATTCAAGGCAGCCATACGCACAGTTTCCGACTACTATGACCTTCACTGGAAGGATGAGTACAAGGAGTACCTAAGGGTATACAACCCGGACGTAGGAGAGGAGACCAGCATAACCTTCTTCAGGCCAAGGAATAAGGAGGAGTTGAGACAGCTAAGGATGGGAATAAGCAAGATCTACGACTTCTACAGGGGGTTCTTCGGCAGAAGTCCCGATTACCTAAACGTGTGGACCATGCTGTTCTACGCCCACGCTGACGACTACTTCGGGAAAGTCTTTGGAAGCAAGATGATGGAGAACGTGATAGAGATATACAGGGAGGCAGCGAAACAGGACCTCTTCTATACCCACGCCATCGTTGCGCCAATGTATGACAGATCCAGACCTCCATCTCAATGGGAGGACCCCTACATACAGGTGGGCGTGGTCAACGAGACCACGGAGGGACTGGTTGTGAGAGGAGCCGCCCTCCTGTCCACTGCGGGCCCCTACTCTGAAAGGCTGTGGTATTTACCAAACGTGAAGAGGGATACGGACTCCAGATACGCTGTGTTCTTCTCCCTTCCCACGGAAAGCAAAGGGGTAAAGTTCATCTCGAGGAGGGGGTTCCATCCCAAGGAGGAGTTCGGAGAGTTTGAGTACCCTATCACCTCCAGATATGAGGAACCTGACGCCATAATGGTGCTGGACAACGTTCTGATACCTTGGGACAGGATTATCTTCTACAGGAAGCCTGAGGAGATTGAGGGATTCATGTGGCACACGGTGAACCTGAGAGGATGGTTCAACTGGCACTTCGTGATACAGCACTACTCTAGGACAAAGTTCCTGGCAGGTCTGGCCATAGCCATCGCTGAGGCCGTGGGTATCAACAATTTCATCAATGTCCAGGAGAAGCTGGGCGAGATCCTGATTTACCTGGCGATGTACGAGGCTGGAATGGTTGCGTCGGAGGAGCTTGGTGAGCAGTTGCCTGGTGTGTATAGACCTAATCCACAGATAGCCATAGCCATAAGCTCCATGGGAATGAAGGCCCTACCCAGGATAAATGAGATCCTGAGGTCCATAAGTGCAGGATCCTCCATCCCTGTTCCCGCAGGGATAAGGGACTTTGAGAATCCAGAGGAGAGGGCTCTTCTGGACAAGTATCTGGCCTCCAAGGGTCTGCCAGCCCTGGAGAGGGTGAAGCTATTCAACATTCTCTGGGATACCATAGGTTCCGAGACAGGGATGAGGTACGAACAGTACGACAGGTTCAGCAGAGGCGATCCCACGATCAGGTGGGCCCAGATGTACACCGAGGTTTACAGGGATAGAAAACACGAGTTCGTGAAGATGGTTAGGGACATAATGGATCAGATGCCAAACCCCAAAGCATAATTTTTTACACAGCCTTAGTGGTTGAGATGAAGTTAGTTTCATTCATCTGGAGAGGGGAGACAGGGACAGGCTACCTGAAGGGAGACTCCATCGTGATGACGCAGGGTCTGGGGGGAAGGGAAACAGGGGAAGAGGTAAAGATCGATCAGGTTAAGTTAACTGCCCCCTTAATCCCATCAGCCATATTCTGCACCCTGGTTAATTCCCCCAGGATGCTGGGAGTGGAGGATAAGAGGGAAGCTAGGGAAATGCTGGGATCTCCCAAGTTTTTCCTGAAACTCCCACAGCTGGTTATAGGTCCTGGAGACGTGATACTTGCCCCCCAATCTGGCGTGAGGCCTGAGGTTGAGATAGGGGTCATCGTGAGCAAGCCCCTGAAGATGGCCAGCAGAGAGGAAGCGAGAAACGCCATCCTGGGCTACACGGTGTTCAACGACGTTACCGCACCAGGGGAAATGAAGGAGGACATGTACTATGCGTACAGGAGGGATCCCATGGATGGAAAGGTGAAAAAAATGGCGGTGAGAGGATCTCACTTCAGGAACAAGAACAGGGATACCTTCGCCCCCATGGGACCGTGGATAGTTACAGCTGACGAGTTAGGTGACATCACCGGATTGACCATGAGAAGCATTTACGGCGACGTGGTGGTGCAGGAAGGTAAAAGCGACGAGCTCATTTACGGTGTGGAAGACCTTCTGGTGGAGGTGTCCAAGGTTCTCACGGTCCCCAGGCTCAGTCTTATCTCCACCGGCACCATTGGTTATAGGGGGGCAGAGGAGGCTTCCGAATACAAGTTTCAGGCCTTGGAGGCCAACTTGGTCGTGGAAGTGGAGAAGATAGGAAAGCTGGAGAACCCGGTGAAGGTGGATCGACACCACCAGAGCTAACACCTGAATTCCACTTCCCTTAACACGGGATCCTCTATCCTATACTCCTCCGAGGATTTAACCACGAAGTTATACTTCACCAAGTTCTGCAGGGCACTGGAAAACTCCTTATCGTCTATTCTCCCCAACGCTATTTCAACGCCCCTCTTTATCTCCTTCCACCTGCTCACCACCTTCAGTACGTTCATGATCTCGCAGTACAGCTTCCTGTTTCCCTTCCTTGACAGAAAGTGATTGAACTCGTCCCTCATGATTTTCTTAGCTTCTTCCAAAGTTCCTCTCAAGGAGGTGTAGTAGTCCAGTCTTCGCAAAGCGAAAAAATTTCCAAAAAGCGTAAGCCAGCCCACCACTCCATCCAGCACGTCTATCACCTCAAACCGGTCAAAGTTCACTCCTGCCTCCTTCATTCCCCTTTCTAGAAAACTCCTTGATTCTTCCCTAGTGAAGGGTTTCAGCCTAATTTCCACTGGAGGTCTGCCGTGAAGAGGGGAGTTGGAGGGAGGATTCAGTAACGTCTCCACAACACCTACGTAAGATCCAGAAAATAGAAAGTGCACCCTCGGATTACTGGAGAAAACGTTACCCAGCACCTCAAGGAACTGTCTGGACACGGGATACAGCTCCTGAACCTCGTCTAAGCCAATTACCATTTCCCCGGCAGAGTTTAGCAACTCCACAAGGCTATTCACAACCTTGCTTCCCCTTCTCACCTCGATTCCGGCGGACGTTATGACCAGGTTCACGTTCACGCGAAAATTCCATTCAATCTTGTCCCTATTTATTTCCGTCAGGAGACGGGAAAGAAGCGAGTTCAGGCTCGTGATCCCCCTAAGATTGAGGTATATCCCAGGTATTTTCCTTCTCCTCCGCATTTCGTTTATTACGACTTTCATGGTGGAGGTTTTTCCAATCTCTCTCTGTCCACTCAAAATTACCCAATTCCCGTAAAGTAGCTGGGAAAGCATGTACTCCACATCCTTTTCCCTCCCCGCAAGCTCCTCAAGTTTCTCCTTGGGATGAAGATCAAATATCAACTGTAGTTACACCAGTAACTGGTGTATCACCAGTTAAAACTTTAAACTTTACGAAGCAGTGGAGAAATTTGCGTTACTATCTAGATTAAGTGAAAGTGTCTGACGGGCCCTGATAACGGGGATCCGTATGGTTAAGTTCCACTGTTAGGTCAAAGTGTCCTAGACGTGAGAAGGTAAAAGAATTGGGCCTAGCTGGTTTGTTGTGTATTTCACGTTTAAGGCTCCTTAAATACGCAGTATGAGGTAGCCCCGAAAGAAAGTCCTTGGGCTGGGCAAGAACATTTGCCATGGATGAGGTAACTAAACGGCGAACCTGTCCACCAGCCTGTAGGTTAATTCCTGCATTACGTTGGCTAGCTTGAGGAAGTAGGGGTCTAACCTGAGCTTTGAGGGAACGTAGATCTCCCTTTTCCCTGTCCTTATCCCCTTCAGTATCGCCCTGGCCACCTTCTCAGGCTCTACGGCATACTTGGGGGTTATCTCGCGCCCCTTGAAGGATGGGTGAGATGAGAAGTTGGTCTTTACGGGGCCCGGGTAGACCCCAGATACCTTCACCCCGTACTTTCTTGCTTCAACCCACAGACCGTTAGTGAAACTTGCCAGCCCAGCCTTTGTTGCGGAGTACACCAGGAGAACCGGGGAGTTAACGTATGCTGCCTCCGATACCACGTTCACGATGGAACCAGATCTCCTCTTTACCATGATGGGGTAGACGCTCTTGGTGACGTAGATTGGTCCAAGGAAATTCGTCTTCACCATGTACTCCTCTTCCTCCAGCGATGTCTCCAGAAAGGATCCGTAAATACCAAAGCCTGCGTTATTCACCACCGCATCTATTTCCCCTATTTCATTTCTCACCTTCGAGATGAGTGACTCAACCTCTCCCCTGTTTGATACGTCCAGTCTGAATCTGTAATCGCCAACCTCGGGTTCCGTTCTGGACGTGGCCACAACCCTATATCCTTCCCTCATGAGGAGTTCTACCGTGGCCTTACCTATTCCCTTGGAGGCTCCAGTAACTAGCGCAAGCATGGGATTCACTCTCGGGAGAGGATATTAGAACTTGTTCCAAATGCTCTGTTGAAATTTCTCTCCACCACCCTCTCAACCTCCTCCTCATCCATCCCCTTTCTCCTGGAAATGAACAGTAACGCATCTCTCACCATGGTGGGTTCGAGAAGCTTGCCCCTGTACACGTAACCTCCATCGCTTTCAGTGAGGATAATTTCCACGGGAGCAACGTCCACTATTCGCTGATGCTTCTCCTGAAAGGTCACCGACGGATTGATGGTTATGAAATAGCCTGCTCCCTCAATGTCCTTGAGCAGGTCATGGGGACCGGTGTACCAGTGAAATATCGCCCTCCTCACCCCATGTTTTAGGGCGAGATTGAAGGCATCCTCCCAGGCATCCAGGGCGTGTATGTTCACTGTCTTGTCGGGGACTAGAAATTCCTCAAAGTACTTGATCTGAACCTCCTTACTCGCTTTGGACAGCCTGTAATCCAGTCCTACCTCCCCCACGAAGTCTGCCCTATCCACTAGTTCCTTCACCCTTTCCAGCTCACCGTTGCCAGCGTTCCAGGGATGAATGCCAACCCCTCTCAGAATCCTTCCCCTCATGTTCAGCGTTTTCAAGGAGGTGTTGAGGTCCATGGACACAGCCGCCACAATCACGTCATATTCCTTCTCCAGCTCGGAGCAGTGACAGTGGGCATCGTAGAGCATGGGATTTACTAGGTTTTAACCATTTAATCTTAATATGTAAGTTGGAAAATATTTATATATAGCAATATCTTACTTGTCTCGATAGCCTTGAACAAGGGTTTAGTTATTGGTATAGTAGTTTTGGTAATAATTGTAGTCGGTGTTTTAGCCTATGTGGAGATTGGGATGCCCAAGCACGTGACTACCCCAACCACCAATACGAGTACCACGAGTACCACCACAACGTCCACCAAGACTCCCCTCTACATATGGGTGGCTGACGCGTACACAGCGGAAGCCCAGTTCCTGGGCTCTTCCTTCCAGAACGCTACCGGAATAACTGTGCCCACTCCCAAGGGAGGAGGATCCTTCGGCCTCGCCAGGGAGATAGCCTCTGAGGGACCCAACGCACAGGTTAGCGTCTTCCTTCCAGTGGCCCTGTCCGCGGCATCGCCCTTATATCTAGGAAATTACTCGTCTGGGTGGGCCATAGCCTTCGTTGCAGATCAGTTAACCATAGCCTACACCAACACCAGTATCAATAACCCATATGCACAGCAGGCACTTAACTATGCCAAGGAGGCTGAGGCGGGGAATACCTCGGCGTGGTACGACTTCTTCCAGGTTTTGAGCAGCGGTAAGGTTAAGGTTGGCATATCCGACCCCAACACGGACCCTGCGGGCTTCAGGGCCTGGATAACCCTGGAGTTAGCTGGATACGAGTACGCCAACAACACCTTCCTGTTCTATAACGAGATGTTGAGCAACAAGGGTAACGTGACGGCATCCAACGCTGCGGAGCTTGTGTCACCCCTGGAGGCAGGACAGATAAACTTCCTCTTCATTTACAAGTCTGCCGCGATAGCCAAGGGACTGGAGTATATACAACTGCCCAACCAGATTAACCAGGGAGATCCGAGCTACTCAAGTCTATACTCCAAGTTCGAGTACAACCTGTCCACCGGTCCAGTTCACGGCTCTCCAATTTACCTCTTCATAACGGTTCCCAAGAACGCCAATAATCAGGAGGAGGCTCTTCAGTTCGTCACGTACCTAATAGAGAATTCCCAGTCCCTGAGCAAGTTCGGGTTGCTCCCCCTATCACCGGCCATCCTCTTCAACTCCACAGCCGTTCCTCCCCAGATAGCCTCTTTACTCTCTCAGGGTAAACTGGTTGAAGGAGGTACGCTTTGAACTGGATAAAGGTAATTTCAATTTTTTCTGCACTTCTTCTTTCGGTTCCAGTCCTCTATATCCTGGTGGAGGGATTCGCGATCAGATCCCCCCAGGCGTTCTCTTCCTCCTTCCTGGAGGGAGTGGAACTCTCCTTGCTCTCCTCCATTACAGCCGCGGTCATAGACGTGATTGTCTTCACTCCACTGGCATACTATCTGTCCAGAGGGAGGGATCCGGTGGTGGACACGCTGGCTGATGTCCCAGCTTCAATTCCCCATCCCATAGTGGGAGTTGCCCTCGTGTTTCTGGACGCCAGTTACTCTCCTGTGGGCAGGTTCCTCCAGACCCTTGGGATAAACTTCTTTGATACCTTTCAGGGATTGGTGGCTGCTCTCGTCATAGTCTCGGCGCCCATCTACGTCAGGGGAATGAGATCCTACTTTGACGCCCTGCCCAGATCCTACGAAAACTACGCCATGAGCCTGGGGGCAGGGCCTCTCAGAACCTTCGCATACGTGGTTCTGCCCGAGTCTCTCAGGGGAGTTGTACTATCTGCGCTGACCAGTATGTCTAGAGCGTTAAGCGAGTTTGGCTCCATAGCCATCATTGCCTATTATGTTCTGGGTCAGCCCTTCAACGGAGTCTCGCCGGCCTCAATACAGATCTATAACTACTATGGCTACTACGGGCCACAGGTGGCCATCTCGGCCTCCGCCGTGATGATCCTGGCCGGGCTGGTTCTGCTCGTGGTTATAAAGATTCTAGGGTTGAGGTTGAGGTGATTACATTATCTAGATGTGCACGTGTCTCACTTTGATATTCTTCAAGTCTGGGATCACTCACAGTTTTATATCCCAAAACTTTGAAACCCTTTTCCCTTCAGTGTGAAATGCAGGCGACTCTTCCCTAAGTCGAGAAAGTACAACGCCCATCGCTACCTAAACGTAACGCGGAGAAAGTCTAAAATCCTCACCTGAGTATGGGAGAATAAGTCTGAAGGTGGGGCCGCCGGGATTTGAACCCGGGACCACCAGCGCTCTGGTGGTTAGGGAGTTATCCCCAGGCTGGCATCCTAGCCAAGCTAGACTACGGCCCCCAACTTATCTGCGACTTGCCACGCTTATAAATCAATCTCCTAGTAATACCCAAAACTTTCAATCGACTCTCTCTGTGTATTCTACGGTAATGATAGATTGAAATAAGGAACTTTCCCCCCGGTATCACGTGCCCATACTTTAAGAACATTAACAAATATAGAGAGGGATAGGTGGAAAATTTTGGCAGTAGTTTACAAGTGCAGGGGGTGCAATCATGTTCTTTATAGTTTCGAAAAGGTAGGACAAGACTTTTACGGGGTGAGAACTCCGTCTGAGATAAGCTCAATTTATGGAGGGAAATGCCCCAAGTGTGGGAAAAGGCTGGGCTCTCCATCGGTGGACGACGTTCAGATCAAACTGAGAGAGAAGAGATCTAGATCCTTTTGAGGACCTCATCCAGTTCAATTTCACCCTTCTTGTACGCCCTCGCAAGTTCATGGAGTCCGAAGGCGTTCAGGATCTTGTTCACGTTGAACGCTCTCTCCTTAACGGAGACCGAGTCGTAGTCAAGGATGTAGGTTCTGCTCTCCGTTACGATCACGTTTTTCCAGGGATGAACCAGTTCCCTATGTTCCAGGTTGACCCTCTCCAGGTACCAGGCCCTCATCAGAAGGTCAACCATGACATCCCTGCTCTCCACATAATCCAGATGTCTCCCGCGGACGTACTCCATGAGGATGAAGTTCCTTCCGAACTTCACCACCCTGGGAGCTGATTTCTCTGCCCTCATCTGCAGTCTCGCCTCAAGTTCCAGGCTCTCCTTCGGGGAATCAGTCCTCCTGATCTTCAGGGCTAGGCCATCCTCGGTGAGAACCACGACTCCGGTCTTTCCCTTGCCCAGAACCCTGTATCTCCCCAGGGTCGTTCCCCCGAAGGAGTAGGCCCTTGTTATTCCTGAGGAGACCAGTTCTTCCTCAATCTCGGGGGAATAGGAAGGAAACACAAACTTACCTATTTCAACCAGAGTGGCCTTTTCCTTAAGAAAGCTCTCGTGCAATCGTCACTGGCCTCCGTGAGTCTATACTGTCTTACCGAGTACTTATACTTGAGAGATATGGAGTTGAGAATTATCCTCTCGGGATCAATCTCCTTCCTCTTCCTCAGGGCGTAGAGTCTACCATCATCTCCCACCCAGACGTGCCTGTTGGAAAGGAGAAACTCGGCGGAACTCTCCAGGTAAAAGGGAGGTCCCTGTCCCAGGTAGTAGTCGCCTATGCTCGTGGACTCCAACTGTACCATGAGCCTGACCTTTTCATCCTGACACCACCCCACATCCACGACCCTGAAACCCGCGCTGGTGAGGGCGCTCTTCATCTTCTCCACGCTCTTTCTTATCTGTCCCCAGAGGACGTCATCAACGTAGGGCTCCGTGAGCTGGAGCTCCGTGACCAGAACCTCCCCTAGAACCTGCTGATCCCCTGGAGGGGGCGGATAGAAGAAGTCCAGCGAGGGAGCATGGAGGAAGGCTCTGGAGGCTATGGTCATCGTGGCTAAACTTCTCAGGGACACTGCGGCAGCGGCGTTCCTCTTGGGATCAACGGGGTCCGGGATAATCAAGGGTGAATCAAACTTCCTGGTCTCCTTTTCCAGCACTATCTCGGTGCCAGGCTTCCACGCGGAGGCACCCCTCATTACGTCTAGGAAAGAACCGTAATATATGACAAGTAGCTCGGCAACATATCCCGAGAAGCCCATAACTTTGATTTCAGCCCCATAAACCCCGATCCCCTTGAGGAACCTCTTCAAGAGCCTCACCTGGTCCCTTCCCTCCTCGCTCAGTCTGCTGGTCACGTACCTGGTGTGAAAGGGAGTTCTGTCCACTGCAGTGATGGCCTGATCACCGCTCTCCACTCGAAGGGCAGGAACCACGTCCACCTCTACCCCATCCACTTCCACAATGACGTAAGGATGCTCAGCGTAGGCCAGTCTGGTTCTCAGCCCTTGAAGCCTCTCTAGGATTTCCCTCAAAGCTTCCTTAGCTAGATACTCCTTCCCGACGCTCTTGGGGTAGAACACGAAGAGATCCACGTCGGTGTCTCCCTTTAACCACGTCCCCTTTCTGAAGGAACCGTGAACCTCAGCGTCCAGATCCTTGAGTCTCGACAGCACCAGGTTAACTGCATTCTGAATTTGATTGGCGTCCTCTGGTCCCGGCTTCACCCTCCTTAGGACTTTCTCCAGTATCTCCAAGATCGATCCCGTCAAGCCGTGTTTTTATGAAGAGGTTCGTAAATAGGTCCCCTGGGGGTTAAGGTACTCTTGAACAGAACTATCTCCTTGACTTCCTGTTCACCGAACTGTCTGTCGGACATCTCCTCCACGAGCTTGGCTAGCTCCAGTACTCCTCTGGGTCCCTTCACTCTTCCCAGGGTTAGGTGGGGAACGAACTGTTCCTCCTCCACCCTAATTCTCCTAGAAGTCAGAGACTTCATCAGTGACGTCCTGATCCTTTTGAGCTCATTGAATCCCTCGGTTATCCCCACCCATACCACTCTGGGTCTGGACACGCTTGGAAAGGCTCCCAATCCCCTGAACGCAACCCTAAAGGCGGTGAACTTAACCTCATCCAGACTCTCCTTCACCAGGTCGACCCTGTCCTCTCCCACCTCTCCCAGGAATGCCAAGGTAATGTGAACGTTTTGAGGTTCAACCAGCTTAACGTCTGCCCCTGTCCTCTCCACCATACCAAGAGCTTCCCTCAGCCAGGGCTCATCGTAAACGGGAATCCCTATAAATAGCCTCACGTTTTTTAACCCCTCAATCCTAAGGAAAGGTGGTCTCCAATTAAAGTCCTTCTAATCACAGGCATGCCCGGTTCTGGAAAGTCCCTCCTTTCCTCCATACTCAAGGAAAAGGGTTACGCGGTGATAGTGATGGGGGACTCTGTGAGGAAGAGGTTCGAGAAGGAGGCGAGACACGGGGAGAGGCTCATGGAGTACGCGAAGAGGTTAAGGGAGATTTATGGAGAGGGGATAGTTGCTAGGTTAAGTATAGAGGAGCTGAAGGGAAGGGAGGAAAAGGTTGTGTTTGACGGTGTGAGGAATCTGGCCGAGGTTGAGGAGTTCACCAGGCTTGGAAACCCCGTGATCGTGGCGGTTCACTCCCCGCCTGCGCTCAGGTATGAAAGGTTAAAGAGGAGGATGAGAGCTGACGACTCCTTGAGGGAAGAGGACTTGAGGAGAAGAGACCTGGAGGAGATAGCGTTAGGTGTCGGTGGAGTTATAGCGTTGGCGGATGTGATGATAGTGAACGATTCCACGGAAGAGGAATTCAGGAGGAGAGCACTGGAAGCTCTGGGGAAGATATCTTGACCAGGATAGTGGTCACTGCGGAGATCAGACCATCGGAGGATGAGGATAAGGTTAAGGTGGCTGTGGCGAACTTCTTCTCCTTCAAGACCAGCAGGGTTGAGGAAGGGAAATACAGACTGTTTGTTGCCGAGTCGGATACCTTGTCAAGTTTATCAAAGTTTCACAGGGCTCTGAGGGAGGAGAGGATACTGGACGCTGCCCGTAAATACCTGAGGAGGGGAGTGGAGGGTGACAGGTTGCAGTTCATGATTCACAAGCAGGCAGCATACGTTGGAAAGATCACCTTTGTGGACAGCGAGAGTGAGTCACCCCTGGGCCCCATAACCTATACCGTGTTTCACAGGGATTTGGAGGCAGTAGTGGACTGGCTGGCTCCTAGGACCTCAAGGGGAAGGCCTCTCTGGGACAATCCTATGCCCGAAGACTGAGGAAGGAGAGATCGTCCGGGATAAAGGACATGGGGAAAATCCTCCTGGCCTGCTTCAGCATCTCTGAGGTGTCTCTATACCTGGAACTTATGTGAATGAGGGCCAGTCTCTTCACCCCTGCTTCCCTGGCCACAGTGGCAGCTTGGGTCGAGGTTGAGTGCCCATATTCCGAGGCATCAACTCCATGCTCAAAGGTGGAATCGTGAAGGAGAAGGTCCACTCCCTTGACTGAGTTGATCACGCTTTCGCAGGGCCTGGTATCACCCGTGTAGCCTATCCTGATCCCTCTCTTCACGACTAGATAGTCCTCAGGCTTTAGAACTCTGCCCTCCCACGCAACCTCCTTCCCCTCTTTAAGCGCCCTCATCACCCTCCAGTCGTTTACACCCTCCCTTCTCAACCTCTCTGCGTCAAGGTTTGCAGTGTCCTTCTCCTCCACCAGGTAACCCTGGGAGGGAACCACGTGACAGGTCTTAAATGGTCTCACTGTAATACTTGGACTCTCGTAACTGGAGACGAACTCTATGGGGAAACTGGGCGCGAAGTATGTCCTCTCAAAGGTTTCATTGAGGAGGTCCTTGAGTCCCTCAGGTCCCAGGATATACAGTTTCTCCCTCCTGTCATACATACCCATGGTCTGGATGAGTGAGGGTAAACCCAGCACGTGGTCAGCGTGCAGGTGGGTTATGGCGATCACGTTCACGTTCATTATATTCAGGGAGTTCCTTATCATGGTAATCTGCGTCCCCTCACCGCAGTCCATGAGTACGGAGAAACCATCCCTCCTCACCAGGTAAGCGGGAAGACCTCTCTTGGATGGCGCTCCCCCACCTGTCCCGATAAAGTAAACCCTCATCATACCCTTAAGCTCCACGAACATGAAGACCTAACGGGTAAAAAGGTTGAGGAGAAGGCCCGGTCCTACTTCTCCACCACGTATATGGCCCTGGACAGGCTCTTGTGCTGATAAAGGAAGTGAGTGTACATGGGTCTAAGCCCGGCAGACCTTATGACATCTCTCCAGTCTACATTGGAATCGGTGGCGAAGACCAGTCTTCCCTCCAGCAGTTCAGCAACCTCCGAGAGGAAACCCTGATACAGTTCCACCAGTTTCATCCCCTTCGCGTTACTGGACCTGCCGTATGGAGGATCAGTAACCACGGAGAACCTTCCCGAATAGGGAAGGGCTGTGGCCGATCCCTGGATCAGGTCACAGGAGTAACCGAAATACTCCAGGTTAACCTTAGCCTTGCTCAACATCTTCAGGTCCACGTCGAGTCCCACTGCCCTGTATCCCAGCCATTCAGCCTCAATGAGTATCGAACCAAGTCCCGTGAAGGGATCCAGAACCCTCCTGGGCCTGGCTAAGTTCACCATGAGCCTGGAGGTGTAGGGGTCCATGGTTCCTGACTGGGAGAAGGGCTTCCTCGAGTGCTCAATCAAGCTTTTGCTGTCCCTCTCCTCCTCCCTGATTCCTGCCAGGAGTACACCATCCGTGAAGACGAGGTCAAGTTTTTGACATGACCTGGAGGTCTTAACGCCCTGGATGGACTCCAGGTAAAGGACGCGAAACCTCTCCTTCTCCCTTCCCAGTATGACGTCAGGATAGACTGAGAAGCAATTTCCCCTCAGCCTTTCGTTTATCTCCCGGGGATCGTGGGATATTACCAGTACCTCTCCCACGACCTTTATTGTGGATGAACGCCTCGCAACTCCCTTCGTGTCGCCCTCGTAGAGTCCAACTCCCGTAAGGAAGTGGACCTCATCTCCAACAAGTGCCCTGAGTTCGGCCATGGAGGCGAAGACTTCGTCGTTGCTGAGCTTAGCGTATTTCATAACCTCACGGCGATTTGATCGGATATGTCCACCAGGCTAACCCTTTCACTTGGAACTACCGTGTTAACCCCCATAATTTCTCTGATCCCGGCTTCCTTTAGCCTGGCGTATGCCCCATTCACCAGGAGGAGATGAACGCCCACTGCGCTCACGCTCTCTGCCCCCAGAGACTGCGCTATCTTGCTGGCCTCAACCATCGTGCCACCGGTGCTGATTATGTCATCCACAAGCACCACGTCGTAACCCTTGAGGGAGCCCAGGTTACTGGATCTAACTCTGATCTCCCCCGTGTGTCTATCCCTCTCCTTTTCCAGGAACGAGAACCTGCACCCCAGTTCCCTGGCCAGCCTTTCGGCCCTTCCCATGGCCCCCCTGTCAGGCCCCAGCACGAAGGGATTTTTAACGAACTTCTTCACTTCCCTGGCCAGGGAGGGGATGGGATCCACAACCTTCACCTCTCCCTCGAAATAGGCGAGAGATTCCTGATGATGGGGCTCCACTGTGACCAACGTTGACACTCCGAGGGAACGAAGCAGGTTGAGCACTGTCTTTATGCTGATTGCCTCCCCATCCAGGAATCTTCTGTCCTGCCTCGAGTAGGCAATGTAGGGAACTACTGCAGTTATCCTTGACGCGCCTATATCCCTCAGGGCCTCCACCATCAGGAAGAGCTCCATGAGGTTCTTGTCCTGGGGCGGCTGGGTTGTCTGCACCAGGACCACGTCCTCACCGGAAAGCGAGGAGGGGATCCTGACGTAGGACTCTCCATCAGGGAAAACCTTGTGTTCAACCTTGACCAGCCTGGCTCCCAGTAACTTGGACAGCCTCTCGTCAATTCCGTTGGTCGCAGTACCTCCTACAATGATCATTGTATTGAATGTAAGGGTGAAGTTTTAAAGGTTAAGCGACGACGTAAGCCCATGTATTACGTGTTCTTCACAGGAACTGCTGGCTCAGGAAAGACGACCATTGTGAAGGAATTCCAAGAATACCTCTTGGACCAGGAGATGGACGTCGCAGTGGTCAACATGGATCCAGCTGTGGAGAGATTGCCCTACACTCCTGATTTTGACGTGAGGGAGTACGTGGACGCGATGGAGGTAATGGAGAGATATGGGCTGGGTCCCAATTCCTCTCTCATAGTCTCCATTGATCTCCTCCTCACTAAGGCGACCGAGATTAAGAGCGATATGGGCAACATAGAGGCCAACTACGTCCTCGTGGATACTCCAGGTCAGGTTGAGCTCTTTGCGTACAGGGATACCGGGAGAACGTTCTCCTCCCTTCTGGTGGGGGATAACAAGAGCGTGAACGTATTCCTCCTAGATTCCTTTCTGGCCAGAGACGCCAGAAGTTACGTGTCTCTTCTCCTCCTTTCCAGCTCGGTTAGGTTCAGGCTGGGAATTCCGCAGCTGAATGTCCTCTCCAAGATCGACCTGATCTCCAAACAGGAACTGAGCAACCTGATGGAGTGGGGTCAGGGCGAGGGTATCTTGGATAGCCTGGGAGTTATAGATGACTACTCCTTTGAACTGGTCAGAACCCTCGTGGAGAGCCTTGAGGTACCCCCTATACCTGTGTCCGCTCCCAGCAGGCAGGGATTTGACGAGCTGTATGCTGAATTGCAGAGGGTTCTGGCAGGGGGAGAGGATTACGCCACGGAGGAGAACAACAGCAGGCTGTGATAGGGACCTCTTCTTTTTTAACCTGAATCCTAAATGATTCATCCATGAAATTCAAGGTTATTGACGCTAATTCCATCGCAACCATCTTCAGGACCATAGGCGAGTTCATGCCTGAGATCGCGTTAATTGGAACCAAGGAAGGGGTTAGGCTCAGCGGTGTAGATCCAGCTAGGGTAGCGCTCATAGACATCTTCGTGCCCCAGGCCTACTTCCACGAGTTCGAGAGCGGAGAGAAGGAGATCGTCACTGTGAAGCTAGAGGAGATAATTTCCTCTCTCAAGAACGTTAAGAAGAACGATAGCCTCACCTTCCAGTCAAGCGAGGATAAGCTCATGATAACCTTAGATGGGGACTTTGAGAGGACCTTCTATCTCCCAATTCTCACGGGTGAGGAGCCGAACCTGCCAACAATCAAGCTGGAGTTCTCGTTCAAGGCCAAGATGCTCACCTCAACCTTCGCCAATGTAATGCAAATACTGGGAGACCTGGGGGATGCCCTGACCCTGTCGGCGGAGGGAGGAAAGCTGGTGATCTCGGTTGAGGGAGACGTGGGAAGTTCCAGGGTGGAACTGTCGGAGGAGACCGGAACCCTGCTTGAGGCAACGGGGGCAGATGCGAAGGGAACTTACGGGGTGGATTACCTGGTTAAGACCGCAAAGATGAGGAACTCCTCCGACATAGTGGAGCTCATGTTCGGTTCCCAGTTGCCCATAAAGTTGAGGTTCGAGTTACCTCAGGAGGGTTACGGTGACTTCTATATTGCCCCTAGGGCAGAATAGGATAGTCAAGTCCCTGATAAGGGGATACTACGAGAGGGCCGAGTTGTACCTCCCCTTCGATATGGAGTTGAGGGAATTCGCCTTTCAACCCCTCTCGGGGGGCAGTTACGTCAGGCATCTCTCCTTCGGGACGGCTCAGGAACTGAGGGAAATGCTATTGAGGGAGGTTCCAGGTCACGTGTTTTACTCCTCCGCCAAGTACCAGAGACCCTCAGCCAGGGATATGGAGGAGAAGGGATGGATGGGATCGGATCTCCAGTTTGATCTGGACGCTGATCACCTGTGCGAGCCCAGAAGGATGACCTTCTGCCCCGTGTGCGGGAGGGAGGTCATGGGCGAGAGGTGTCCCGATCACGATGTGGAGGCTAGGGAGTACATGGAGATCTCGGTGGAGTGCCTTAAGAGGACGTGGGATCAGGCCGTGCTCCTTTCCAGGATATTGAAGGAGGATTTTGATATGAAACCCAGGATCTTCTTCTCAGGGAACAGGGGGTTTCACGTACTGGTGGAGTGCAGTGGGGATTGCGCGCTCATGGATTCGGAGGACAGGAAGGAGATCGTAAGATATGTGATGAGAGACCAGGTTCCCTTCAGGGGGGTTGAGGGAGACCCCGGATGGGCAGGAAGGCAGGAGGGCGGGGTTGAGGTGGATGAACAGGTCACGGTGGACGTTCACAGGCTGGTGAGGATTCCCGGCTCAATTCACGGGAAGAGTTCCCTCATGGTCAAGGAGATGAATGAGTTCCTTTACGATATATCCCTTTCTCCCTTCTCAGGGAAGGCCGTGTTGCTTCCCTTCATTACGGGGGACTTCCTCCTCGTTGACAGGCAATTTCATCTGAATAAGGGAGAGCCCATATCCATGGAGGCCGGATATGCGGTTTTCGCCTATCTCAAGGGCCTGGGTGAGGTGACCTATTACGTTAGATGAGTTTCTGTCAAAGGAGTTGAAGGGGGAGGATCCGCAGAGTATACCGGGAACTGACGTGGAGCAGATAATCTCCACCTTCAAGAGGTTGAGATATAAGTACAGGGACAAGATACATGAGGCCGAGCTGAAGATCTATTCCGAGATAGCGGAGTCCCTGTTCGAGATGAGGCTCATCAAGGTGGTTGAAAACAGGGAGATTAGGGACAGCTTCGACTCATGGCAAAATGAGGTGGTGGATAAAATGAGGAGTTTCTACGTTAACTATCTCACCGGTGCGTATGTAAACAGAGATGGCAAGGTTCTGTGTGAGGTGAAGAGTGGCATGAAGATGGATGGGATTGAACTGAGGCAGGGAGATTACGTGATACTGAGTCTAAAAAAGGCCTTTTCCCTCTGGCTCGCCGGTTACGTTGAACCGTGTAAGGTGGAAAGAAAATAGAATGGACTGCTTTCGTCTGTGTGATTTCTTGGAAGCTGGGCTCAGCGGTGGTTCTATCTACCATGACATGAGGCTAATCATGGAATCATCACCGAACGGTTACCTCGAATAGGAAAAGTCTCGTACACCGATATACTTTCGTGTTAATTTTCCTCTCCTTGATATGTCCTTTCAAAGTATGAGGAAAGCCTGAAAGGGATAGATCTACCTCTTGTTTTTTATCCCTTTGTTCCATTATTAATCAGTGTACAGGCTTCTCAATAACGAGTGGAATCTGGCCCTTCACGAGTTCTCAACCCTGCTAATAGAATCGCTTGGACCTAACCTTGTCATGATCTTAGGACTGGATGAGGATTCTTGGATTAGGGACAGCAACGTGCTGGTCGTGGTGAAGAAAATCGATGAACAGGTGAGGAGACTCGTGGCCAGGTCTGCTCTCCTAGTCAACGATAGATACAACTGCACAATTAGTTACTACCTCACAGAGGAGAAGGATACGGAGACCATAAACCTGTTCAAGAACAGGGAGGAGATCGCGATCAGTGATTGCCAAGAGGCCTTCAGGGAATTCAGCAAAAGAGTCAAGGACAACACGACAAGGCTCATTTTCCTGGGAAACAGATACCATCGGGACAGCAACGTGCTGGTTGTGGTGAAGAAAATCGACGAACAGGTGAGGAGACTCGTGGCCAGGTCTGCTCTCCTAGTCAACGATAGATACAACTGCACAATTAGTTACTACCTCGTTGAGGAAGGGGAGGAGGACTTAATTCATGAATTCGAAGAAATCGGAAGTACTGCTAAATGAAGCTAGAAAGGATATTCAAATACAAAACCTGAACAAGGCGGTATCAGCGCTGTACTTCTCTGTGAGGAGGGAACTGGAGTCCATCCTTGAGAAAATGAAGGTTGAGGTTCCACGCTGTGATGACAAACTCGCAAATGTACTGAAGCATATGGGATTCAGTTCTGAGGCTGAGGATTTCCTGCACCTTTACACGCTCAGGGAGAAAGCGGATTACGACGATAGGTCTGTGACGGAAGAAGCCAGGGAAGCTATCCTGATAGCAACGAGCCTCCTTGATACTTTAAGGAAAATGTACAAACCCTAGAAGAAAGTGGGCCCGGAGGGATTTGAACCCTCGACCTCCCGGTCTCTGACAGAAGTTATCAGCCGGGCGCTCTAACCTGGCTAAGCTACGGGCCCTCTATCCTTGTTGTCTTAAAATCGACCCCACGTTCATTTAAAGCTTTTGTTCCCCAGTTATCTTAACCCAGTTATCCACCATTCAGCAGGCCTCGTCGAATTTTGTAGATGATCCTGAACTCTCATCCTAGTATTCCTTTGGTATCAAACAGTAAACTAGGCACAGTACTCTCAAGCTCCTGTCATGAAATGGCCAGGATTTTGATACCTATCACGAGTTTCAGCTGTCTACATGAGAGACGCGTCACGTATGGTTATACTCTCAACCTTTATTACCTCTGAAAATTCTAGATTCCAAGGATGAAATTTAGTTATGGCTTGCTGGCAAAATGGTCATCCGCCTTAAAGATTGCTGGGTCCTTGGAGGCATTGGCCATTGCCTTTCTCTATTTTTATAGAGGCGCAGGAGTGAATCTGAATGGGATAACCCCGCTTTTGACGGCTGGGTTACCCTTGTTATTTATCCTCTTCATCTCTCTGGCATCTGTTCTCAAACACAGCATGAAGGCGTACGGCCTAGCCACCTCGCTCTGGCTCGGGTTGACCCTGATAGCGCTTAACCTTGAGAAACAGGGCGGAGAGCTGGGAACGGTTACGGGGTACGCACTCTCTTTCCTTACCGCACTTATCCTCCTCATCGCGTCAATAGTTCTCTTCACACACAGGGGTAGATGGAAGACCTTCGTTTTCTCCTTCCTCCTTTACATAATCGTCGTATTACCCCTGATCTCCTATCTCTTCCTGGGAAATCAGTTCATTTCCCTCCTGGTCTCGTTGAGTGGAGGAAACCTCTCAGTAATACCGGACACCCTTATCTCTGAACTTCACTCCAGTACAGGATTGATCTCCGTGTTCCTCTCCTCCATGGGCCTTGCAGGGCTCCTCATGCTGAGCTACTCCCCGGACACAAAGCCCTATCAGGCCCTGAGGTCAGTGGGATTAACATATCCCTCAATCCCTGTGCTGGGTTCCCTATGGCTCTTGGCCTTCAGTTACACCCTGGGAGGAGGTTTCTCTACCTCGCTCTTGGTACTGGCCGGGGCATCGCTGGTTCTCATCCCCATCAGTCTCTTTCCCAGATTCAGGGTTAATCCAGTTCCCCTGGGTCTCTTCACCTCCACCGCCTCTCTGGCCCTCGGGGCACTCCTTTTCTTGCTCTCCCCAGGTTATGCGCTCCTTTCCCTCCTCTTGACAGGGGCTGGAGGATCAGTTATACCCAGGGGATTGACCGACCCTGATAAGGTTAAGGCCAGGCTTGTGGAGTCAGTGAAGCTCAAGAGATATAGTACCGCCAAGAGGTACGTGAGCTTCCTCAACTCCCTGGGAATCTCTCCCAGTTCCCTGGCCTGTCAGTTCTCAAGGGATAAGAACTGCACTGTTCTCCTCTGGTTAATTTCCAACTACAACGTCGACTACGGTTCCTGCCAGGATCTGAAGGGTTTCGTTCAGTGCATCCTCTCCTCTGGAAATCTTCCAAACAACGTGGATCCGCTCCTTCTGACCCTGGAGAAGAGGGACAGGGAGAACGCCGAGAAGCTGGCAGGTCTCGTCCTGGCCAAGGGGACCAGCGAGAAAACCAGGGAAACGGCCAGGAGAATAATATCCCCTGCAACCGCCCCTCCCCAGCAGGAGAAATTGAACTTACCCCCTCTAAGTCAGTGGGATCCCTCAGTGTGGGTCAACAGGGAAATTTACGGTTATCAGGTGAAGAAGGTTGTGGGCAAGGGCGGTACGGCCTACGTGCTTCTGGCTGAGAGAGGGGGTCAGTCCTACGCCATAAAGATTCCCTTCATTTCTCCTGCCTCCCTGGGAGAGAGGACCAGGCTGAGCAAGACCACCTTCGCTGATATGGCTGGGGAATCCTCAAAACTGCAGGAGATCTCCACCAAGACCGAGGATATGGTAACCCTGTACGGTATTTTTGTGGACAGGACAGCGATAACTGAGATCCTTTCCGGTAAGGTTGAGGTTTACCTCAAGTCTCCCCCGGCCATGGTGATGGAGTTCATGGGAGGCGGAGACGTGGATTCGCTCCTGAAGGAGCAGGCAGTGTTCTACTCCGAGAAGTGGGAAAGGATTGTGACCTTCATCCTCATGAGGGTAGCCAGGGCACTAAACGTGGTCCACAGCGAAGGATATGTCCACCTGGACGTGAAGACAAAGAACATCTTCTTCTCCTCTCCGCCCGGAAGGAGCGGTGATGAGGTGATGGGAAACCTGATAACGGGAAGGGTGAAGGCGAAGCTCGGTGACCTGGGCGCGTCCAAGAAGATCGGTGCTGTTCTGGACCAGTACACAGCTGAGTACTGTCCAGTGGATCAGGTACAGGCCCTCCTTTTGAGGAGTGGGGCAAACCCCAAGATGGACATTTACGCCCTTGGCGCCACAGGGTACAAGATGCTCACCGGGCAAATCCTTAACCCTCCTGAGGTGGTGAAGCTCATGGATGGAGCAGTGGATGAATACCTGAACAGGGGTAACTTCAGTTCCATGCTGGATCAGGCATCCAGGGAGTACCAGAGATTTTACGCTAGCTTGAGTCTGTCGGGAGTGGACCCGGAACTGGCCAACGTGATAAAGGCCATGATTAATCCGGATCCCGGCAGGAGACCGACTGCGGGACAGGTTGCAACTACTCTGGAAAGGATATTCAACAGGATGAACAGGTGAGGGCCCTGATGCGTGCGCCTGCGAGCTTGGTTATGCATTCAAGTTGAAGGCACTGACGCACCACTTTTTTCATGATACCTTGCTGAAAGCCCTCGTTGGATAAGTATTCATGTTCCCTGATATGCACGTGTCATCCTGAAAAACGTTTAATACACCCCTTCTATTGAACCCCTATGAAGAGGTTGCTGATTCCAGTCGGTGTTGCCTTGGTGATAGTAGTAGCGTTGCTCGTCCTCTTCCTTCACCAGAGCTCGCCACCTCTTCCACTCAATCAAACCTTCATAAACTCCACCTTCGGTCCAGGTGAGATACTTCCCACCAGCGGAACCTTCAAACTGGTTAATGGAAACGTTATCATTCACCAGCAATCCGGGAACACCCTCAACACTACCCTGGCCCTCCTTGGGATAGGCATTTATCTCCCCTCTCAGGTCAAGTCAGGGCTTGTGGAGTACGTAAACGGTACAGGATATCACCTCTACGTGGTGGTGCTCCAGTTACAGAACGTGGTGAGCTCCAATTACACGCAAACAATTAACGGGAACAAGACCACAATTATCATAGTGCACAGGGGATATGCCGAGGCCGACCTGTTCTACTTCGGGGGAAATCTCACCCCAGCTCAGGATAAGGCCCTGATCTCCGTCCTTTCCAGATACCTTGAGAACCTCTAACGAGGAGAAAGCTCCATCAATTTCCTTTTTAACTTCCCTGATCTATCGAGATCCATGAAAGTTCTCACTGATCAGGATCTCCTGAACCTTCTACCCCCCGAGAAGGCGGTCTCTGCAATGAAGGAGGCATTCTCCCTTCTATGGAGGGGAGAGGTGATCTCTCCGCAGAGGACAGTGGTCACACAGAACGGGGACTGGTGGGGGGTGATGCCCTGCAGAACCAAGTACCTCTTCACCGTGAAGGTGGTTGCAGTGATACCAGGTAACAGGGAGAGGGGCCTTCCATCTGTGAACGGTGCAGTTTTGGCCCTTTCCCCAGACACGGCAGAACCCCTCGCCGTCCTGCCGGGCGCAATGCTGACCGCACTGAGGACCTCCGCCACCTCAGTCCTGTCCACGGAAATTGCCGTGGGAAGGAAGGTGGGCGTTCTGGGGGTGATAGGTGCAGGTCAGGAGGCCGAGTTTCACATAAGGATGGCTCAGGGCTACCTCTCCCCCTCAAGGGTTCTCGTGACTGCCAGGAAGAGTCACGTGGAGCTTGCCAGGAGGACAGGGGCGGAGGCGGTGGAGTTGGATACCCTCCTCAGGGAGGCAGATGTGATCTTCGCAACCACTTCCTCCACCTCTCCCGTGGTGAAGGGCAGTCTCCTGAAGGATGGGTTTCACGTGGCCAGCATAGGGGCTCACACTCCCGATGCAAGGGAACTTGATGACGACGCGATCAGGAGGGCTAGGACATACATTGTTGACTCCCTTGAGGCGGTTTCCAGGGAGAGCGGGGATTACATTCAGCCAGCCAGGAGTGGTGCACTGGGTGCAAAGGTGCTGGAGCTTGGGGAGATACTGGTTAAGGGAATCAGGGTGGAAAGGCCATCCATCTTTAAGAGCGTTGGGGTGGCAGTACAGGACAACCTGGCCACCTATTACGCAATTAAGGAACTCGTGTGATGTCGCACTCAGGCTATCCGGAGAGCACATGAAGCTCAAGGAGCGTGACAGACTGGGACAAGAAGCAGACATTGAGAGAGACCTACCCCTGATCCATCCATGGACGATCCCGGTAGGACTTCATTCAATTTAACACTTGTTTAAGGACTGCACTATCCCCATAATGTCTCATCATGCAAAGATTTATCTCTTTGGGGGGTTAAGGAGGTGGAAGACTCCATCCGTGAGGTAGGAGTGAATAGCCCAAAGATGATGATAATATATGTAAAATCCACTATGGCCTGCTAAACACCATCGTGCGGTAATAGCCGTGGGATGGCCACCTAGGGATGGAACAGCCCGAAGTCAAGCTTGCGGAGACCGATGTCTCCTTAACCCTCCTGCTACACGGGGTGTCAAGGATGGGTTCCATTCTGCTTAACCTCCGCTGTGGGTGAGAGGGAATCGAGCATGGTCAATGAACCAAGAAGCCCCATCCGTAAGGGTGGGGCAGTTCACGGCAAACTCTCTCAAAAGTGATTATGCATCCAGGAATTACGTGAGTGACGATCTCGCAAGAAGTTGGTCAAGATCTTTGGCACAGACTTCACCTTTGGGCGGAGATATCCAAGAGTAGTCCTCCGGGCGTTCCTCTACGTCACATGATGAAAGGATTTAAATCTCTATTGTGGAAAACTTTCAAACAATGGTTCCGTGATGGTGGTTGAAACGAGGATGATGTAAACATTTGAAGAAAATGTAAAGGAGCCTTGTCTAGGTAACGCCAGCACGAGAAAGTTCATGGGAGAGTGGTCTAGAACGCGAAATGAGAGCAACCCTCTCGCCACACATCCCTAGCACTTAGCCCTGTCAGAACGTGACGCTCAACGCTGAAAACGTATTTAATCCCGTGAGTTCATTTAATTTCATGAATTGGAATTCAATAGTTGACGCCTTCAAGAAGGTTTACGGTGATAAGCTGGTATCCGTGGTGCTGTTCGGCTCCTACGCCAGGGGAGAGCAGAGGAGGGAGAGCGACATCGATCTCCTGGTGGTCTTGGACACGATAGAGGACAGGTACGCTGTGGTCACCAGGATCGTGGAGGTTGACAGGATCCTGGAGGACACCCTATACAGGGAGTTAAGGGAGAGGGGATATGAGGGAGTGGTGATGCCCATCTATCTAGACTTGAAGTCCGCCACAAGGTTCAGGGCCCTCTACATAGACGTAGCATTCGATGCCCTGATACTTTACGACAGGGGAGACGTCATGAAGCAGGTATTTGAGAGGGTGAGGAAGAGGCTGGAGGAACTGGGAGCGGAGAGGGTGAAGGAAGGGAGAAGGCACTACGTCATCTTCAGGAAGGTTAAGCCGGGGGAGGTCTACACCCTTGAATAGTGCGGACCTCGCTGAGGGGTACCTGAGAGAGGCTAGGCTCAGATTGAAGTACGCCGAACTCGCACTTGAGGAGGACAGAGACTACGCGTTCTGTGTGAGAACGTCACAGGAAGCGGTGGAGCTTAGCGTGAAGTCAATGCTGAGGCTGTTGGGGATGGAGGTTCCAAAGATGCACGAACCTGCCAGGGAGTTGCTCAGGAATAAAGACAGACTCCCCTCATGGCTACAGAAAGAGGTGGAGAACATCTCCTTTATTTCCAGGTGGTTAAGTCTGGAGAGGTCCCCCTCCTTTTACGGTGACGAGGAGGAGGGAATTCCACCCGATGAGCTATACGACGAGAGCTATTGCAGGAAAGCGCTGGAATCTGCTAGGTATGTATACGAAATTGCCCAAAGGGTTTTCCAGGAGCATAAGAAAAGCTCATGAGGCTGAAGCCTGGACGGTTACTGACACAACTGCTCTCCGAACTTTTACCCTCCTTCTCTACCCCCACGTTCACGCTGTCCCCATTTAGCCTGAGAAGGTGATTCCCACTAACGGCTCAGCCGGACAATATCTCCCGTTCTCCTTCACTATCCACGATGCCCTCATTAACTGCCTCAAGAAGTTGGAAATTTCCGAATCGCTTATCTCCACGCCCTCCCTGGCCTCCAAGGCGTTCTTCACCTCGCTCCACGACGCACATCTGGATATAACCCTCATCACCGTAAGGTATCTCTCCCTTGCCAGGCTCTTATCCCTTAGAAAGTTCTCAAACTCCTGCCTTATCAGCCTTTTCGCAGTTTCGAGAGCTCTCTGCAACGACGCGTTCAGATCCCTCTCCTGCATGTAATAGTAACCGAAGTAGGTTAGCCACCCCGGTATTCCTCCGATTCTCTCATAAACCATCTCATGTTTATCAAAGGGGACAGAGTGCTCCTGAAATCCCCTCCTCAGGAACCCTATTGCCTCCTCCCTGGAGAAGGGGCTTAACTTCACCTCAAGGAAGGCCCTACCGTAAAGAGGGCCACTTGGATCTTCAACTCTCAGGTAGTCATAAAGTAGCCCCATCTCGGAGCCTCCCAGGATGAACCTCACGTTCCTCAGGTTATCGTATGAATAGGCAAGGGAGGGCAAAAGGTTAGCTCCTCTCAGCCTCCTGAGTTCCTGGGCCTCATCCATGGCAAGGATAACCCTCGTATCACGTTCCTCGGCCCATCCCTCTAGCCCCTCCAGAAGGGAGGAGAGGGAGAGCCTCTCGTCCTTGCCCCACTTGAACCTCACCTCGTTTCCCAGAATTGAAACCCCCTGTACATGTTTGAGGAAATTTAGCAGGGAGTTATCAGCTCTGGTCAGCCTGTTGACCTCCCTCTGCACTTCCTGGAGGAAGTCCCTGTAGGAGATGTAGACCTTGCGGTCAAATCTTCTAAGATCCAGGTATATGCTTGGGAACGATAATTCCTTGAGGGCTATCCTTATTAGCGAGGATTTCCCAGTCCTTCTCAAACCAAGGGTCAGGGCTATGGGCGAAGAGAGTGCTTTCAGTTTCTCCAGCTCACTCTCCCTGTCAAAGAGGTCCCTCCTATCCTCCTTTGGTGCTGGATCGAATAGCACTTCTACCCCCCGAAGTAACTTCTACCCCCAGAAGTAAAAGAGCTTCGCAGTTGAGGTATAGCACCTGTCGCGTGTGATGAGTGCTTAGAGAATCTTGTGGTGAAGGTCCAGGATATCTCAAGTTCATAGAGTTGTCAAACTTGTGTAAACTGGTCTAATGACGTGGTAACTTCCAACCGAATTCCCTAGACCTTAAGATACGTGACATGATGACAGAACTCGAGTTTGGCTAACCCTGCGTAGTGGTCAATCCCTGATGTGGTGGGATTCTCCGGTGCATCAGTACCACCCAGTCTGATTGTTGGACAAAAATACTGACACGAAAGGGCTCGGTGCTGCAGTGTGTCATCACAGGTCTAGCCGCCCATCGCTCTTCATAGCCCAGAGAGGATATGGGGCCAAGTTTAAAAGAAGTGAAGGGAGGAGAGCTCCTTAACTTCACAGGTGTTCCATCCTAGGTGAACTCCTAGCAGACCTTCCCCCTTCTCGCCAGGATCCTGTACTTAACCATCCTGTCCACGGGAGAAAACCTTGGGGGATGGGCCGGCTTAGTCTCTGCACCGCACGCGGGGCACTTTTCATGAAGGGTGTATGCTCCGTCCCTTGGGCACTTCCTGATTAACCTCACTTGGCAACCTCCGCGGTCACGCCCTCCTCCTTTGCCCTCTCCAGTATCCTCTGCACAACCTCCTCGAGCCTCTGCGCCACCGCCTTGGGGTCGCTACCAGAGACCTCCACCCTGTACCTCGGGGCTCCAATGGTGAATATCCTTATGTCCCCCTCATCCTCCAGGTCAAACACCTTCCTTATCTTCTCAACCCCGTCAGGGTCCAGGCTCTTCACCAGCACCACCTTGCTCTCCTTAACCTTCTTCTCCTCCCCGTGCTTGCTCGCCTCCTCAAGGATGGGTTTCACCCAGATCTCTGGAACTCCCGCGTCCAGGAGAACCTTCTCACCCTCCTTAGACGCCTTCTGAAGGGCCTCGTAAACGTCTCCGTACCTCTCCTCAAGCTTCCAGGCAACCTGTTCCCATGCCTCCCTCTCGCTCTTCTTGAGCTTCTGCGCCACAATCTCCAGGATCTTGTCAGTCTTCTGTATCCTCTTCCACTGGGCGTTCTTCTTCCTCCTGTCGTCGTCGTTGACCTTCTTGAGTGAAACGTCAACCGATCCCTTCTTGCGGTCAACCCTGATGACCTTGACGATAATCTTCCTCCCCTCCTTCACCACGTCCCTTATGTTCTTAACCCACCTTGTGCTGATCTCGCTCCAGGGAAGGAAGGCCTGAAGTCCACCGTACTCGTCCAGGGTGACGTAACTACCGTAATCAAAAACCTGCTTCACGGTGGCAATTAATATGTCCCCCTCGCGGGGTAGGGGATGCCTGTTGTAGATCATTTTAACCTAGCTGTCTTAGTACTTCCCCGACTATTTTTGCTTTCCCGCCCCTGGGGTACACGAGCTGGGTCCCGCAGGCGAGGCAACGCGCGGGGAAAGTGGAGTTGGAGTAGACCACCTGCTCGTTGTTGCAGTTGGTGCACTTCACGCGGACAAAGTGGGAGGCGGGCTCCGGTATAAGGATCCTGGTCTTCCTCATTTGATCACCTCAACCAGCTCAAGCTTCTTCACCCTCATTCCGGGCTTGGAGTAGGTGTAACCGCACTTCTGGCACTTAAACATGAGGGTCTGCTTCTTTGTGACCTTGGCGAACCTCTTGGGAACTGGCTTTCTGGTGCTCCCGTAACCCAAGTTCTTCCTGTTGTACCTCCTCTGTCCCTCCGCTAGCTCCCTCCTCTTTCCTCCCTTGTAAAGGGAAATGGAGTGGTCAGTGTGAGTCTTGCACTTGGGGCAATAGGCCTTGACCAGCTTAGGGAATTTCATAGGGGGAAGAAGAAGTTCAAGTTTAAAAGTCCATCTCAGCTGAGAGGACGGGGAACGCCTGGTAAGGTTCAGGTGATGAGAGGGCACACCGGTAGTTTTGATGATTCCTCATCTCCATAGTGCCGTCAAACTTGCAAAAATTTACGGCTTCGTGTCTTCGCATTGAACTCCTTGAACCTTAAAAACGTCAACATGACGACACTGTGCTCATCTTGCTCAGGTCGAGATTCAAAGTCATATCGGGAAGGTGGTAAAGGGGATCTTTAAATTCACGTCTTACCAGTAGAGCTCTCCCTCTTCCTCTCCTCAATGATACCCCCATAAATCATTCTGATACCCAGTTCCTCAGCCACCTTGACCGTATCCTCAGTCGTGTTAACCGCAAGGAACAGCTTCACGAAATTCTTGATCCCCAGCACATCTATCACAACGTCGCTCTTCCTGTCGAACCACTCCACGTCATCCTCTTCGGCAAAGGATTTCACCTCAACCAGATAGACCTTGTCGTCCTTGGCCAGAATATCTATCTCGTACTTGAGCCCCTTCTTGCCGTATTTCCCGGTACTGTCCTTGTAGGTGAACTTGTTCACGTAAGTGAAGTCCAACCCCTCCTGCTTCACAAAGTCGCTGAAGAATCCTCTGATGAGCTCCTCGTAATCCAGACCCCATCTCCTGCCGATGCTATCAAGAGTCCTGTTCATCCTCTCCATATCCCTCCTCATCTGCCTCATCTCCTCTGTGAGCTGGCCAACGGTCCGCGTTAACGTCCCAAGGACCTCTTCCATCTTCCTCTGCGCCTCAGCCAACTCCATCATCTTCTCCTCCAACTTGGACATCCTCTCCTCCGACTTCCTCTGCGCCTCCTCCGTTTTCCTCTGCGCCTCAGCCAACTCCATCATCTTCTCCTCCAACTTGGACATCCTCTCCTCCGACTTCCTCTGCGCCTC
>NZ_JAKNCW010000059.1:0-376 GCF_022064045.1 Metallosphaera javensis (ex Hofmann et al. 2022) | reverse complement strand
AAGTATGTCATGCAAATCAAGAGGGCTAAGGTACAGTCAGTTGCCTCTAGAAAGTTGAAGGGTGGCAAGAGGATGACGAAGAGGTACTCTCATCGCGAGAGGAATAGGGTTAACGATTTGGTTCACAAGCTGGCTAACTTCATTCTTGAGCTATACAATAATCATGTTCTGGTCTTCGAGAGGTTGAATAAGGAGAGCATGTTCGATGAAGCCAGCGAATCCTTATCACGCAAGCTTTCGAGGACTGTCTGGAGGAAACTGGTCAACCTGTTGAAGTATAAGGCTCCCCTATACGGTTGTAGAGTGGTGGAGGTGAACCCGCACCTCACATCCAGGTCTTGCCCCAGATGTGGATGGGTTTCCCGAACGGCTGGCA
>NZ_JAKNCW010000058.1:0-379 GCF_022064045.1 Metallosphaera javensis (ex Hofmann et al. 2022) | reverse complement strand
AGGATCTGCTCGCATATGGCCTTGACCTCCTGGCTCATCCCGTTCAACGTGAAGAAGGGGAAGCGGGTGTTAGCTACCGGGAGACCACCGATCTGCAGAGGTCTTCCAGGAGAAGCCCCTATTCCCTCGTAAATGAAGGGGTAAGCATCTGAGACCATCCTCATTATATTTTCAGTGTTCTTAGACATCGAATAATTTCCTTTGCTATCCCTATATACTAACTCGATACTCATCGAAGCCATCCTTAGTCGCAATGCGTTACTCATCATTCCCATGAAGATTGCCTGGTAACTCGAAAGCGCGTTCCACACGGGTCCCAGGATACCGCCACAGTCCCTGAACTGGGCCGGGTTGTACCACGTTGGGGGAACCTTCAACT
>NZ_JAKNCW010000057.1:0-423 GCF_022064045.1 Metallosphaera javensis (ex Hofmann et al. 2022) | reverse complement strand
ATCCCCTAGCTCCGGCGTATCCAGCGTGCAGTTATCGCCTTCAACCACCTCAATATCCTTCACAGCCCCATCAGAAAACATATCCTATTCTAACATCTATGTCTACTCCCTACTAGGCAATACGAGCACCGCTGCTAAGAAGTATCTCTCTAATGATACCGCTGGAGGCGAGGTGTATTACTACTACTCCAGTCCTGGTGCGGCAATATTAGCGCTGAACGCAACAACAAAGGGGCTAGTCCATGTATACAATTCTACTAACAAGCCCGCAGCCTCAGGGGATCTATTCACATTCAATTATACTGGCAAAATGTATTATGTGAATGTCACTGCAAAATCACCAATAGCGATTACCTTCCCGGTGGCAGGAGATCCACTTGTGGGTAGCGACGTGGCACCCGCAGGCTCCACCATAGGTGTACT
>NZ_JAKNCW010000056.1:0-435 GCF_022064045.1 Metallosphaera javensis (ex Hofmann et al. 2022) | reverse complement strand
GGGCGTCGGATTAGTGGGTTCCGCCTGTATCCCTCCTATGATGTTCCACACTGCAGCTGCAAATATGAAGGCAAATCCTGGGTCCCACTTCAGCTTCCTGGGGTCGCCCAGAGTGATGAAGAACAGTAGCCAGAGAGCAGCGAACGGTACTGCAATGAGGGCCGTGCTGGTCTGCGCGAATATGTCCCTCAGGATCAGGGGCCACGGGTCGTCCACGATGTGGTGCACGTAGACGCTAGATCCCAGAACGAAGAGGACTGGTATTAGCCACCTGGTGAACCTGACGCTGTACATGGGCCTCCTGGCGTAGAGGGGAGTTATAGCGACTATACATCCTGAGAGGGTGTAAGGGACGAAGTACACGAGCGGGTGGTCAGCGAACCAGAACAGTCCCTTCCACACCTCAGCGTTGGGAATGCCGAAGAGGTAGATGTT
>NZ_JAKNCW010000055.1:0-448 GCF_022064045.1 Metallosphaera javensis (ex Hofmann et al. 2022) | reverse complement strand
TTATCCTTCCAAGTAGTCGACTACCAGTCGAAATCCTTGGGCATATTTAAAACAACGGCAGGGAGCGTTCATTTCAGAAGTGAAATCGGAATGGGTAAGGCAAAGGGTCTAATCCAAAAATACAACAGGTTAATGAGACGAAGGGGGTTAGCCGGATTGGACACAGCTATAATATTAATAGCGTTCATCATCACCGCATCCGTGCTAGCCTTCGTGGCAATAAATATGGGACTTTTCGTCACCCAGAAGGCTAAGACCACGATAGATAAGGGGGAACAAACTGCGTCAACGGCGCTCCAGTTAAGCAGTTCAGTGCTTTACGCTACTAACTTCCCGGCCAACACGGAGAGTTACTGGATATACTTTACCGTATCCCCTAGCTCCGGCGTATCCAGCGTGCAGTTATCGCCTTCAACCACCTCAATATCCTTCACAGCCCCATCAGAAA
>NZ_JAKNCW010000054.1:0-459 GCF_022064045.1 Metallosphaera javensis (ex Hofmann et al. 2022) | reverse complement strand
CCCTGACAACCTGTGCTTCACAGTCCTGAAGACCTGTTCAACCCTGTTCCTCACCCCGAAGGTGATGTGCTCGTGTTGGACCCCTGCCATGGAGAGGAAGTTGTACGCGGTAGTACTTTGTGTAAGTTTTTATCCAGCGTTCTCCGGACAGTGCCCATGCTAGAGGATAAAAATTAATCAAAACTACTAGGACAGGCCGTCGTGGACGTACCTGGCCCTGAGCACCTCGCCCCTCACCCTCAGCTCAACCTCCCTCACTCCCCCTACCAGGACCAGCACGTCCAGACCTGACCTGGCCTCAGCGTGAAGAAGGGTATAACGCCCGTGTTGAGGTCCCTCACGACCCACAGGTAGTACACCACGCCCTTAACCAGGATTACCCTGGTCTCGTCCACGGCGTACTCCCCTGACACAGGCACGTCAACTCTCGCGCTGGACAATCTCCTCCAGTAGTAGTGA
>NZ_JAKNCW010000053.1:0-501 GCF_022064045.1 Metallosphaera javensis (ex Hofmann et al. 2022) | reverse complement strand
ATGTATATGGCTCAGGTTGTTGGATCAATTTCAGGGCTGGGACCCGCCCTGGGCCCCATCATCGGTCTAGAGATAAGCCTCAACGTGAAGCAGGAGGAGTGCCTCCAGCAGGGGTTGAGGAGCTACTTCTCCCTTTACCAGGGAGGAGACCCCAGGAGGTACGAGGTTTACCCTGCTATTGCTACCTCCCAGAGGTTGAGGGTGGAGGCTGACAGCGACCCGGACAGGGTGTACAGGCAGGGCATACTCTTCAGGACGGAGGACACGGGGGAGTGGTACTACGTGGGCGGGGTATCTCCCCACTGGACCAACGGGACGATCATCACGTACCAGGGAGGGAGCAAGGCCACCTCCTACGGGAAGATCAGGGTGGGAATCCTGGACAGGTTCGCCCAGGCGGGGATTGGGGTTTTCCCCATGGAGAAGTTGAAGGTTCCCCCAACGTGGTACAACCCGGCCCAGTTCAGGGACTGTGGCGGTATCCTGGGACCCGTGTGGAAC
>NZ_JAKNCW010000052.1:0-502 GCF_022064045.1 Metallosphaera javensis (ex Hofmann et al. 2022) | reverse complement strand
ATACAATGTATAAGAAATTGCTTAGTGTGTTGCTGATACTTTCTGTGGCCCTTCTCCTGTTAGTCTACTCCTATCATCCTGCATTAACTTATACGACACATATAAGTGTGAGATTACACGTCTTTCAAATATATTCCATAGATAATCAGGGGAACAGGACATACATCCACATTTGGAATCCTTACCCTGAAGAAGGCATACTCGTTTACGGAAACTACACCTATTATCTTCCTCCAGGCCAAGAGATGAGCCTTCCTTTACTTAATGGTACATCTTACTTTACGTTATACGAGGGGCCACTTACAATGATAGTCGAAATCCAAGATTAAGAACACCTAACTAACTAGATTATATCTTTCTTAAGGAACGCAAGGAACTCGTCGAATATCACGGGAGCCCTGTGCCTGGTCCTCGCATTCCTGTTGTCCTCCTTGAGAAGCTCGTACCAGTATTAAAACAGAAACGGGAACATCTCGTACGTGGTCACTAGGTTCTCGTCGTA
>NZ_JAKNCW010000051.1:0-583 GCF_022064045.1 Metallosphaera javensis (ex Hofmann et al. 2022) | reverse complement strand
TTCTCCACGAAGGTGGACATGACCCTCCAGGTCCTGGACAGGTTGAGGAGGGAGCTCAACGTACAGGTCATAACCTTCGACTCCTGGTACGTGAACGGGAGGACCCTCCTCTCAGACGTGGTGTCCTCCCTCAAGTCCAGCGCACGGGTCGTCGAGGGTGACAGGTCCGTGCCCGTTGGACTCCTCCCCGAGGGAGAACACCACGTCACGTACCTGGGAGTCCCCTTGAAATTAGTTGTACTGGAGGACTATAAGGGTTACGGCAGGAGATACCTCTTCTCCACCGATCCCTCCATGTCCCCTGAGGAGATACTCACCGCGTGGGAGAACAGGTGGGACGTGGAGGTGGTTATAAGGGAGTTGAAGGCTCTGGGCCTGGAAAAGGGTTCGTTCAGGACGTGGAGGAGGAACCTGGGCTACGTCAAGCTGATCTCGATCACGTTGAACTTCCTCCTGTCCTTGAGGTATCTCCTTGGGGAGAGCCTGGGTGTCGTGAGGCTCTCCCGCCTGCTTAAAACCCTTTACCTTGAGGTGGGTGATACCAAGAAACTGTTCAGCCTGAGGTAAGTTCCGAAAAGTGCTA
>NZ_JAKNCW010000050.1:0-903 GCF_022064045.1 Metallosphaera javensis (ex Hofmann et al. 2022) | reverse complement strand
CCCAACATAGGATCACCGCTGACTCTCTCCGAGTACGTATACCAACCCGATGGCTTCATCACGACGATAGGATAAGGGAAGAAAGATCCATGTTTTTGTTAAAGTTAATTTTTTTGTAATCTACTTTTGGATGGTTGTGAACTTTAAGCTCGGTATATTATTCGTTTTACTAAAATATGCGTCTCGGTTCTTTGTCTGCTCTATATCTTTGAGGTAAACATAGCACTGAATTACCAAACAGAGGTCTACCCATATTATGAATCGAGCACTTAACCAAATACGATTCAACTCTAGTTTTAGATCGAACCGAAATTGTGTCATGGATTACCGGATGAACTGATATGCGTAATGCTCCATAAGGAAATGCATCCTCAAATCATAAGTTATGATTAAACTAATTACATGCGGACAAATACAGCCACAGCTAATTCTTACCATGGCACAACATTGTATGAGCAGAGAGTCGACAGACAGTACCAAGCGAAGGTTTAATGGGGACTATGTTTCTAAGATCAATCTTGTCGATTTCCTTGAATATGATCGACTACTTTAACGAAAGAGTGACTTGCAATACCGTTGGTAAACTAGTCCTAGCATTCTTGATTAAGATTATGAAGACTGAGGCTTCTCTTGCTTAATGCAACTTTAAGGATTTCTTGGCCTATAACTAAGGCCTTCTCAAAAGCAGAATAGTAATCATCTAATCTAACCTGTTTTAAGATACTTCCCAGATTATCTAGTTACAGTATTATTAACTTTTATTACATATAAATAACCATAACAATCATTTCCAGGTGAGATATTTGTTCCCCTACTTAACGCATATTTATCCTTCCAAGTAGTCGACTACCAGTCGAAATCCTTGGGCATATTTAAAACAACGGCAGGGAGCGTTCATTTCAG
>NZ_JAKNCW010000004.1:0-176641 GCF_022064045.1 Metallosphaera javensis (ex Hofmann et al. 2022) | reverse complement strand
TGGGGGCGGCCCCGTCTTTTGTTTAAAACCCACAGGCCTCCCCTTTATTAGCCCGGGGCCCTCCCACCCCACACGCCCGGGTTCAAACCCCGGGGGGCCCCACTTGCCCTTTTGGGGGGCCCCCCCCCCCACGCCCCCGTTTTCTTTCAGTTTTGCGTACGATCTAACAACATCAACTAAAGGTGCGAGGTAACGCTCCTTCATCTCACCGTTCACGATCTCTAGAACGTAAACGTAATACCTCCCTTTTCTCTCGCGGATGATCACGTCGCCATACTTATATCTCGTCTTTTTCTCGGTCAAAGCAGGCCCGGTATTATGTTAGCATGTTTTGATTATAAGGAATGCTAATCCGTCAAAAATTACCTGACTTGAAGGTATATTGATAGAAGAGGGTAACTTTCCACACCTACGGGATATTCCTCAACCAACTTTCTTTGGTAATGGAACTACAATGGCACAGTTCCTAGTGGTCTATAGAAATGAGACTACATACTCTAAGACCGTCTATGTCCCATGGTCCTCTGCCTATTTCCACACAAATGCCTACTCAGCTTTCAGTGTCGTGGAATCGCCTCAGTCTAAACAAGGCTATTATTATCCCTTACCTCAAGGGAGGCATAATAACCTACAGCTTTTCCTGCACTTCTTCCGGTAACCAGTATGTGGGCCCAGGAACTCCAGCTCCAGGAACTGCCCTGTATGCTGACGTGCTTTCCCTCAGTGCGTCCGATTAGTATAATCCGGTTTCAGTTCAACTGGTGAACGGCTGGCAAGCTACTGGAGGATGGGACTACCTGTTCCAGTTCAACTATCCCTATGCTCCAGAGATACCCACAAACCCTGAGGCACTATAGGCCAAAGTTTTTTATTATATCTATTTTCTCTATATAAATGCCATGATGGTGAATAGTACAAACTCCACCCTTAACATTACGGTGCAAGCTAGAACTTCGCCTCCAATTTTTCTCAATTATACGGGGAATTCAGTACCGTGGTATGTCAGCGACGGCTCCATTTTCTTCCTCATAGGGGCCATAATAGCCTATGTGGGCACTCTCTACTTCCTCTTCCCCAGTGTCAGAGTGGCCTTCAGGTCCGTGATAAGAATATTCCGCAAGTAAGCCATTGGGCTATTTATAAATCCTTTCTCGGCCCTCTTGAGGTAATGCTTCATGAACCTATAACTATCGTCGAAGAGTTTTCTATCAGTTCCCATTTCACTTTCTCTAAAAATTCCCTAACGTTTCCCCAACTTATAGCCCATTCACTAGGTATGTGGATCTTGATAGTATCCAGATAGTCTATCTCACCCTTCTGATGGTTATCTCTGCGTGATCCCCTACTACATCTCCCTTAAACAGATACCGAGGAGCGTTCTTGAGGAGCTGATGCGTACAAAGTATTCTGTCCTGATCTGCAATAAGTGAGAGAATGTCCCCCGGTTTCATAGCGACCAGTACCTTGGATATTTCAACCATGAATTCGTCGCAGGATTTTCCCCTTAAATCTAACGAGAAGGTCTGTGGCATAGGAACCTTATCTTAGAGTCCTTTTTAAATGTTGATAAATATCGTAAACTAACCTTATTGAATAACCTAATCACTAGAAACAGATTTGTCACGAGCCTAGATGCCAGCCTCGCAAGCGATTTTCTCAAAAATTACAAACTATGAAACGGTAGTGTGTGGAGTGTCTGTTAGGTGACCTCTTCGATTCTCTTTCAATTTGACATATCGCAGAAACCTAGAGGTCTTTGATTACAGTAACTCCACACACTAATGAAACGGTGTCTAAACTGTATAAAATTGTAACCTGTAACAAAGAAAAATCATCTCTCGGCACAAACGTTATTTTCTTTCATCACTGCGTTTATACCCATCCCCTTAAGCCAGCTTACTACGAAACGACCATATTTAACATCAATACCTACCTCATCTAAGCCTATACATCCCTCCTCGGTCACTTTTACCACTATTACATCCTTAAGACCTTCAAGCAACTGGAAAAGTGCTGAGACAGACTGAATGTCCGCCACTATTTCATCTATGTCGTTAATTACGCTGATGAAAGAGTACACTCGTCTTACAATCTCACATACTGGAAGGTTTCCGTTCACCGTAAAAGTCAGGTCCTCTATAACTTTGACGTACTCCCTGGATTCCGGTAGTCCGATTTTCCTCAGTTCGTCCTTCTTCGAAGATAGATACTCGAAATACTTTTTCAGAAGGGTAACGTTCTCGTTGGACAGGCTCACTATCTGATTTAGCTTGTCCATGGAGAAGGTTTCTATAATAACCTGGTTCAGCTTCCGTGAAAGTGCGATCTTATTATCGCTAAACGGGCTCATCCTTAACTCCCTCACCGCGTCCGCCTGCATGGCTAGGCATTCCTCCGCGCTCCTCTTGATGGCCTCATCTCCAATAACTTGAGAGATCTTCTCCAGGGACTTGAAATCAGTGACCAGTAGCCTCGTGTATTTCCCTCCCAAAGTTTTCTCCAAACCTTCCACGATCTGGTTAATTCTACTGGTGGTGAGATACACGTTCCTGTCAATCGTATTCAATATTCTGACAATGGTATTAGCGTCCTGCTCCGTAAGCTTCAAAGATGGTGGTATCTGGATCTCCTCTGCGTTAACTCCAAGCTTCCTGATTCCGTTTACCACGTTGTTGTAATCTATTACTATCTTGAATACTGCCTCATTGAGGGCCTTATCCACGTTTTCTGAGACCTCTCTGAAGTTTTGATAGGTCTCAGTAATGCATTCCGATGTGGAACAGGAGTTGATCTTGGCCAGTTCCGACTTGAGCTGGGACTCTATATCGCTGAGAACCGTGACCAGTTCCACGGGAAGATTTGCGGAACCTCCCTTTATGTTATTTATTAACATGATCTTCTGTTCCACCTGTGAAATAACTTCGTTCTTCTCCTTCTGAATTAGACTCTTGCTCTGAGATGCTGATCTAAAATTATTTATTGTGGCTGGAAGAGCGTTCACAATAAGGCCCAGAACTGAGGCTACTATCGTGTTTATTGAAAGCAGTCCATACCCCAGAGCCAAGGCCACTCCTGGATATAGGGGAATAACTCCCAGAACGCTGAGTATACTTCCCCTGGTAAATACTATTGAAGCCACGACAAGGAGAACGAAACCGGTGACTGGAAAAACCAGGGATAACGGGTTTGATAGTATCCCAGCAGGGTTCTCCACAATCTTGAGTACAGGAAAATACAAAACAGGTATGACAGAGATTAGGTTGCTTTTGGTATCCCTACCCTTTTCTGATAGACCAGTGGCTACAAGGAAAGGTGAGATGAAAACTCCCAGTAGAGACTCTGACGTCAGAAAGCCCTGTAGGGACGTGAACTTTATCTCTACAAGTATGGGTGCCACGAACAGTAGGACTAGCATTATGGCGAACGTCTCTATCATGCTGGGGGTGACTGTGCTACTCTGCCCGAGGATGAGCGTACCAAAGTTGTAACTCACCACATATAGCAAGGTCATGGCGGGGGCCAGGATGTAGGGCAGAAGTGCAGATAGTATGATAACAATACCCTCCTCAAAATAGAAGAATGAGTGAAGATTTAGTATGTTAGACACAAGATAGAATACAAACGTGTTCAGGATTGTTATACCTATTCTCTCAACTATGTCGTTAAAAGTTACAGTGCTAAGTCCTAGAATTCTAAGCATAAACCATTCATTCTTTGCTAATAGTCATCGATATAAATTTATTATGTGTGTCAAGATCACGTCCGCGAAGGGATTGGAACTCCCCGATATTATCCATGGATTCTCCCATGTAAAGCTAGTGAGATGAAGTGAACAGCCCCATCTCACGAACGGGCTTCTTGGTTCATTGACCATGCTCGATCACCCCCATTCACAGCGTCGAATGGAACCCACCCTTGACGCCCCGTGTGGGAGGGTTACGGAGGCATTGGTTTCCGCAAGCTTGAGTTCGGTTTCATCCCTGAGTGTACATCCCAAGTGATCGCACGATGGGGTTCAGCAGGCCACGATAGACGTATATAATCATTTGAGACCTTCATTTGGGCTATCCATCTCCACCTCACCAAGGGATCTTTCGCTCCCTTAAACCCCCAAACAGATGACTTTATCGAACATGTAAAATGAATTTTCCTGCTGGAAGACCTGGCATCCTACATAAGGAAAAAATAAAAGTGATTAGCAAGTAAGTATTGCTATGAGTTCTTCCATATCTTTCAAAAAATTCGAATTGCCTCCACTACCCTATAAGATAGACGCGCTGGAACCATATATCAGCAAGGACATCATAGACGTTCATTACAACGGCCATCACAAGGGATATGTGACTGGTGCTAACACGTTTATGGAAAGGTTCAACAAGATGATCAAGGGAGAGCTCCAGAGCGGTCAATACGATGTTCAGGGACTAATGAGAGGGATAGTGTTCAACATAAATGGTCACAAACTTCACGCTCTGTACTGGGACAACATGGCCCCAGCGGGGAAGGGAGGAGGACAGCCCGGTGGGGCACTGGCGGACCTCATAGTGAAGCAGTATGGCAGTTACGACAGGTTTAAGCAAGTGTTCACGGAGACAGCCAACTCATTGCCGGGTACAGGGTGGACGGTCCTTTATTACGACACTGAGAATGGGAACTTGGAGATCATGACCTTTGAGAACCACTTCATGAACCATATTGCTGAGCTTCCAATCCTTCTTATCCTGGACGAGTTTGAACATGCCTACTACCTTCAGTATAAGAACAAGAGGGCTGACTACGTAACCAACTGGTGGAATGTGGTAAACTGGGACTACGCTGAGAAGAAGTTGCAGAAGTATCTAAAGTAAATCGATTCATTTATTTTCTCTCCTATATCAACAATATCATGGTTTCTGCAATTATTTTGGCTGGAGGATGGGCCACTAGGCTAAGGCCTTTGAGTTTGACCAAGCCGAAGCCCCTCTTTCCCGTTCTAGGGAAGCCCATAATCGACTATACTTTGGATGCTCTGGACAGAGCTAACATCCACGACGTGTACATCTCGTTAAGGGTTATGGCTGATAACATAATTAAACACGTAGAAAAAGGGGGAAGAAAGGTTACTTTCGTTGTGGAGGAGGAGCCACTTGGGGATCTGGGGCCCCTGAAGTACATCTCTGAGAAATATAATCTGGACGACGAGGTCTTGGTCATTTACGGTGACGTCTACATGGAGGTGAACTTCAACGAGATACTTTCCCTTCACAAGAGCACGGAGTGTGGGGCAACGGTCATGTCAGCGGAGGTGGAGGATCCCCAGAGATATGGGGTCCTTTACACTGAGGGAGATAGACTTATCCAGATTGTGGAGAAACCCTCTAACCCCCTGTCAAAGCAGATTAATGCGGGAGTTTACGTTTTCGATAAGAAGCTTTTCACCATGATTAACGGCAAATCCATTGCCCGGCACTTCCTTCCCAAGGTTTTACAGCAGAACTGTGTTTCGGTCTATAATTATCAGGGAGTGTGGGCCGACATCGGTATACCATCAGATTACCTCAGGTTGAACTTTGATCTCTTGAGAAGAAAGTATCCCCGTGGTTTCGTCTCGGACAGGGCTAAGGTGAGCGAGAGGGCAGAGCTTAACCCTCCCTATTTCATTATGGATGAAGTTACGGTGGGGGACGCGTGCGTAGACTCCAACGCTATCCTGGGAAGGGGTTCCTCCATAGGCAATGGATCTTACGTGGGAGAGAGCTTGCTCATGGATAAGGTCAGGGTAGGAGAAAATTCTTTCCTGAAGAACGTGATCGTCGGCGATAATAGTAAAATAGGGAAGTGGAACCACATAAGGGAAAGAACCATCCTTGGAGAGGAAGTGGTGACAGGGGATGGGGTACTTCTCAATAGGGGAACAATCATCCTGCCATATAAGGAAGTGTCGGATCCAGTTTACAGGGAGGGGAAGATAATCCTATGATATTGAACGAAATGTTAAACGAACTCTCGTACGAGCTAAAGAGGAGGAGGGTTGTAAACCTTTGCGTTGGTCCCTCCTATACCGGCGTTCTACTCGATGATCAGAGTATGGGCATCTCTATCACCCTCACCGACGGAGAGGTGGAGGAGGCAGGAGAATTGCAGGGCAAGAACGCCTACGACGTGGCGAACAACTTCGACTCGCCCATGAGGAGGAGCATTTCCACGGCAGTAATGAATGCCTTAACCCCAGGAGAGGTGAGAAATGGAGATCCGCTCCAGTTATTCCAGGGAGGGAAACTTTGCATGTTTGGTTACTCTCCTCAGGTCAAGGTTGAGGGCTTCACTGAGGTCGTGTCATACGACTTCTCACCCCAACCAGTTCAGGGAAGCAGGCCCTTCTCTGAGTTCAGGAGCGAAATGTGCACTGTTGCTGTGATCTTTGGCTCTTCCCTTGTTCTGAACAACATAGAGAAGATCATCAAGAACGTTAAGGCGGATCACCTCATCATGAACGGTGCCTCCTCAGTTATGGCAATGGGAACCCTTAAGAAGTATGGATTTGAGGCAGTTGGGAAGCTGGTTCCAGTGGACAGGAACAGGGCCTTTAGGACAATCTGCGAGGGGGGAAATGCGAGGCAATTGGGAAGGTTCCTGGAGAGGGTTCACATCACCCTCTAATCCTCTAGCCCAAGACCGCTAAACTCCTCAAGTTTTTCAGCGCACTTATCTCCTTGTTTAAAACTGCAGTTAACTCCCTTGTTTAGCATTACCCTTACGTCCCCGTAGTTGCCAGGAGTCGAGGTCAGTATCCCGTGGTTAAGTCTGAGAAGGGCGTGTGCAATCCTGGCGTTTATCCCAAGGAAGTCGCTCCTCACACTGGCTACTCCGAGGGCTTTCATCGCCATTTTCTTGGTCTCCTCGTCTCCGGTGGCCTGCCATAGCGCTGAGAGGAAGACCGCAACTTCAGCGTTGGCTAGAGGTTCCAGATAGGTTATTGAAGTTAGGGGATCCTTGGGAACAGTATCCCTGAACCCCTTCTCAGTCTCCAGTTCCCTCTTCACAAAATCCCTTATCCTGACGGCCTGCTCAAGATATTCGTCCTTTCCTTCCCTGAGGTATCTAACCAGAAATGCATAACCCGCAATGGCCTCGTCGATCAGGAGACCCCAGTTTTCCCTCTTGGAACTTCTGAAAACCTTTCCATCAACGACGTATTCCTCTAGTTTCGAGGGATCTCCCTTGATTATCTTCACGGCTTCGTAGATGGCAAAACCTCCTCCTAACTCTCCTCTTCCCAGGACGTAGGACGCAACCTCATCCATTGGCGAAAGGAACTTCTCCACAGTGGAGTACCTCCTCTCCACCTTGGAGATTGTCTTGATCAGCTCTATAACCCTAAAATCGGCTTTCTGCTGATCTATAACCTTGTTAACTGTATCGAAAATTGAGGCCTCTGAGGGCTCCTGTGGTTCAGGGACGTACTCAGGTATCTTGACTGGTCTGATCTTCTTGGTTTCGAATGAATTGAGCATGTCCTTCAGAGAGGTTATCACGTAATCTGGATTGTTGGACTCTATTATCCCAACCAGCTCCATGTTAGGCGTCAGAACGGAGAGACAGGGTATAACTCCCCGTGTAACCCTGATGAGGTAGTCCGGATACTCCTCTGGGTCGGCCTTGAGCAACATGACCCTTCTCTCAATCGTTGTCCCCTTGATTTTCCCTGAAATTGTGTCCTCCTTGTCCAGAAGAACCCCAATCAACTTGCCGTAAAACTTGGCATCCGAGAGTAACCTATCGTTTAACATCATGACCTACCGTAACTTTTATTTTAATTTAAAATGTATCTATGAAGATGAGCAGACCCGAAACCAAATGGACGTGTGATATTTGTAAAAACAAGATATATTGGGACGAGCTTTTTACCTTCACAGGCAAGAAAACGGTAGTCCATTACACCTGTTTCAGGGACAAGGCTTCAAAGACAGCTAAGATAGAGCCGGCACAACTTGAGATCGTTCTGGACATGCTTGAGGACGAGCTCAGGGACATTACAATCTACAAGCAGAAGATAAACGTGATCAAGGAGGAGGAGATAAAGAAGGTACTGGAACAGGCTGAAAAGGATGCGGAGAAGAACTCTGCACTGCTCACCAGGGTTGTGGAGAAGTTCAGTGGAGTTAGCGAATAGGTAGAAAACTACACAGGTAGGTTCTTGGCGTTGCGTAATATTAAGGAGTAACTTTCTATTTATCTTCTCGATAAATATTATGTAGATGATAAGTAAGGTTCTTCCGTTTAAAGTGAAGCTTGTGGCCTATAACCCGCAGGGAGAGAGAGTCGTGGCCATAGCAGCCAAGATGAGCCGATCCAGGCACGGCTGGGATCACCACGTGGATATGCCCCAGGAGGAGGTGGAGACATGGATACGGGACTCCATCATACACGGCTACTGGTCAGTTCTGGAGCATTCCGTCTACACCTTTTCCGTGGAGGGGATATCCAGGGTGGCCTCGCACCAACTGGTGAGGCACAGGATCGCGTCATATACCCAGATGTCCCATAGATTTGCCAAGCCCAAGGACGAGTTCTACAGACCTGTGGTACCACCAAGCTTCAAGGATTCATCGGCGTTTGAAAAGGTGTACCAAGAGTATCTTCACGCTCTGGAGTCGGGAGTTCCGGAGGAGGACGCCAGGTACGTTCTCCCAAACGGTGTTAACACGAACCTTGTGGTGACCATGAACGCCAGGGAACTCTACAACTTCTTCGGGCTAAGGCTCTGTTCCAGGGCACAGTGGGAGATAAGGGCAGTGGCCTGGCTCATGCTGGACGAGGTGAAGAAGGTTCACCCACTTCTCTTCAAGTTCGCCGGGCCAAACTGCATCCTGCACGAGAACTTCGTAAGGCCTGAGGATGACCCCATCACCCTCGATCAGGAGAAGGAACTGGTCTCCTCCCGTTGCATAGAAGGTGTTCCAAGAAGCGGAATCTGGAAATGTATAAGAAACTCTCGCATGATTCTAGAAAAAATAAAGTAAACCTACATCCGCACGATTCTAGTTTTTTAAAATATATAAGCACTGTTCGATTGTCAAAAGCAAATATTTTATACTCCTTCTAGTCTATCTAACACTGCATGACGTACACTCAGGCAATATTATCCTTTGGTTTGCCCTTCATATTGGTCCTGTTAGGGGCCTACGGTACGTATAAGCTTCTCGAGTTAGTTATGCCCAGGAATCCTAACCCGTTGAAGACTGCCAGGTTCGAGGCGGGTAACATTCCCACAGGAGAGGGAAGATTATGGTTTCCTCTTCAGTACTATGGTTACCTTCTAGTTTACACCACACTTGAGCCCATAGTGGTTCTGCTCTTTGTTGCTGCCGCAGTCCCATTCTACAACAACTTTATCCTGTTCAGGAATCTACTTATCGTTGTGGGCTCATTTCTGGTTCTCATGTATCCTATTCTCTACTATGCCATAAGGCAGATCAACGTAATTGCCTACTGGGGGTTGAGGAGATGAGCGAGAAACCCATAGACGTTGTGGCGAAGCTACTTCAGGAGAGGAAGATTCCCCTAAAAGTTGAGGGAGATACCAGGGGGTCCATAGAGGTGGATAAGTCAAAGCTTGTGGAGACTGCAAGGGCCCTGAAGGAGATTGGTTTCGATCACGTCAAGACCGTGACCGGGATTGATTACCCTGACCAGTCCAGGTTTCAGATCGTTTATCACGTTTCGTCCTTCGATCTTCAGCTGTCCAGGGTTATCCTTGCGCTCAAGACGTGGACCTCGTATAAGGAACCGGTGGTGCCAAGCCTTCTCTCCGTGTGGGGAAGCGTGTGGACGGGGGAGAGGGAGACATATGAAATGCTGGGGATAACCTTCGAGGGTAATCCAGACATGAGAAGGTTATTCTTACCCGAGGATTTTGAGGGGGTATATCCCCTGAGAAAGAGTTTCAAGGTTAAGACGGAGGGGTTGTTCGTTGACAAGTCAAGTTGATGATCTGATGAAAAGTGGCGGGATGGAGCTGGATATTGTTCCCGTTTCGGGAGAGCTGAACGTTGGGCCACAGCACCCAGGATCCGGACACCTGAGGATATTCGTGAAGCTCAACGGTGACATAATAGAGGACGCTGAGATAGACCCCGGATATGTGCACAGGGCGGTGGAGAAACTGGGAGAGAACAGGAACTACATTCACCTGATCCCTCTGGTGGAGAGGCCTGCCATCCTTGACTCGGTGAACATGAATCTGGGATATATCCTTGCAGTTGAGAAGATACTCAACGTCGACGTGCCTGAGAGGGCGCAATATCTGAGAAGTTTCGCAGCGGAGATCAGCAGGATAGCGAGCCACCTTTACGGAATGGGCATCCTCGCGATATTCATTGGTCATTCCACTGGTTTCATGTGGGGGTTCGGAGACAGGGAAGTGTGGGTTCAGATTCTGGAGGCCTTAACGGGAGCAAGGGTCACGAATTCCTACATTCTTCCAGGAGGGGTAAGAAGGGATCTCACTCCTGCCGTCATAGAGATGACAAAGAAAGCCATAGCCTATCAGCGCAAAAAGATGAAGGACTGGGAAAGGATTTTCCTCAACAACCCAAACATTAAGGCAAGGTTGCAGGACGTGGGAATTATGACAAGGGAACAGGCCATTGAGTGGGGAGCGGCCGGGCCAAATCTCAGGGGCTCAGGTGTGTATTACGACGTGAGGAAGGCTGAACCCTACGGTGCTTACTCCAAGTTGGACTTCGAAATACCTGTATACAAGGAGGGAGATGGTTACGCTAGGACGCTGGTCAGATTTGAGGAGATAGAGCAGAGCCTGAGGATACTTGAGCAGGTAATAAAGGATATACCCGAGGGGCAGATCCTCAGCGACAGGTTCTTCAAGCAAATTCCACCCACCAGACTAAAGAAGTGGTGGGAAGGGCAAAGGAGGATAGTCATGCCGGGATATTACGCGTCTTTCCGACCGCCCAAAGGCGAGGCAATATCCAGGGTTGAGGCAGGTAGAGGGGAACTGGTATATTACGTGGTAAGTGACGGTTCAGCTAAACCCTACAGGTTAAGGATGATAACTCCGTCATATAGGTCAATCTACGTAATGAAGAACCTTCTCAAGGGAGCTAGATACGCGGATCTGGTCTCCATTTATGGTAGTCTGGATTATTTCCCACCGGAGGCTGACAGATAATGAACATTCTATTTGATATCAGATATTATATTCTCTATCCTTCATTTTTCGCCCCAATTATCCTTCCGGGACTGATATTCACATCTATACTCCTCCTCACAACTATCTGGTTTGAGAGGAAAGCTGCAGCTAGGGTTCAAATGAGAGTTGGTCCCTATTACGCTTCCAAGAGGCTGGGTGGATATCTTCAACTGGTTGCAGATGCCCTCAAGTTCGTGTTCTCGGAGGTCATTGTGCCAGACGGCGTTAATCCTACCCTGTTTGCTCTCACTCCAGTGCTAGTTGTGGCCATGTCCTTCCTCCCCCTTGCCGTCATACCAGTGTCAGTGATTCCACCCTCAGGTTCAATTTTCTCCATCTATTTCCATGATTTCTATGATCCCAACGTTGGGCTGGGGGTACTGGTTGGCCTGTTTACACAGTACAACATGTTACTGATTCTCGCCATAGAATCCATTTACCCGGCAATGATCATACTGATGGCCTGGAGTACCAACAACAGATTTGCCATAGTAGGTGCCGTGAGGGAGTCCTACCTTTCCGTTTCCTACGACGTCCTCCTCCTGATGTCAACCATATCCATGGCCTTGGAATATCACACGCTTGATCTGGTGAAGATAGTGCAGTCCGGGGTTCCTGGGATACTGGCAAACCCCTTAGCAGCAGTTACCTTCTTCATTGCGATGATAATAGGAAGCGCCAGGTTCCCCTTTGACATAGCTGAGGCGGATACTGAACTGGTTCTTGGACCCGCGACGGAGTATAGCGGTCTCCTCTTCGTGTTGACCATGGCTGGCTCATATGTGGGCAACTTTGTGTATGCCTTGGTTTTCACCGACATGTTCCTGTGGGGCTGGTACCCATTGTCAGGGTTCCCTGGAGCCCTCCTGACCGTGATCAAGGCATCCATTCTAGTGTTTTTCTCTGTGTTTCTCAGGTCTGTGTACGGGAGATACAGGTTAGATCAGGCCCTTAGGGGTAGCTGGAAATACATATTCCCCTTGGCCGTTGCCTCCATGTTTCTAGGTTTGGTGGTGGGTTATCTATGGATTCAGTAAAAATTAAGGAATACAAAAAGGGAGAATCTCCTTTTAATGTGGTCTCTGGACATCTTCAGGCCGTTGGGGCTGGAATAAAGTATTTCGTGAAGCCCCAACGTATTACCCTGAAGTATCCAGACGAGTCGATGTCACTTCCCACGGGTTACAGGGGAATGATCAGGCTCTACAAGGACGTTTGTATAGGTTGTACCCTATGTGCCATGGTTTGTCCAGCCGACGCTATGAAGATGGTCACAGATCAGGGTAAGAAATTCCCCACAATTAACTACGGAAGGTGCGTTTTCTGCGCCTTCTGTGTGGATATTTGCCCAGTGGATGCACTCAAGGAAACCGGCGTACATGACGCAGCTTTCTCCAACAGGAGGGAACTCATATTTAATCCCGAAAAGTTCGATCAGGACTTCGATCAGCCACCCTTGCGTCCCGTGGTTAGGAAGGTAAAGGCGGTAATAGATGAGGATAAGGGGATAAAGTATGTACCTGACACCGAGTGACCTTCAGATTGGGATATTCTTCCTTTTCTCCATTTTTGCGTTAGCCACCGCTCTCTTCATAGTAAATTCCAAGAACGTATTCTATTCCGCAGTGTCCTTGGCCTTCCTAGGAATATCTGTGGCGGTGTTAATAGCAGACCTGGATCCTGAGGCTTACTCCCTGTACTCGGCCTTCCATCTCCTTCTGTACGTGGGGGCAACGGTAGTTTTCCTTTCAATCTCTCTCGTTATGTTCAGGGGACTGGAGGTGAAGGAGGTGAGAACTCCCTGGGCACCTGCAATGGCCCTTCTCTCTGCCGTGGCCTTCTTCGCAGTTCTGGTTCTCTCCACAAGCTCTATCACCCCGGTGCAGGTTCAACCCCTTAACCTGGCAGTGATTGGCGAGAAGATAGTGTCCCAGTACTGGTTCCCCGCGGTGGTCCTCGTGATAGCCCTGCTCACCACAATGATCGAGGCCCTATCCTTGGCAAGGAGGGATTGAAATGAACCCCATAGTTGTGGATACGGCACTGGTCGTGGCGAGCCTTCTGGTGGCCATAGGGATCTATGGGCTACTGAACAGCAAGAACGTGATAAGGGTGCTCCTGTCCTCTGAGATTATCCTTAACGCTTCAATCCTTCTGATCTTCTCCATGTCCTCCCTGGCGGGAAAGTCCTATACCCCGCTGATTTTTTCCGTGTTCGCCATAGGTATGGCCCTGACTGAGGTGGTGGTGGCGTTCGCTTCCGTGATCCTGTATTATAGGCAAAAGGGTACTCTGGAGGTGGAGTGAATGTTGGGCATCTATCTTCTGGTGGTTTCCCTTGCGCTCTCGTCACTGGTGTTTTTCCTCAGGGAGAAGAGGTCCTCGGCTGTCTTGACGGGAATGGCAATAGCGCTCAACGTATACTTCCTGTTCAGGAGAGGATTGTTTGAGAACTTCTTCGTGGCGAAGACCATTGGTTCCTTTGGATTGACCGTGACGGACCTGAACTTTCCCTTCGTGATCACCATTCTTGCGGTAACCATTCTCACCATCCCCTATTCCCTGAGATACATGGAGGAAAGGTTCCACGAACTGGGCTCTGGCAACTGGGGCCTGTTCTTCGGGCTCTACTCCCTCTTCTCGGTCTCAATGCTCTACACGGTGCTGTCCACCAACCTCCTGGAGATTTACATTTTCCTGGAGATTGCCCTGATAACTTCCTTCCTGCTAATCATGCTCTACGGCTACGGAGATAGGAGAAGGATAAGTCTACTCTACTTCATCTGGACTCACGTGGGTACAGTGCTGTTGCTCGCGTCAATAATTGTGATAGGACTGGAGACAGGTTCCATGGACGTTTACTCTGCCCTGAACCTGTTCCACGATTACTCCACTGTGGGTTACGCTGTGGCCATCTTCCTTCTGGCAGTGGTGGGAATGATGGTCAAGGGAGCACAGGCTGGAGTGAACGTCTGGTTACCCTACGCTCACGGTGAGGCTCCAACTCCCATTTCCGTGCTACTTAGCCCCAACATGGTGGGACTGGGCGTATTCGTGGTCATCCTCTATTTCTACATGTTCCCAGGGATGCAGTTCCTCGCTCCCATCTTTGTGGGATGGGCTCTCCTCACCATGATATACGGTGGAATTAATGCGTTAGCCCAGAGGGACTTCAAGAGGTTCCTGGCGTACTCCAGCGTCTCACAAATGGGGTATATGATGCTTGGAGCTGGGGTTGCGTTCCTGATGGGATTGACCTTAAGCTTGAACAGTCTTCCCCTTGGGATAATAGCTTCTGTCCTAATTTACGTGTCCCATGGCTTTGGAAAGGCGCTTCTCTTCATGAGCGCTGGGGCCAATATAACTGAGGCCCACGAGAGGGACATAGAGAAGCTGGGTGGGTTATATCAGAGTTCGCCTCTTCACACCACTCTTTCGTTCTTTGGACTGCTGAACATACTGGGTCTACCTCCCACGGTGGGATTGATAAGCGAGGTACTCCTCCTCTTTGCCACAGGGGAGCTGGTGCAGAGGGTGGGCATTTCCTGGTTCTTGGTTGTGGCCATAGGACTGTTCATAGCCATAGGCCTTTCCTCAGCCTACGCCACCTACCTCTTCAAGAAGGTGTATGCGGGAAAACCCCAGAACCCGGTGTCTCTGGACAAAATAGCGGAGTATAGCGTGCCCATGCTTATCCTGGCAGGACTCAGCGTTGTCCTCTTCTTCTTCCCGCAGGTTAGTGTGGAGTCACTCGTTAACTTCATACAGTTCGTCTCTGGACAGGACCTTTACCTACCCCTGATAGTCTTCCTTCCAGCACTGGGTTCCCTCCTGGCATTGATCACCACATCTAAGCTGAGCAGGGACGTGAGGGGGTGGATGGTTAACATCACGCTGGGCATTAGCATGATCCTAGCCTGGCTGAACCTGGGATCTACGCTGATTTTGAACAGAACGTTCTTCGTTCCTTCCCAGTTCTACACCATGTTTGGCTACCTCTCCTTCAGCTCCTCACTGCTCCAGTCAATTCTAGCGGTCTTCGTCTCAACCCTCTCCTTCTTCATAGGAATCTACAGCGTGGGTTACATGAGGGAGGACAACGTACTGAGGAGGTACTGGGGATTCTTCGGATTCTTCGTATCCTCCATGTTGGCTGTGGTTCTCTCCAATAACGTTCTTCTCTTCATGGCCGGCTGGGAGGGAACTAGCCTGGCCTCATACGGCCTAATCAGTTACTGGTTAGATGACAACGAGAAGAACGTGGTCGGGGACAAGGGCAGGTTCGTGTTCAACGTGGAGTTCCTATCCAAACCCACGACCTCCGGGATAAGGGCCATGATATTCACCAGGGTTGGGGACGTGGGCTTACTGCTGGGCTTGGGATATCTCGTTTACCTGACGTCTACCTCCACCCTAAGCGGGTCCACCCTTCTTTTCACGCAGATTGGAAACCTGCCTGGAGTGTTCCAGGTGCTGGGTGAGATGGCTACTCTCCCCTTTGGGTTGGCTATGTTGATCCTTCTTTTCCTGGGAGGTCTATCAAAGAGTGCACAGTTCCCCTTCACACAGTGGCTGGTTACGGCCATGACGGGTCCAACCCCAGTTAGCGCCCTGATCCACGCTGCCACCATGGTGAATCTGGGGGCCATGTTCACCTTCCTCACTTACCCCTACCTCGCCTTCCAGGCCAACAACCTGGATGTGACCACCCTCCTGACCTTCTTCTCCATCATGGCCGGGATATCGCTTTTCACTGCCCTCTACACCAGCTTCAACGCCCTGGTCTCCAATGAGCAGAAGGTGGTTTTAGCCAACTCAACTGCAGATCAGATCTCCCTCATGATTTTCGCCTCCTCCATGGGAGGTGTTCTAGCAATTCTTGACGGTAATCTAATACTTCTTTTCTCCGGCATAGCCATTGGTCTAATCCAGATGATTGCACACGGAATATACAAGGCTAGCCTGTTCATGAACGCGGGTAGTGTGATCCATTATACGGAGTCGAGGTACATGGGAACGGCATCAGGGCTTTACAGGGAATTGAAGTGGGTCTTTATCCTTCAGTTAATAGCTGCACTTAACCTTGCCAACGTGCCTCCCCTGATAGGATTCTGGGCACACTCCTATATTTCCTCATTGACCTCTGTCAGTCCGCCTCTCAACGTGTTCTATCTCTTCCTAGAATTTCTGGGGGCGATATACATCATAAGGTATGTGATGAAGACCTTCCTGTGGAGAGGAGAGTCCCACGAGGAGGAGAGGGGACACGTTTACCCTGAGATGCTGGTCTCTCCAACGGTTCTAGTGCTGGCGTCCATAGGGCTGGGCGCATCAATCTCCCTTCTCACTGGGTTCATGGCATCCCACTTCTTCGCTGTGGGATTCGGGCTGGACCTGGTGGAACTTGGACTTTCCCTTGTGGGGATAGCCATAGCTGTCGCAGTGTACCTGTCCCCAAGGGACTTTGCCAAGTACGCTGGATTGAGACCCCTCATCAACTTCCTCTACTACGGATGGTACATCTACCCAGCCCTCGATAGGCTAGGCATCTCCCTGTATAGGGGTGCACTGGCCACGTACAGGGCGCTGGAGTACGGTACCATTGATATGGGCCTCAATGTGAAGCTTCCCTCCGTGTTAATCTCAGCCGGCAACAAGTACTTCAAGGACATTCAAACAGGGCTACTGAGGGACTATGTTGGCCTTTACGTGGGTGGTCTGATCCTCTTGATGGTTATAGTTCTCCTAGTGTTCGGGGTGATCTAATGAACCTAGCTCCATATCTTCCAGTCGTTATCCCTTCAATCCTCATCCTTTTCTCCTCCATTGCAGTTCTCTTCATGGATAAGGATGATAGGGGATATCAGGGCGCCTTGGGGTTAACTGCAGGAACCCTGCTGGCTTCACTTGTGGTTCTTGGCGTCTCCCTGATTCTCAGGATGTATGGCTACTCCATTTTCACTGGCTCCCTGTACCTGGACGTCCCCGGTTACCTTCTTTCCATGGTTACGTTGGTGGGTACCCTGATAGCCCTTGCAGGACTGGGAGGACATATGAGGGATTGGAAGACAAGGTCCTCCATGCTCTCCCTAATGATGTTAACGGACCTGGGCGTGATCTACATGTCCTTTGCCTATGACGTTCTCATAATACTCACGGGCTGGGCGATCTCCTCTGCAGCCACCTACGCAATCACCATGTTAAGGAAGGACAGGAAATCAGTGGACGCAGGTATGAAGTATCTGATCCTGGGCCTTGTTTCGTCCTCCTTCATGATACTGGGCTTCGCTGCATACGTTGTTGCCACTGGAACCCTATCGCTGGCGTATTCGTCTCTGAGTTACCCTGACCTTCTGATCCTGGGCATAGCCCTGCTTTCAATGTCCTTCCTGTTCAAGATAGGGGCCTTTCCCTTCCAGGGTTGGTTACCGGACGTTTACACCATGGCCGATAGGGGATCCATCTCCTTCGTGTCCAGCGTGGGTAAGCTGGTGGGTATTGTACCCCTTCTCAGGATTCTCACGCTGGGCGATCCCAGCTATGAGGAGGAAATAGCAGTGATAGCGCTGTTTGTGACGATCTCGATCCTCAGTATGGTTGTGGGGAACATAGTTGCCTTCTCCAGGAATGACGTCGCCTCCATCCTTTCCTTCAGCAGTATCGCCCAGGTCGGTTTCATACTCATAGGCTTCGCCGTGATTCAGGTCAACACAGCGCTGGCGGAGGCAGGAATATTCACTCAAATTCTAGCCTATGTTATCGCCCAGGCAGGTCTGTTCAACTTCCTAGGTCACTTGGAGAAACTGACAGGTACCACAAATCTGGAGGGCCTCAGGGGTCTAGCTAAGGGTGATAGAGCCCTAGCTGCCTCATCCACGATACTCCTTCTAAGCTTACTGGGAATACCCCCTATCCTAGGTTTCTGGGGGAAACTGTTCCTGTTCGAGTCTGCCTATTCTCTTCCGTGGTTAGTGGTTATAGCCGTGATTAACAGTGCAGCGTCTGCGGGTTACTATATACCTGTTATCAGGGAGATGTTCAGGGAGGGTTCAGTGAAGGTTGTAAGGTCCGGCGAGAGGAACAGTGTTATAATCGCCGCAGTTCTCAGTATTGTAGTGGGAATATTGGCTCCCCTGGTGCTGGTGGTGTTCGGTTGATAAGAGTTGGTCTAGTGGGCGTAGGGAACGTAGCGTCGTCTCTAGTTCAGGGTGTGGAATACGTTAAGCAGGGCGGAGTTATACCAGGAATACTCGACCTTGAATACAAACCTGAGGACATAGAGATAGTTACTGCGTTTGACATTGACGAGAGAAAGGTGGGCAAGAGACTATCTCAGGCCATCTTCGAGAAACCCAACGTCGTGGGAAAGTATGTGGACGTGAATTCAGATGTGATTGTGTTGAGGGGACCTACCCTCGATGGAGTCGAAGGAATTCTGGGAAGGGTAATAGAGGAGTCCAAGGAGAAACCGGTTGACGTCAAGTCAGTTCTTAAGGAGAACAGGGTCGATGTAGTGGTTAACCTTTTACCAACAGGAGTTGAGAGGGCAAGTGAGTATTACGCCACCACTTCGTTGGAGGCAGGCTCTTCCCTGGTTAACGCTTCCCCAGCTCCCCTGGTGGAACTATTCGGAGAGAAGTTCAGGTCCGCAGGGTTACCGCTTCTCGGGGACGATCTAATAAGTCAGATAGGTGGAACTGCTCTACATGCTGGGATAATCAACTTCCTTACGGAGAGGGGAGTTAAGGTTACCAGATCCTATCAGATAGATATCTCGGGTACCACGGAGACCCTTGTTACCCTTGAGGACTCAAGAAAGGAGCTCAAGAAGAGGATTAAATCCTCCTACATATCCAGCCAACAGGACGGTGTGGAGGTGGTAGCTGGAACCTCGGATTACGTAGAGTTCCTTGGGGACAGAAGGGTGAGTTACATGGTGATTGAGGGAGAGTACGCCCTGGGTGCGAAGGTGAGAATAGATGTCTCCATGAAGAGCCTTGACGGCCCCAACGCTGTGGCTCCCCTCTTAGACCTGATAAGGCTGGCCAAGATACTGAAGGAGAAGGGAATAGGAGGATCTCCACCTCAGGTATGCTCCCATTACTTTAAGGGGTATAACGGTAAAGTGAGTGGAGATACTAGGGCTCGCCTCATCAGTTTCCTTCAAGCCCTGAAGTGATGAGTGAACCCCGGCCTGATATGTGATGGTTTCCGTGTGAGGTCTGATCTCCTGACAGACTTTTCTATTCAGGTTTTTCACAATGAGGAAAAACGAGATTTGGGTAAATCCTTTTTAAGCCTTTTCAAGACGTGCAGTTAGATCTAATATGGATGGTAAAATTGTAGGATTCTCCATAGCCATAATAGTCCTCCTCATAGCTTCAGTGGTCGGTTTTTACGAATACTCAACTGCATCGGGATCTCTAGCCTCTCTTCAAAGTTCCTACTCATCCCTCCAGAGCACGGTAAGTCAACAGAACAAGACCATCTCCTCCCTTTCCTCAGAGATAGCGTCCCTCAACTCATCCCTGCAGACTTACAAGGCACAGCTAGCCTCCGCTGAGCAAAATGCCTCAAAGTACGCTAACCTCTACATGATGTATCTCTCCATGTTCAACCAGGCGGAGAGCAATTACACCATGTACAAACAAATGTATCAACAACTTCTATCTCAGATTAGTACAGGCGGTGCCTCCTACAAGGAGGGAGCAGCGCTGGATACGGCATTCAAATTCTGGGATGGAATAGCTATTGAGAGCTTTGCTGACGTAACTCCCTACCTGGCCACCAACTTCTCCGCCACTATAATGGGTACACCCTTCCCCGGAACCTACTCCTACAGCTCCTTCAATCAGACATGGTTGAGCTCCTTCTTCAGCAACTACGAGACTGTCTACTTCTACACCACCGCCCTGCCCACCATAACTCCCATGAACAATAACACCTACCAGATATCTACCGTGATACAGTACTTCGTTGCTCCCACCAACGATCCCATCTATCTGCAGGTGTTCAATGCGTCAATAACTCTCACTGTCCAGTACATACAGGGAACTCCCCTGATCACCAAGTTAACGTGGATGGGAAATGAAGTACCGCCCTCCACCGTGATAGCGGGTTATCCATCCCAGCATGCCCTAGCCCAGTGGACCGCCCTCTCAGAGGTGCTATCTGAGATTAACGGTATGGGAGCGGAGTTCCCAGGTCAAGTCACGGCCCAGTACTTCTCACCTGGCGCTACCCTCACCATCACAGGCCAACTGCCTCCAGGTCTCATGAACGGAACATACTCTGGCCTCTCCTCAATAGAGAACTTCTTTAACACATGGGACAACTACTCCATATTCGTGATGGAGTACTCCCAGAACCTACTGCCCAATGGTACTGCAATTCCTCTGCAAGTTCACGTGATACTTAACTCCACCAATCCAGGAATGGCAGAGGTCGTAGCCAACGACACACCGTTCATGCTGTTCGTGAATCAGGGACAGCCTGGATTCCCTGGAATATATGATATTCACGTAAATATGGTATCCTATCTCATGTACAACTCCACTGCTGGTGAATGGCAGATAGTGAAGCAGACATGGACTGTAACACAAGTACCAACAATGAGTGATACCGTGTACTACAACCTCAATACTCCCACGTTCAACGTGATAGGTGAGCAAACAGTTACAGTCAACGCTACTCAGGGGGCAATTCTCAAGGTTGGACCTGTGATGACTATAGTCAAGCCCGGAACTTACGCTCTACTGCCCAATGGAAATATGTCGAGCCTTTACAACTTCTCACTCATTCTACTCAGCACCCAGGCAGTGCTGCCTCCAGCACCGGACTACAACAACCTAACCCCAACCTACGCGTTTGCCTTTGCAATCAACGGGCAAATATCACCAGCATACTCTCTGGTGAACAGCACTAAAGGACCAGATCCAGCAATAACCGTGGTGTACGCACCAAACACGTGGACAAGTTGGACTTGGTTCGGTGGCAAATTTAACGGTACCACTTACGTCGGAGGGTCATACAAGTTCGCGGATCACTGGATATACGGTAACGGCGTTATGGTGAACACCCAGTTCTTCAAGCCTGTAATATGGATATTCGAGGCCGGTGAGACACCACAGGGACCAGTAGCACCTCAGTCCTCTGTGCAGGTATCCACGGTTTACGGTCTCACGCCCATTAATGCTTACACTGAGGTTATCAACTCCCAGCAGGGAGGAGTCATAGTTGCAGGGAATATAATCACCGTGGTTCAGCCCGGTACCACAATAAGTACACCTGTGGGACAGCTCAGTAACTATAACTTCTCAGTTGTGTTCTACGCTCCGCAGAACGTCACCTCACCCGAGTCCGGACAGGTACCTTCACTGGTATTTGCATATGCGGTAAATGGTAACGTGACGTTCTCTTACACAGCGTCAAAGCCCTTCATTACCATCATCACTACTCCAAGTATGGGAGCGCAGATGTGGACATGGGGTTCCAAGAACGGAATGAACACTTACATATTCCACGACCCACTACTGGTGGGTAACGGAGTGGTAGTGAATCTGTCCTTCGTTAAGCCAGTACCCTGGGTGTTAACATTGCCTGAGATAATGTCAAGCTCTACAATGACATAATCAGGAACTTCCTCAGGAGGTTCGGGCTATTATTAACCAAGATCCTGTATAACAATATTCTTTTTTATCCTCTATCTAGAAACTTTCTCAATATACTCGTTTTATCCGCTTTAAACTGCGCCATAGATGTATGCACTTTACGTTAACCGTATCCAATTAGTTCTTGTATACAAATTACCAGGTCCAATTACCTAAATCAAGCCACTTAATTCTTATAAATGTCTCGAAACTCTTTCCTTCCAGATAACATCGTCAAGGTTCCTCAGGGACTTAAATCTTTTTGTAAGAGAGTTAACAACCATTTTCTCCCTCTCTCCCTCGTAGTCGAATTCAACATTGATTGAGGAACCCGCTCTGTTCACAGTAATCTTACCGTTACCCTTTGGTGGGGTAGGTTTGAAGGATCTATCAAGTTCCTTTCCAGGCGGTAGCTTAACTAGTCTAGGAGCCACGTTAAGAACATAAATAACCCCAGCATGGGAAACGTACCTAGTAACTTTAGCTTCTATGTCAACAAGGGAGAAAAGTGAAGTTAGCTCTCCGTAAATGAAGAAGTTGTTTTGATTTTCAAACTCCATTATTTTGAATTGTAGAAGCATTTCAAAGAAGAACTTTGGGTCAGAGAACAGCGCTATTATTATATCTGGCTCATGTTTGCTCTGAACTGAAACCGAAATCTTCACAAGTATGTTTTATAAAGTAATCTTTTAAATTTTCCCCTTATTGGTCAAGAAAGTATATTAAGTTCAGGGATGGGGTATGGCACAGTATTAAGGTTGAGTCACACTCATGGTGCCGTGGTAACAGTCTTCGGTTTAATTGAGAGTGTACAGATTCAGGTAAGGCAAGGCTACCTCGGATTGTCATTGTTCTTAAATCACTGAAACGTAAACGTTAATTGATACAATACTTGGCCTAGAAATGAAGGGATATAAAGATCATGACATGATCTTTCGCGAGAGAAAATAGAGGTACAACGTTTATGTTTAAGAGATATGAACGGTGAGGGAAAAGGGTATCTCACTTCCTCAATTGGTATGGTAAACTTTTATCTTTCTGCAAGGAGAAATGGGGATGTGGGGACAGAGCCCCCACAGTGGAAGGAAAGGACCCGTGGCTCAGCCAGGACAGAGCGAAGGCCTGCGGAGCCTTAGGTCCCGGGTTCAAATCCCGGCGGGTCCGCTGAGGATAACCTCCTCACTTTATTGGATCTCTGCCCTTGTGGTCATGGAATCACTTTCTAGAGTTTTTCAAATCAGCTGAAAACAGGATTACCCTAAGACGGATCTCCCTTTTTCCTCTAGTCCCTCTTAACCTCTAAGGTTTAAAGAACTTTGAGGGGATATAATTATAATGGCTAGACAGCTCACCCTTACTGACTTCTCGATAGTCAAGAAGGAGGAACCCGTCAAGCAAGAGGAAAAACAGGAGGAGAGGGTCCTAGAGAGGCCAGCCAGAATCAGGCAGGAAGCAGTCAAACAGGCTCAGGAGGAGAGGAGATACTTTCTTCTATCTGTGGACTATGACGGTAAAGCGGGTAAGGCACTGTGCAAGCTTTATGATCCTGAGACGGGTGAGCTACACGTTCTTTACGATAATACGGGTCACAAATCGTACTTCCTTGTGGACCTAGAACCTGATCAGATTCAGAAAATACCCAAGATCGTGAAGGATGAATCCTTTGTTAGAATAGAAAGGATCGTCAAGATAGATCCCTACACTTGGAAACCCATCAACCTGACCAAGATTGTGGTGAACGATCCACTTGCCGTCAGACGGCTGAGGGATCACGTTCCAAGGGCTTATGAGGCACATATTAAGTATTTTAACAATTACATTTACGATTTCAGCCTTATACCGGGGATGCCCTACGTGGTAAAGAAGGGGAGGCTTGTTCCCCTTAAGCCAGAGGTTGACGCCAGGGAAGTGAAGGAGGCATTCAAGGACGCAGATCAGATAGCCCAGGAGATGGCACTAGACTGGGCCCCACTTTTCGAGTCCGAGATTCCGTCAGTGAAGAGGGTAGCGTTGGATATAGAAGTATATACTCCCATGATGGGTAGGGTGCCCGACCCAACCAAGGCTGAGTACCCAGTGATAAGCGTGGCACTTGCAGGGAGCGATGGCCTTAAGCTGGTTCTGGTGCTGGATAGGGGAGAGGGTCCCATACAGAACCAGGAGGTGAAAGTCGAGGTTTTCAACACCGAGAAGGAGCTTCTCTCCAGGTTGTTTGAGGTCCTCAAGGACTATCCCATGGTTCTTACCTTCAACGGCGACGACTTCGATGTCCCCTATCTCATATTTAGAGGTTTGAAGCTCGGCCTCTTTCCGGAGGAAATTCCCTTTGAGATTTCGGGTTTTGGGAAGAAACCCGATGCCAAGTTCAGGTATGGATTTCACATAGATCTGTACAGGTTCTTCTTCAATAAGGCAGTCAGGAACTATGCATTCGAGGGGAGGTACTCGGAATACAACCTTGACACGGTGGCGCAAGCCCTTCTGGGGCTCTCCAAGGTTAAGCTGGACGAGTCCATCAGCGACCTCAATGCGTCTAAACTCGTGGAGTACAACTACAGGGACTCGGAAATCACACTGAAACTGACCACGTTCAATAACGAACTGGTGTGGAAGCTCATTGTCCTGTTCTCTAGGATATCCAAACTGGGCATTGAGGAGCTGACCAGAACTGAAATATCAGCTTGGGTTAAGAACCTCTATTACTGGGAGCACAGGAAGAGGAACTGGTTGATCCCCCTCAAGGAGGAAATCCTCGAGCGTTCCTCTGGGCTCAAGACAGCTGCAATTATCAAGGGTAAGGGGTACAAGGGAGCGGTGGTGATAGATCCACCTGTGGGAGTTTACTTTGACGTTGTAGTTCTGGACTTCGCCTCACTGTACCCCTCAATCATCAGGAACTGGAACCTGAGTTACGAAACCGTTGACGTGAAGGAATGTAATAAGAAGAGGGATATAAGGGACGAAAGTGGTGCCAAGATCCACGAGGTATGCGTGGATAGGCCAGGAATAACTGCGGTGGTCACGGGACTGCTTAGGGACTTTAGGGTAAAGATCTACAAGAAGAAGGGGAAGCAGAGTAATATTGACGAGGAAAGGAAGATGCTCTACGACGTGGTACAGAGGGGTATGAAGGTGTTCATCAATGCGACCTACGGCGTGTTCGGCGCAGAAACTTTCCCCCTTTATGCCCCTGCAGTTGCCGAGAGCGTTACAGCCCTTGGTAGGTATGTGATCACGTCCACAAAGGAAATGGCCAATAAACTGGGGCTTAAGGTAGTGTATGGGGACACCGATTCTCTCTTCATTCATCAGCCGGACAAGGAAAAACTGGATAAGCTGGTGGAGTGGACCAGACAAAACTTTGGCCTTGATCTTGAGGTGGACAAAACCTACAGGTTCATTGCTTTCTCCGGGCTGAAGAAGAACTATTTTGGTGTATTCAAGGATTCCAAGGTTGACATAAAGGGCATGCTGGCCAAGAAAAGGAACACCCCCGAGTTCCTGAAGCAGGCCTTTAATGAGGCTAAGGCTAGACTTGCCAAGGTCCAGACACAGGAGGAGCTGGAGAAGGCTATCCAGGACCTCACGGCTCAGGTCAAGGAAGTGTACAGGAAACTGAAGATGAAGGAGTATAACCTTGACGAGCTAGCTTTCAGGGTAATGCTATCCAGGGACGTGAAGTCATACGAGAAGAACACTCCGCAACACGTTAAGGCTGCAGCCCAGTTGGCGGAGATGAACGTACAGGTCATGTCAAGGGATATAATCAGTTTCGTGAAGGTGAAAACGAAGGAGGGAGTGAAACCTGTTCAGTTAGCCAAGCTTTCGGAAATTGACGTGGATAAATATTACGAGAGTGTGAGAAGCACCTTTGAGCAGTTGTTGAAGAGCTTCAATGTGAGCTGGGATAGGATCGAGTCAACAACGTCCATAGACGCTTTCTTCAAGACTTGAGGTGGAAGTGTTAACGCGCCTCAACAGGATTTTACAATCATGTTGAGACCTGCAAGTTCAAAAACATCGCCACTTTTACTCCTCTAAGTCCTCGTCCTCTTCTTCCATTTCTTCCTCTTTCTCCTCTTCCTCTGAAGTAACCTGCGCTGCGTAATCCGTCAATTCCTTTTTCAGTTCATCATTTATATAATAGGAGATGACGTACACCCTCTTATCCTGGAAGTTCTCCTCTTTCCACTGGTTCTCAAAGCTTATGATGAAAATTGGCAACTTTAGTATGGCAGAAGTCTTGTCCTTTCCCGTAAGGAAATTCTTCATCTTCTCATACATGTCAGGTTTAAGGGGTAATGGTATCCTGGCCTCCTGAGAATCTCTCATGATGATGAAGTCGGAGGTGAGCTCATTCCACTCCTTAAGTGCTCTCTCTGCTGTTTTCCTGACAACTTCACCTATTTCCCCTTCCTCAACACTGTCAGAGGTAACCTTTCCCGACTCGCTCTTAAGCACGAGGACCTTCACTGATGCTCACCTATTACGTAAAGGTAAACCAAGTGGTGCATGTTACCGTCCTCCACCTTGATGACCTCCTTTGGCTTCCAGCCCTTCATTTCAAATTCGTGGGAAACAACCCTCGTTCCAGGCTTGAGCTCCTTCTCAAACTTGGGTTTCAGCAGTTCGTTGGCATTGGTCAGGAGGAAGAGGGTAACAACAGTGGCGTCAGATACGTCCTCGTCCAGAAAGTTGTTCTTCCTCAACTCAATCTTATCCTTAACTCCGTTCTGAATGGCGTTCTGTTCCGCTTCCTTGAGTCTTTCGTCGCTTAAGTCAACTCCCACAGCCTTCTTGGCCCCAAAATTCTTGACCGCAGCAATGATTATCCTCCCATCACCGCATCCCAGGTCATAAACAATGTCTTCAGGACCTACCTTGGCAACCTCCAGCATTTTCAGCACTACCTTCTCTGGAGTTGGCACATATGGAACGTGTGGAATCTCCCTATGTGGTGTGCTCAATTATCTCACTAAGGTAATGTTCATGAGACCAGATTTTTAATTTTGTTAATTGCCTCTTGCCTTCCTGCCTCGGGATCCGGCTTTATGTCCTTGCCAATGGGCATTTGAGTCAGGATTGGATAGATCCTTCCGTCCTCCAGCTGAACCAGAAGTTGAGGTAACCAGCTCATCCCAAACTCGTCCTTCTCCCCGTAGTCTGAGAGAAATGCGTAGTCCTCCAACTTGGTTTCCAGTTCCAGGTTGAACTCCTTTGCTATGGACTCCGCTATGCTTAGAAAACCCTTGTGATTTGGGTGGGATTCAGATGTGACTAGGATCAGTTTTTTAGCTTTCATTGTGACCAACTCTCAACGTACTCCACAGCTTAAAACGGTAGTGGTACCATGATTACAAATCTGAGAAGTGCATCCAAGAAGGTTCTCAGGCCAATGGCTTCTGTCCTGGTGAAGGCAGGCTTCACGGGAAATCAGGTCACGACTATGGGGCTGGCCCTTTCCCTGGTTTATCTAGGGGTGATCTATTTCACCAGAAATCCCCTTCTTGGTCTGGTGACCTTAGCTATCTCTTCCCTGTTTGATGCCCTTGACGGAGAGGTGGCCAGAATGAGGGGCCTTGCGGGGCCAAAGGGTAGCTTTCTGGACTCCTCCTTTGACAGGCTTGAGGACACCGTGTTCATAGCCTCCCTTGTTCTGCTAGGTTTCCCTTCCATATTTACCGCACTGCTCGTGGGGATCTCCCTGACCATATCCTATCTGAGAGCCAAGGCAGAGTCACTGGGGATAAAGGCAGAGGGGAAGGGACTGATAGAGAGGGGGGAGAGGTTGATCCTGGTGGGATTAATTCTTCTCTTTCTACCCCTGGTACCTGTAGTATCAACTGTGCTTTTTTACGGGTTGCTGGTGGCATCCCTGGTAACTTTAGGCCAGAGATTTCACTTGGTAATGTCGGCGCTCCCGTAATAGAACTGCAGGGGAGATCTAGTCTTACAGTCAGAAACGCACAACCCAAGCTCCTTCATTTTTGGACAGGAGTACACCACAATCTTTTCCCTGAAGATCTTCATGACCTGTTCCATGGGGTTCTCGTCCCCGCTTTTCTCCAGGACCAGGGCTATGGAGTCTATGCTGGATCCCGTGTTGGCCATATAAACTGCCAGAACCAGGGCCTCCTGTGGGGTTCTTTCCCTCTTCTCCTGGAGTGCCCTTATACATGGGGGAGTTTTTCCACCCCTCATCATTATTATGTCCACTAGCGTTTCAGGGACTTCCTCCATGGGAATGGGCTTCACGGTTTCCCTTAACCTTCTCAGGAGGTTGAAGCCCAACAACCTGAGTAGAGTTGGTCTATCCATGTACACGTATCCTCCGTGTACTATTCTCTGTGTCAGGGAGAGGTCCTTACTCCCCTTTATGGCCCTCAGATACTCCAGGAAATGGAGGGCGTAGTCCAGCTTCTTGGTCACCGTCCTGTCCCCCTTGACTCTCTCGTGATACTTCAGGGAGGAAAGCCTGACGTTAAGTCCTAACCACTTGAAGACGGCTAGGAGATCCCCATCCTCCTCCTTCTGAAGGTCCTTCATGAAGAGTTCCACCTCCCTTCTCAGAACCCTCTCAGTGGTTCTCCTGTCGTTTAACACTCCTAGGACCAGGAGCTCTGCAAAGAACGTCAGCTGGGGAGAGGTGTACTCCTTTAGCCTCTTAACCTCCTTTCCCGTGACTATGTCCCTTATCCTGCTCTTGGCATCTCTTATGGCCCTTCCGTCCGTAGTGAGAAGGGTATAAAGGTCTACCGCGTTCTCCCTTTTTATTACCTCGTCCACAGAAACCATGAAGGGATACTTGTTGTAGTCAAGCACCAATTCAATGGAGTATTTGTGAATTCCTTTAATAAGTGAACTAGGTGAATCTGTTAGGGTGATTACTTGAAGATTCTAGTGGCATCGGCCTGGCCCTACGTTCAGTCAGTTCCCCATCTTGGCAACCTCATAGGCTCAATCCTTTCAGCGGACGTCTTCGCCCGTTACGCCAGACTTAAGTACGGAAAGGAGAACGTGGTTTTCGTGAGCGGGAGTGACGAGCATGGAACTCCCATAGAGATTGAGGCAATAAAGAGGGGAGTGAGTCCCAAGTCCCTCACTGATCAGGCTCACGAGTATGATACTGAACTGTTTCTCAAGACCTGGAACATTAGCTTTGACAACTACACAAGGACAGAGTCAGAGGTTCATAAGAGCTTTGTGAAGGAGTTCCTTCTGGGAGTTAGCAAGTATATCAAGGTGGAAGAGGAGGAACTTCCCTACTGTGAAAAGGATAAGCTATTTCTTCCAGACAGGTTCGTGAAGGGAACCTGCCCCTACTGCGGTTTTGAGGACGCCAGGGGAGATCAGTGTGACCGTTGCGGTAGATTGTTGACCCCATCCCTTCTCATTAATCCCAGGTGTGCCATCTGCGGAACTCCTCCCGTGAACAGGAAGACCAAACACTGGTTCTTTGACCTTAGGCCCTTCTCCGAGTCCATCAGGGAGTGGATAACCTCCTCTCCTGATATGCCGGAGAACGTGAAGGGTACTGCGCTCAGCTGGGTGAACGAGGGATTGAAACCCAGAAGCCTGACCAGGGACAACTCGTGGGGAATTCCCGCTCCCTTCCCCGGTGCAGAGGGAAAGACCATTTACGTGTGGTTTGAGGCCCTTCTGGGCTATCTCTCTGCTACCCTGGAGTACTTCCAGAGGAGAGGCGAGACGGAAAGGTGGAGGGAATTTTGGGAGAACGGGAAGGTGAGAAGTTACTACTTCATTGGTAAGGACAACATCCCATTTCACGCCGTGATTCTACCAGCCATGTTGCTCGCTTCAGAGAAGAATTATGCCCTTCCCACGGTGATAGCTGCCACGGAGTATCTCATGTACGAGGGACAGAAGTTCAGCAAAAGTAGGAAGATAGGAATCTGGATAGACGAGGCTCCCCTTATCATGGAAGTCGATTATTGGAGATTTCTTCTCATCAGGATGAGACCGGAGGAGAAGGACATGAACTTCACCTGGACTGAGGCGACAAGGATAGTGAATAGCGAACTCAATGACGATGTTGGTAACCTCGTGAACAGGGTGATAACAATGGTGAACAGATACTTCCAGGGGAAGATACCTGAACCCAAGAACCTGGGGGAGGTAGACAGGAAATTGCTTTCCAGGATAGGGCAGACCTTGGATAACGTTAGTTCCATGTTTGAGAAGGGAAAACTGAAGGGCGGAACAGAGCTTGTTCTGGAGCTAGCCAGGGAAACCAACGCTTACCTCAACGAGAAGGCCCCATGGGATAAGATAAAGACGGACGTGGAGGATGCCTCCAATACCCTTTTCGTGGCAAGCTCTGCAATCAGGGCAATAGCCCTCATGCTATACCCAGTTATCCCCGAGAAGGCCAAGATGATTTACGACCAGCTGGGGCTTGATATCACACAGGAAAGCTGGGACAACGCCAAGGAACCCCTTAAACCCGGTCACATTGTTGGAAAACCAACGCCGGTGTTCAAGAAGCTTCCACCCGAGTTTGAAAAGAACCTTAACGAGATTCTGGAAAAAGTGAGAAAGGAAGTAGAAAAAAGAAGACCTGCTCTTCTTAAGTAGCCAGCTCCACCGATGCCACTAGAGGCTCAAACTTTTTCCCTCTTCCTTCATAGAACTTGCTGAACATTTCGTAGAAGTGAAGCCTCATGTCCTGTATGAACACCACCAGTCCTTCCAGTCCAATTGCCAGAAGGTTACCTATTATCAGAATGATTATTGAAGCGGGGTTGGTGCCCAGCGCGAAGAGGCTTGGATGTCCCACCACTAGGTATGCCATGTAGGAGAAGGCGTAGAGAAGGTAATAGTGAGCCAATGCGAACACTAGAATTCTTATGAAGGATATTGTGTTTGATAACAGGAGAATGGCAGCCTCAAAGCCTCCCTCAATGAATCCCATGGCGAGGGCGCTCCCTGTGGACGCATGATCGTGTCTCTTCAGGACTATTGCCTTGGCGATCCAGTTGTAGATAAGACCTATCTCAACCCACACTATCAGCCCGTAAGCTAGGGCAGAGGTGGGGTTGCTCAGGTTGGGATGTATACCGCTCAGCAGGTTCTGCAGGATGTCGCCAAGAAGCACTCCAACGGTACTGAAATAGTGGGAAGGATCGGTCACACCATACCCGAATATCACCAGAGGTACTGTGTAAAGCACCAGGAGGGGTAGTTTCTCAAACACGAGGAATTCAGGGTCCCTCTTCTTCACGGCGTTTACTACTCCCAGGAGAGAGCTAACGAAGAGAGCTATTGCTCCCAGCAGTATGGAGAGGATTATCGTGTGTTCGATTGAGGTGCTGGTGCTGTACTCACCGAAGGGAAGCAGAGGTGAGAGTGCCTCAGTTACGCTCACTGGAACTGGCCACACACTGTCCAGGGGACCGCTCACGTTGGCTATACCCATCTCCTTGAGACCGCCCACGGGTAGAGGACCGAAGAAGTCCCTCGCCAGGAAACCTGTTATCATGGCAACCACGGAGGAGTAACCTAGGATAAGGGAAAGGTTCTTGATATTGTTGCTTCCCTTCTTAACGCCGTATCTGTGGAAGAAGATCGCAAAGATCAGAAGTACAAGGGCATTTCCCACATCTGGGAACATCAAACCGAACAGGAGGGGGAAGGTTATGACTAGGAACACTAGCGGAGAGATCTCCCAGTATGAAGGTGTACCGTAAATTTCCACGACAGACTCTATTGCCGAAATGCTCTTGGGAAGACGGATATACGTGGGAGGTTCCTCCTCCTCTCCAAACCTCCTTGGATTGGCGCTCTCAGTCAACGCAACCTGATCCAGTGACGACTTAAGTTTTTTCCAGTCCCTCTCAGGAACGTAACCTTCTACCTGGAAGAAATGTTCCGATATTCTTCCCTTGGAAAGCAGGGTGAGCGCATCTCTCACTGTGAGAAGTTTTCCATATAGCTCACTGAACTCCCTCTCGTTTTCCCTAATCTTCTTAATTAGACTACTTCTGGTCTCCTCCAGAATTTTCCTCAGTTCCCCTATCCTCTCGCTTATAACCTTGTATACCTCGTAGGGGGATTTCCCCTCACCTGTTTCAAATCTTCTAACTCCTAGCTCCTTCAATACCTGATCAAGGGATATCACATTCCTCCTAGAGATGAGAACGCAAGCGTACTTACCATCCTTTAGTGAGGATGTCTCCACTGCTATGTCCTTGTTCTGTCTCACCTTGTTAAGCTGTTCAGACGTCAGAACGGCTAGGGCCACATCCAACGTCTCCAGCGAGTAAAGGGTGGAAAGGTCAGTGGCAATTCCGCTGAAAGGCTCCAGTTCCCTGAGCTGTGCCTGATACAGGTCGATCTCGCCCTTGAGTTTTCCTATCTCCTCCAGTAGGTCCTTATATCTGAACTCCTCCAGAGACGCCTCCTCTGAAAGCTTCTTGGCCACGTCAGTCCAGGAGGAGTCCACCTTCATCCTTCCCCTGGGCTCCAGGGGAGTACCCGCTATCTCCATGATTAACCTGATCTTATTGACGTGTTCCTGAACTGCCGTTAGTTCCCTTCTGGCGTCCTCGAACCTCACGTTTGAGATAGGGTGGGCTGGCTCTATTACCTCTATTTTCCCGAACTTTAAGATCTCTGTGGCTACCTTATCTTTTTGGTCAACTGGTGATATAATTTCTACTTTTACCATGTTTTCAGGAAAGATCAATACACTATCGGGAGTAGTATGAGCTATATCTTAAAAATATTTAATCTTCATAGCAAATGAGAGCACGTCATGGGTAAAATATTGCTACTGGGAGACAGGTATACGGTTTCTCTTTTTAAAATGATGGGAACGGAAGGGGAAGTGATTGAGGATCCCCTTAACTTGGAGAAGGAGATTGATTCCGTGAAGAAGAGGGACGACGTGGACCTTGTGTTAATAACCAGGGATGTGTACGAGCCAGTCAAGGAGAAGGTGGACTCAATGATTTCAAATCTCACTAAACCACTGGTAACTATCATACCCTCTCCGTTCTCGGAATCCAAACCTATTGACGTCAAGAAGATGGTTTTAAAGGCTCTGGGATTCGGGTGATGGTATGGTCTCTGTAGAGGAATTGATGGAACAGGTGATCGACACGGAAATGCAGGTCATAAGCAAGGAATTAAGTAAGGCCCTTGAGGAGGCACTTAACATGATAAAGCAAAAGAGAGACAGTGTAGAAAAAACGTACACTGCCAAGATCCAGGACATGGTGACAAAGGCCAAGGAGGAGATAGAGGGGGAGAGGGCCAGGCTGGATATTGAGGTTAAGAGGGCAGTTCTTAGCGAGAAGAACTACTGGCTGAACAAGGTTTATGAGGGCACAGTCAAGTCCCTGGGGAAGGTTAAGAGTTCCCAGGGGTATAGACAGGGCATAGAGTCTGTTCTCAGAAGGGAGGCGAGGGACGGCTCTATTATTTACTGCTCTCAGGATGAGGTGGATCAGGTCCAGAAGATGGTGAAGGGATTGAAGGTTAAGGCCGAGGTCAAGTCAGACCCAAAGATCATGGGAGGAGTCAAGATACAGTACTCGGACGTTGGGCTAGTGAGGGATTACTCCCTGAACCTGATACTGGATCAAGTTTTTGAGTCACTAAAACCTAAGATAGCTGAGATTCTATTCGGTGAGATGTAAGATGGCACAGGGTAAAGTTGCTAGGGTGAACGGGCCACTGGTTGTGGCCGAGGGTATGAAGGATGCCCAGATGTTTGAAGTTGTCGAGGTTGGTGAACCCAGACTGGTGGGCGAAATCACAAGGATTGAAGGGGACAGGGCCTACATTCAGGTATATGAGGATACAAGCGGTATAAGGCCTGGAGAGCCAGTTGTGGGAAGCGGGGCTCCGCTTTCCGTGGAGCTAGGTCCTGGCCTTCTGGGGCAACTTTTTGACGGATTGCTTAGACCCCTGGGAGAAATAAAGGAGGTTACAAAGTCACCCTTCATCAAGAGGGGAATAAAGTTACCCACGCTGAACAGGGAAAAGAAGTGGCACTTCGTTCCCAAGATTAAGAAGGGTGATAAGGTTGAACCGGGTGATATCCTGGGAACAGTACAGGAGACTGGGCTGGTGGAGCACAGGATACTGGTTCCTCCTTACGTTCACGGAAAGTTAAAGGAAATTGTCGCAGAGGGCGACTACAGGGTAGAGGATAACGTGGCCATTGTGGACATGAATGGCGACGAAGTTCCAGTGAAAATGATGCAGAAATGGCCTGTCAGAGTTCCCAGGCCATTCAAGGAGAAACTGGATCCCACTCAACCACTGCTCACTGGTGTCAGAATCCTAGATACCATATTTCCCATGGCTAAGGGAGGTACTGCAGCCATTCCAGGACCCTTCGGGAGTGGGAAAACGGTAACCCTGCAGAGCCTTTCCAAATGGAGCGAGGCAAAAATCGTAATTTACGTTGGATGCGGAGAGAGAGGTAACGAGATGACCGACGAACTGAGAAGCTTCCCCAAGCTCAAGGACCCATGGACAGGGAGGCCCCTTCTGGAAAGGACAGTCCTTGTGGCCAACACCAGTAACATGCCCGTTGCTGCCAGGGAAGCAAGCATTTACGTTGGAGTAACCTTGGCCGAGTATTTCAGGGACCAGGGATATGACGTGCTCACGGTTGCCGACTCTACCTCCAGATGGGCTGAAGCCCTTAGGGATCTGGGAGGTAGAATGGAGGAGATGCCGGCGGAGGAGGGATTCCCAAGCTATCTTTCCTCCAGAATTGCCGAGTACTACGAGAGGGCAGGAAGGGTTAGAGCGCTTGGTAACCCGGAGAGGTTCGGCTCAGTTACCTTGGCTTCTGCCGTTTCACCGCCTGGAGGAGACTTCACCGAGCCAGTTACCAGCACTACACTAAGATTCGTCAGGGTATTCTGGCCATTGGACGTGTCCCTGGCTCAGGCCAGGCATTACCCGGCAGTTAACTGGCTCCAGGGTTTCTCGTCCTATGTGGACCTAGTGTCTGACTGGTGGATTAAGAACGTTGATCCAGACTGGAGGATAATGAGGGACTTCATGGTGAGGACCCTTCTTAGAGAGGATGAGCTGAAGCAAATCGTTAGGCTAGTGGGTCCAGAGTCACTCGCGGAGAAGGATAAGCTGACCCTAGAGGTAGCCAGACTCATCAAGGAAGCTTTCCTGAAGCAGAATGCCTATGACGACATTGACGCTTTCTCTTCGCCTCAGAAGCAGGCTAGGATTATGAAACTGATCTATCACTATAACCAGTACGCCACCAACGCTGTGGAGAGAGGGATACCAGTGAAGAAGATCGCTGACAAAATAACTGTAGTCCCTGACATAATTAGATCAAAGGCCACCATAAAGAACGACGAACTTCAGAAATATGACGAACTAGAGAACAAGTTAAAAGCTCAGTTCGATGAACTCTTGAAGGAGGCTGGTGCTTAATGGAGTCTTCCATGAATGTGAGGGAGTACTCAAATATTTCCATGATTAAGGGTCCCCTGGTAATGGTTCAGGGCGTTGCTGACTCCGCCTATAACGAGCTAGTTGAGGTTGAGATGCCCAATGGTGAGAAGAGAAGAGGAATTGTCGTAGATAGTCAGAAGGGAATTTCTGTAGTGCAGGTCTTCGAGGGAACCAGGGGAATATCTCCAGTTGGAACCACTGTGAGATTCCTGGGTAGGGGACTTGAGGTAAAGATATCGGAGGAGATGCTGGGAAGGATTTTCAACCCCCTGGGTGATCCCCTGGATAACGGCCCCATGGTGATAAAGGGCGAAAAGAGGGACATCAACGGCGAACCGCTGAACCCTGCAGTCAGGGACTATCCTGAGGAGTTCATACAGACCGGTATCTCCGCGATTGATGGCCTGAACTCACTGCTCAGAGGTCAGAAGCTTCCAATCTTCAGCGGGAGCGGTCTGCCTGCAAACATTCTCGCAGCGCAAATAGCCAAGCAGGCAACGGTTAGGGGAGAGGAGAGCAACTTCGCTGTGGTCTTCGGTGCCATTGGAGTGAGATATGACGAGGCACTGTTTTTCAGGAAGTTCTTTGAAGAGACAGGGGCAATAAACAGGGTAGCCCTGATCATGAGTCTGGCAAACGAGCCTCCAGTTATGAAGACGCTCACCCCCAAGACCGCCCTCACCCTTGCGGAGTATCTAGCCTTTGAACAGGACATGCACGTCTTGGCAATTCTGATTGACATGACCAACTACTGCGAAGCGCTCAGGGAGATAAGTGCCTCAAAGGAGGAAGTACCTGGTAGAGGTGGCTATCCCGGTTACATGTACACCGATCTAGCCCAGACATACGAGAGGGCTGGGAAGGTCGTGGGAAAGAAGGGATCCATAACCCAGATGCCTATCCTGACAATGCCAAACGATGACATAACTCATCCAATTCCAGACCTGACAGGTTACATCACCGAGGGTCAGATTACCTTGGACAGGAGCCTGTATAACAAGGGAATCTATCCACCAATCAATGTTCTCATGAGCCTGTCAAGGCTCGCCAAGGATGGAATAGGTGAGGGGAAGACCAGGGATGACCACAAGGACGTGTCCAACCAGTTGTTTGCGGCCTATGCAAAGGCCGTTGACACAAGAGGGCTTGCAGCGATCATTGGAGAGGATAGCCTTTCTGACACAGACAAGAAGTATCTAATGTTCGGTGATGCCTTTGAAAGGAAATTCGTAAGTCAAGGGGTTAACGAAAACAGGGATATAGAGACCACTCTAGATATTGGATGGGAGGTCCTCTCCATTCTGCCAGAGAGGGAGCTCACAAACGTGAAGGTGGACTTTATCAAGAAGTATCATCCAGCCTACCGTGGTAAGAAATGAGCTCTAGGAGGGTACTCCCCACAAAGATAAACCTCATCAGCATGAGGAATCAGCTCAAGCTCATCAGAGTAATCAAGAGGCTATTGGAGAACAAGAGGGAAGTTCTTCTCATTTATCTGAGGACTTACGTAAACGAGTACGAGAAGATCTACAACGAGGTTAACGAGGCTTTGAAGGTAGTCTATGACAGCTACATGAAGGCCGTTGTTGATGAAGGTATTGGGAACATAGAGACCATAGCCAATTCTCAGACCAGTTCACTTCAGTTAAAAAGCTCCACTAAGGTCATCTTCGGAGTCAAGATTCCCATCACCGAACTTAGTGAAACCAGCATTCCCCCAAAACCCTTCAGCGAAGTTGAAACCTCTCCCTACCTTTCCGAGGCTTACGACAGGATGAGGGAGACCATGATTAAGGTCATCAAACTTGTGGAGCTTGAGTCAACCATCAGATCGCTTGTTGCCGAGCTCAGAAGAACCCAGCGCCTAATCAACGCCATAGACACCTCAATACTTCCCTTCTACAACAACTCGGTGAAATACATTAGATCAATTCTAAATGACAGGAGCAGGGAGGAATTCGTTAGGCTTAAAGTCACAAGAAGGATCTTACAGAGGAGGAGAGGAGATGGACGCTAATCCCTTTATTTCAAATCTTAACAAGAGACTTGATGAAAAAATGAAGGAGATTCAGGACCAGCTGAACAAGGAGTATTCCTCGATACTGGAATCTAAACGAAAGGCCATGGAGGAAATAAGGAGAAAGGCTTTAAAGGAACTGCCAAAGTAAACAGTGGTGGATTTAACATGGAATATTCAAAGAGAATGAAATATGTAATACTCCTTCTACCGCTCCTTATGGGGTCTGCTGTGGCATTTGCTCAGTCTCCTGCAGAGACTTCAACTGGTTTTTCAGGGATTAACATTGGTGCAGGACTAGCTGTGGGTCTTGCAGCAATTGGCGCTGGCATGGCCGTGGGTATGGCTGCTGCAGCTGGTATAGGTGTACTAACAGAGAGAAGGGACATGTTCGGTACCGTGCTGATCTTCGTGGCCATAGGGGAAGGAATAGCAGTATACGGTATACTGTTCGCAGTGCTAATGTTGTTCGGTAAGTTCTAAAAACCCCCAAACTTTTTAGGTCAAGTTTTTTGGATTCCTCCCATGAAGATATCAAGGGAAAAATGGTCCTCTAATTTTAGCGAGTGGTTTGATTGGGTCATCTCTCAGGCAGAAATATATGACTACGGGAGGTATCCTGTTAAGGGTTCTGGCGTTTGGATGCCCTACGGCTTCAAGATTAGACAGAACGTTACCAATCTCATTAGGAAGTTGCTTGACGACACCGGTCACGAGGAGGTTCTCTTCCCCCTCCTCATCCCAGAGGGACTTCTCAAGAAGGAGGGCGAGCATATCAAGGGTTTCGAGAAGGAGGTTTTCTGGGTCACCCACGGAGGAGAAGAGGAACTAGAGGAGAAATTCGCCCTCAGACCAACGTCGGAGGTTGCCATAACCCTCATGGAATCTCTTTGGATAAAGGGCTACACTCAATTACCCAGGAAGTTTTACCAGATAGTTAGCGTCTTCAGATATGAGACCAAGGCCACAAGGCCCATGATCAGGGTTAGGGAACTGACCACGTTCAAGGAGGCTCACACGGTTCACGAGACATTTGAGGACGCCGCTAAACAGGTGGATGAGGCTGTGGAGATATACAGTAGGTTCTTTGACATTCTGGGCATACCCTATCTCATCTCCAGAAGGCCCGAGTGGGATAAGTTCGCCGGGGCGGAGTACACAATTGCCCTTGATACAATTATGCCGGATGGAAGGGCCCTGCAGATTGGAACGGCCCATCACCTAGGTCAGCACTTCACCAAGGCCATGGATTACAAGGTGCAGAGGGCTGACGGTTCCCACGTTCATCCGCATCAGACCAGTTACGGAATATCTGACAGGGTGATAGCCACTCTCATATCCATAAACGGCGACGATCATGGCCCCATCCTACCTCCCGTGGTGGCTCCCTTTGAGGCAGTGATCATACCAATACCCGGGAAGACCGACGAGGACACGGAGAAGATCAACAGGTATGCTGGGGAAATAGAATCAACCCTGAAGACCAATGGTATCCGCGTTACCTTGGATGCCTCAGAGGACAAGACCCCTGGGGAGAAGTACTATATCTGGGAGTTAAAGGGAGTGCCCATAAGGATAGAGGTGGGAACCAGGGAGCTGAACGCAGGCACAGTGTTCCTGAAGAGGAGGGATACGCTCGAGGGTAAGGCAGTGAAAAAGGATGATTTGATCAAGGAGTTTAGAAACCTTGAGGATCAAATCTCCGCCGACCTAAGAAAGAGGGCATGGGAGCAGTTCAGGGAGAGAGTGAAGAGGTTCCAGAATCTGGACGAGGCTAAAAAATTCCTTGAGAACAGGGGAGGTATAGCTGAGGTTCCGTGGTGTGGACAGGACTCGTGCGGTCTGAAAATAGAGGAGGAGGTTCAGGCCAGGGTTCTGGGTGCTCCCCTGAAACCGGAGCCTAGCGGTAACTGCGTTGTATGTGGAAAACCTTCAACCAACATCCTTCGAATAGCAAAAACTTATTAGAGGTCATAATGAAAAGAGGAGAGGTGCTAAAGTATTGCCCAAAAAGAGGGAGAACAGAGGCAGAAGGAAAGGAGATAAAGGTCACGTAGGGTATGTCATGTGCGATAACTGTGGAGCAAGGGTACCGGAAGACAAGGCCGTGTGTGTTACAAGGACCTACAGTCCCGTGGACGCTTCCCTGGCTAACGAACTGGAGAAGAAGGGTGCCATAATCACCAGGTACCCGGTCACCAAGTGCTACTGCGTCAACTGTGCGGTTCACTTTGGTCTAATCAAGATAAGGGCTGAGAACGAGAGGAAGTCTAGGGCAAGACTCTTCTAGGAAGGATCAGAAATCTAAGTTTTTAACCTCACTTCACCTCTATTTGCTTATGAGGCTATACGAGCTCTCATTTGATGAGGTAGAGAGATTCTTCTACAAGTTAGCTGAGTTAAGGGATACGGTGAAGGATTCGGGATTAATGTCTTACCTTCCTGAATCCCCTTCCTTCACGGGTCAGATTCAGGGAACCACTAGGGTAAAGCACGCCTTTCCAATCTTCCAGAAGGGAGGCGTGGTCATGGATGTGACCAGCGTGGAACAGGCAGGGATAGCGGAGGAAGCTGGTGCAGTCTCAGTTATGGTATTGGACAAGCTCCCCTATGACGTGAGAAAGGCTGGCGGAGTTGCCAGGATGGCAGACCCCAAGATCATAGAGGAAGTCATGAATTCCATCACTATTCCAGTGATGGCAAAGGTGAGAATTGGGCATTATTATGAGGCCAAGGTTCTGGAGGCCTTGGGAGTGGACATGATTGACGAAAGCGAAGTTCTGACTCCAGCTGATGAGGAGCATCACATCAATAAGTGGGAATTCAAGATTCCATTCGTGAACGGGGCCAGAAGTTTGGGCGAGGCCCTCAGGAGGATTTCAGAGGGAGCTTCAATGATCAGGACCAAGGGTGAACCGGGCACAGGAAACGTGAGTGAGGCTGTGAAACACATAAAGATAGTTAACCAGGAGTTGAGGGCTCTGCTCAGCATGGCTGAGGAGGACAGGGTAAAGAAGTCTAGGGAGTTGCAGGTTCCCTACGAACTGGTGGAATTGACCGTGAAGTACGCTAGATTACCAGTGGTCAACTTCGCCGCTGGCGGGATAGCAACCCCAGCCGACGCTGCCCTGATGATGTGGCTGGGCACAGATGGTATCTTCGTGGGTTCGGGAATTTTCAAGAGCGAGGATCCGCTGGAGAGGGCCAAGGCTATTGTTTTGGCCACCGCAGGCTGGGAGGATCCGGAGATAGTTCTGGAGGCACAGAAGATGATAAGTGAGCACAAGGCCATGATGGGTATTGACATAAAGACCTTGAAGCCTGAGGAACTCATGCAGGTGAGGGGAGCATGAAGATAGGAGTGGTTGCATATCAGGGAAGCTTTGAGGAGCATGCACTCTCCGTGAAGAGAGTGTTTGACAAGATAGGAAAGGGAGAAGTTATTCCAGTCAAGAAGCCAAAGGACCTTGACGTGGACGGCATAATCATCCCGGGAGGAGAGAGCACAACAATTGGCCAGGTAGCCCTAAGGCTGGGCCTTCTGGATCCCCTAAAGGAGAAGATAAATCAGGGAATCCCAGTGCTGGGAACGTGTGCTGGTGCCATCATGCTATCCAAGGAGGTAACGGATGCCAAGGTTGGAAAGAAGGGCCAGCCCCTGATAGGGGTGATGGATGCCTCAGTGATCAGGAACTATTATGGCAGACAAAGGGAGAGCTTTGAGGCCATAGTGGACCTGGAGGAGATAGAGGGAGGAAAGGAGAAGTTCGTGTTCATAAGGGCTCCAGCAATCTCCAAGGTATGGGGGAAAGCAAAGGCCCTCGCCACTCTGAACGACGTGATAGTAATGGCCCAGGAGGATCAGATTCTCACAACCACCTTCCACCCGGAGCTGTCAGGGACAACGTCAATTCATGAGTACTTCCTCAGGATGATCAAGAGATAGTGTTTTATTTTACTACTCAAAACTAGGATTAAACGGGGAATAATCTTTTGCCGAATGAGTTTTTGGTTGATAAGAGCTCGCTGCTTCAGGGCGTTACTAGGTATATAGAGAAGAACCTGATCAACGGAACGTTCCTGATACACAGGGCCCTACTCAGGCAACTGGAACAAGAATCCAAGCAGGGGCTTGTCACCAGCGACATTGCGCTTGAGGAGATTGAGAAGCTAAAGGATCTATCAGAGAGGTACCTATTTGCTGTGGAACTGGTGGGAAAGGAGAGCGGAGATGCGGAACAGGAGTTGAGGAATTACTGCGCGGAGAGAGGATGTAGCTTACTCACAGCAGATGAACTTACCAAGAAAATGGCGGAACTTCTGGGAATTGGGGTAACGTTTCTGGAACCCCTGCCTGAACCACTGTCCATAGAGACCTTCTTTGACGAGTCCACAATGAGCGTTCACCTCAAGGAGGACGCTGTTCCCAAGGCAAAAAAGGGGAAACCTGGGGATTGGGAATTTCACGTTCTAAGGGAGACTCCCTTGACTGGTGGGGAAATAAAGAAGATAGTTTCAGAGATACTGAACTCAATCAGGTGGACCAAGGGCTCTTTCATAGAGATTGAGAGGAAGGGCTCAACCATAGTTCAGTTGAGCACGTACAGGATAGTGATAACGAGACCTCCCCTGTCTGACGGCTGGGAACTCACAGCCACCAGACCGGTTGCAAGGAAGAGGCTGGAGGACTACGCTCTTAACCCTGAACTGGTGAACAGGCTTGAGCAGAGGGCGGAGGGCATCCTTATTGCCGGCTCTCCTGGAATGGGCAAGACAACCTTCGCTCAGGCACTGGCGGAGTATTACATGAAAATGGGCAAGATAGTTAAGACCATAGAGTCCCCCAGGGACATGCATCTCCCTGCGGATATAACCCAGTACTCCAAGAATTACGCGGAGATTGGGGAACTTCACGATATTCTACTCCTGAGCAGGCCCGACTACACCGTCTATGACGAGATGAGAAACGACGAGGACTTCAGGCTTTACATAGACCTCAGGCTTGCTGGAATAGGCATGATAGGAGTGGTACACGCAACGACGGCAATAGACGCCATACACAGGTTCCTGAACAGGGTTGACCTTGGAACCGTTCCGGGAATTCTGGACACGGTACTCTTCATAAATAAGGGCACGGTAGAGAAGGTTTACAGCTTGGAGATGACTGTAAAGGTTCCAGAGGGGTTAAGGGAGGCTGACCTAGCTAGGCCTGTAGTTCAGATCAAGGACTTCCTCAATGACAGGGTGGAGTACGAGATTTACGTGTTCGGCGAACAGACCATGATAGTTCCTGTGGGTAGACTTAACCTAAACACTATGGAGAACAGGATAACTAGGGCCATATCTGGGGTTATCCCTGACGCGAAGGTCAAGAAGGAGAACGGGGAGTACGTGGTGGAGATTCCAAGGGAGGGCATATCCAGCTTCAACAGGAAGATCAACACAAAGCTGAGGAAACTAGAGAAGAAGCATGGGATCAAGATAAGGATAAAGTTACAGGATAAGGAGTCCTAAAGGAAGGTATCCAGTGTTTTACTAAACTTGGATTCAACGTATCTGGCAAGGCCGTCAATGTCCACTCCCTTTTCTATAGCCTCCTGAGTTGCAACGTAGTTTCCACCGTCAGTCTTCTTGAGATCCTGAAACCTAATGAACTTGAGGAGTTTGGGATTTTTCACAGCTAGGAACAACTCGCCTCCGCTCCTTCTCGAGAACTCAAGTATTCCATCAGCCTGTTCCCTTGTAATGTACACATTTCCCTCCTTTTTCCTGCTCTTCACCTCTATCAGCAGGATTACTCCCATTTTGAGTGCCACGATGTCTGGGGCTGGGTCCTTTCTCTTGCTCCCGCTAGCTGGTGATCTTATGACCGCGAAGCCCCTGTCCCTCAGAAGCGAAAGAATATATCTCTCGACGTTAGAACCTCGAGCTTTCCTTTGGTTCACAAGTTTATAAAAAGAGATCTAGGATTTAGGCCTTCCTCTCTCTATGAGCTCTTTGAGCCTTCTGCCGGTCTGTTCCTCAAGGCTCTTATCCATTTCCTCCATGCCCTTACTTAGGGTTGGGCTACCCCTACCGTACTCCTCTATCCACTCCTCTGCAAACTTCCCTGACCTAACCTTCTCAGCAGCCTCCCTTATCCTTCTCCTTGTCTCCTCGTTTATCACCTGCTTGCCCACAGTGAATCCACCATACTTGGCTGTGTCTGAGACTGCCCTGAGCATTCCCATGAATCCCTTATCGTATATCAGGTCAACGATCATCTTGAGCTCATTTATGGTCTCAAAGTAGGCCACCTCGGGCTGGTAACCCATTTCCACGAGGGTCTCAAACGCGGCTTTCATGAGCTCCATCACGCCTCCTACCAGGATGGTCTGCTCCCCAATGAGGTCCGTTTCGGTCTCTTCCTTGAACGTTGTCTCTATTGCCCCTGCTCTGGTACCTCCCAGGGCCTTGGCTATGGCCAGCGCTTTCTCCAGGGCCTTTCCGGAGTGGTTTTGATGAACTGCAACTAGAACTGGGACTCCTCCTCCCTTTACGTAGAAATCCCTGACTATGGGACCTGGGCCCTTGGGTGCAACCATATAAACATCAACGTTGCTTGGAGGTTCTATGAGCCTGTAGTGGATGTTGAATCCGTGGGCGAACACAAGGTCCATTCCCTCCTTGAGGTAGGGTTGAACCCTTTCCCTGTAAACCAGTCTCTGAGCCATATCAGGAACCAAGAAGATCACCACATCGGCATCCTTCACGGCATCTTCAGTCTTCTTGGGTGTAAATCCGTCTGCCTTTGCCTGTTCCCAGCTCTTCCCTTCCCTTTCCAGACCCACTGTGACTTGAAGGCCAGAGTCCCTGAGATTCAGAGCCCAGGCTCTACCTTGACTACCGTAACCTAGTACGGCTATTCTCTTTCCCTTCATGGGATCGAGAGTTGTGTCCTTATCCGTGTAGATCTTTGCTATACGACTCACCCCAACTATAGCCTGTTATCTTAGAGTAAACTGGTACATAAACTATCATCTTTTCCTCATCGGGATTATCACTTATCTCGCCCTTGTTGTTAAAGGAGTATGAAACAACCTTACCCTCTTCCAGAACCTCCACCTTCTCCACATCCACCATCTTGCTCAGGTTCAGGATCGCAAGGTTTGTGTTCTTTCCTTCCTTAACCTCCATATAGATCTCATATAACCCGTCTTCGTTCACTTTCCTTGCGTTAATCCATTCCACATCCACCCACAGTTTCCTCAGGGTCCCCATTACCCTCTCCAGGAACCCTGGATCCCTATAGTAACCTGTTACCCTAAGTAGCCTTCCTTGGGTCACGCACTATCACCTGTTTCAGTTTTCCTCCAGGAGGTAGAGTGGGGAGTGCCAGTTCCTCCTTATCTATTGGGACCCTGATCACCGCCGGGATGTTCTCCTTTATGGCCGTCTTTATTGATCTTTCTATCTCGTCATAACTTGTGGCGTTGAAACCAAGGGCACCAAAAGCCTCCGCGAACTTCACGAAATCAGGGGAGGGACCATAATCAACCCCCACTACCCTTCTGCTCTGGAAGAGGTCTTGGACCTGCCTCACCAGGCCTAGGGTTCTGTTATCGAAGATCACTGAGATGATAGGAATGTGTTCATCCACAGCTGTGGCCAAGTTATTGGCCGTCATGAGGAAGGAACCATCTCCATCCAGGTCCACGACTACCTTATCAGGCCTGGCCATCTTGGCACCCATGGCCGCAGGCAGGCCAAAACCCATTGTTCCCATTCCAGTGGAGGAGAGGAACGTTCTGGGCTCCAGCACCTCCCAGAAGACCTCTGACCACATCTGGTGCTGTCCCACACCTGTGGTAACTATTGAGTCCCTGGGTATGGAGTTCCTTATGGTCTTAAGGATCTTCCATGGTTTCAGCTTCCCGTCCTCCTCGTGATAGTAGAACTGTGCGTAATAGTCCCTTAGCTCCTTGACCCTCTTCACCCAAGCTGAGTTGTCTCTCTTTCTTCCCAGCTCCCTCACTGCCTTAATTATCTCCCTCAAAAGGATCTTGGCATCTCCATACAATGGGACGTCTATTTTGAATGCCCTTTCCGAGTCCGTGGGATCAATGTTTATCATAATGAACTTCTTCCTTGTTTCAATCATTTCGTCGTAGGAGGTGAACGTTCTATCACTTAATCTAGCTCCAACCACCAGCATTGCGTCCGACTCAAGGGCGGCCATGGAGGCCTCCGCCCTTCCATAGTAGCCCATTGCCCCCAGGAAGAGAGGATGATCATGTGGAATTGCTGACTTTCCAGGCAGGGTGGAGACCATGGGAATAGCCAATATCTCGGAGAGTTCGAGGATTTCCGGGGTAGCATTGGACCAAACTGCACCAGTTCCCGCGAGGATGATTGGCTTCTCTGCCTCGACCAGAATCTCCGCTGCCTTTTTGATCTTGACCGGATCAATCACTGTCTTGAAAGGTCTATAACCCTTGACATCCGGTCTTTCAGGCCACTTAACGTCCTCTATCTTTTCCAGCTGAATGTCCCTGGGAATATCAACCACCACAGGGCCTGGCCTCCCTGTGGATGCTATGTAGAAGGCATTTTTTATCCAGATGGGAATCTCGTAGATGTTCTTGAGTTGCACGACGTATTTGGCTGCATTGGCAAAAATCCCAGGAGTGTCAGCCTCCTGGAAGGCCATCTTTCCTATAACCGGTCTAACCACCTGACCTGTGAGAGCCACTACTGGAGAGCTGTCCCAGTAAGCTGTAACCATTCCCGTTACGAGGTTCGTGGCGCCCGGTCCTGAAGTGGCTGTGCACACTCCAGGTCTCCCTGACGCCCTGGCAAACCCGTCAGCTGCATGAACTGCTGCCTGTTCATGTCTCATCAACACGTGCCGTAGCTCTCCATTCTGAAGGTCCTCGAGAAAGGCGTCATAGATGGGCATGTTGGTTAGACCAGGTATTCCAAAAATTACCTTGACTCCCTCCCTTTTGAGAGAATCAACTACTAACCTAGCACCTGAGGGCATACAAAATCACCTTTATACATAATTCTACATCTAAACAACCTTGAGAAAACGACAATCTTGGGAAAACGTTTAGACTTGGAGGGTATAACCACCGATCATCCTTATCACGACCATATAGCAGAGAATCAAGGTTTTTAAACTTTATTATCATGTATTAACTTTAACAAGATTAGATTTTGTTTACTAAACAATTGCTCATGTATAACGATTTTCCAATTTCGAGATTATTTCCAGGTGATCATTTATGTCTTTCCACATTTCGAGGCACTGAATTCTTCCTAGGTAAAGCCAAACATTACCGAAATGTGCCCTCCTGTCGTCCACGAAAAGAACCTCCTCTGGTTTGAAATGAAATCCCCTCTCCGCAAACTTTCTGAGAATCTCCGTAATCATTATGAACTTGAAGGGAAAATCTCTCGATACAATGACGTCGAAATAATTGTCCAGTTCAAGTGCCCTCAGAACCTTTTCCGTCTTGTGGGGATAGTTCCAGGTAGCCATGGCTATCTTCACCTCCTTCCTTTTCAGCTCATCCAGCGTTCTCCTGACGTTAGGGAAGAGCTTGAGGGTTCTTCCAGCGCTATCCCTCAACACATCCTTCCCTGGTAGTTGGAAAGGCTCCTCAAACTCTGAGATATTATAGTGATCCCAGAGAGTTTTATCCGCATCAAATATCACTAGTTTTATCATGTTTTAAACCCGGAGGTTTGGTATAGTAAGTTATCTTACCCTCATGATAGTCCCTTATAAGTTGAACTGAAGCCTGATCTATGTTGGGTTCCCTGTCGCTCTTGTATATCCAGCCCCTCTTTAGGGCGAGCTTCTCCAGAAAGTCCAGGGGAGATGAGAACTCTATCCTGTAGGCTAGGGTCAGGGAATTTGGATTGAACTTCACTATTCTCTCCACGAGCCTTATTGCCACCTTCACAGGGTCTTCCAGGTCCTCAGGTCTGCTTCCACGCAGGACCCTCTCGAATGGATCCCCATCGGGAGGTATCACGCCAGGGGAGTCTATGGCGTAGATCCTCGAATCTATCCTTACCAGCTGAAGGGACTTGGTGTAACCCGTTGACATGGGAATGGAAGACGTGGAGGCGGCATGTTTACCCTTGAGCGCATTTATCACCGAGGACTTACCGGTTTTTGGGTAACCTACCACTCCCACTATCCCCTCCTTACCCCTCAGCAATTCCTTCACCGAGTTTCTGAGGATCCTTGTCCCCTGATGTTCCCTTGAGGAAACAAAGACAGAACGGAGACCCCTCTCCTCAAAGTACTCCTTCCACTCTTTCAGAATCTCCAGGGGAACAAGGTCCGCCTTGTTGATCACGAGGAGGAGTTCTTTACCAGATTTCAGGATCATGTCCTCCACCCTTCTGGACCTGGTGAGCTCCGGCTCCCTGGAATCTAGAACTTCCATAACCACGTCTGACCTAGATATCACTGATTTTAGCACCTTCAGCATTTGCTTTATTTTGGATGTCCCCCATTATAACGTATGCCAGTGAACTTTGCGCCTTTTGACGAGGGTGAGATTACCGGTTACCTTGACTATCAGAGCTCCACTAAATCTACCACTCTGGGGAATACTCTCAAGGACTACTCCTTTTCCTTCTATGTTGAGGAGAAACCGGAGAAGGGATACCTCTTGGTGATTACGGAGTCTCCACCGGACTACGTTAAGTGGAGACTTTGGGTGAATAATTTCTCGCTAACAAAAGAGTTCAAACCAAACCTGAGTTACCTCACGGAGGATAAGAGAGAGTTACACTTTCACATTTTTGACGTGACGCACCTTCTAGTGAAGGGGAAAAATGAGCTCACCGTTAACTATAACAGCGCTCGCCCCCTTACCATAAGGCTGGCCAACGCAACCATGATAATGAGGTCAGAGGGTTTCTTCACCAGGTATTCCCTGAGGGGAGGGCTCCTTCAGCTCAGGCCTGGAGAGATGATGGAGCTGAAATCCATGGGCAGGAGTTACCTGGTGGTCAGGAGTAATTTCAGGGGAAAGGTGAGGGTCTCCAACGGTAAGAGCCAGGAGGATACCTTGGAGCTGGGGCACGAATGTGAGGAGATAGACGCTGAGGGGAACTTCGTGAGGATCTTCAATCCTTCCAGTGAGGAGCAAAGGAGCGTGGCCCAGATCCTCCTTCACTACTCCTACGCCTCCCAGACCCCTCAACTTGATTTTGATCTGATTCCAGAACTGATTGGGAATAGCCTTCAGATAAGGGTTGTGAACAAGGGAGATGTGGACATTGAGAGGCTGACCTTGAACGTGATGGTTAATGGGGTGACCGTTGGGTTCAGGACTCTCCACGATCTCTCAAGGGGAGGAGATACCCAGTGCACGATTCAGTTACCCCAAAAGAGGGGAATAGTCTACATTAGGAGCGTTGGTATGAGGGCGGGTTTAAGGAAAATTGTGGAAAAGGAACTGAAAAGGGAGACTGCCTAGGGCAAAGGCCATCATTCCAAGGAAGGCCGACCCCTTAAGAAGGGATCTGGCCCTTGACGCTCCCGCCTCCGAGGTTTCTGCCAGAACTGCCTTTGTCGTAACATAGAGGAACGGTACCAGGAGAACGCCATAGAGGAGGTTATATCCAAGGAAGAGAGGAAGAGGAGAGGTCACCTCGGTTAACACCAGGGATATCCTGGCCACTCTCCATGCGCTCACTATTCCCCTGGTGGTGGCTAGTGTATTCACGTGATTTGCCAGGTCGCCCCGGTAATCCTCTATTCCCTTAACTATTTCCCTGGAAAGGGTGAGCAGGAACGTGTATAGTACTGGAATCCATATCCTCTGAAGCCACGTTCCCTCGTGGTAGGAGAGCCCTCCATAAAACAGGGAAAGGGCAGTGGCTGTTGCCACGACCAGATTTCCGTAAATACCCGTTCTCTTCAAGTCCCTGGCGTAGAAAACCAGGGCTATGCTGACAAGAAACGCAACCAGAAACTGAAGGTAACCCTGTAGTGCTGATAGAATCACACCGGCTCCCATCAAACCGTAGGAAAGGGAGGTGGCAGTGCCAATAGATACTGCGCCTGAAGGAATTGGTCTGTCCGGTTTGTTTATCCTGTCTATCTCCACATCGTAAACGTCATTGATGGCGTTACCCCCTGCGTCCACGAGGGCTACGACCAGGACGGCGAGGATGAGTTCTACGGGATTGATTCTCCACATGGAGGAAGCTACGTACCCCGTGAAGGCCCCAAGCCCCGCACCTATCACGTTATGGATCCTCACCAGCCTTAGTAACGGATTCAAGTTAAAGTTAAATCCCTAGGGCGGAAAATAAAATTACAGCATGTCAGATTCTAGGGAACTGGAAATTGCAAGGAAGTACTTTCAGACAAACCTCTCTGTGGGGGAGATAATTGCCGTGAGGGATCTCAAGGGCCTCGGAATAAGGGAACCGGAGAGGGTTATAGCGGAGTTGATCAGGCAGGGCGTGATAGTCAGGGGCGAGGGGTGTTACAATTTCCGTAGGGAGAAAAGGAAGGAGTGAAAGTCGAACTCCTTGTCCACGTAAAACGTCTTTCCGTTCATAAATCTCAGGGTGGCTAGTCCCATCCTCCACGTCTTCTCCAGGAGAGATGTAATGAAGTACTGCCTAGCTATTTCCCTTTTCAGTCTGTCAAAGTTTGAGAAGTTTTCCAGCAACTCCGCTATTCCAAAGATGCCTCCTCCCGTGAACGTTTTTATGAGACCTGTCCTGTCACCTATTGCAGGAACAGAGGTAGGAGAAGGTTTAACCCTGGGGATGGCACCACCATGAACGCTCAATACTCTCCTTGAAACTGGGGGTATGAAGGGCCTGGGGTCCGATCTGGAGAGTGCCCCCACCAGCGTCCTATCGGGCAGGGGTACTATCCAGCCGAAACCAGCGGGATTCCTGGGATCAAGGGTCACCACTATCTCCTCCTGATCCATGGGCTCAGTGACGTACTCCACTGCTTTAACCCAGTTGGCCTTTCCCTTCCATCCGGACGCGTCAAATACATCACCGCGATACACGGATCCCTTCGCGAGGACCTCATCCCTTCCCCTAATCACCGCATCCACTGGCCTCATTACCCCAAGTTCAGAGTCTAACCATTTCTCTAGCCTTTCCCTTCCCAGCCTGATGAAATCTCCCCTTATGAAAATTTCCACACTTCTGTAAATTACCCTTATTTCCCTGAACTCCCTATCCACGAACTCCTTAGAGACGGAAAGTTTCTGAAACGTGGATCTGCTAATTATTCCAGTGCACTGCTTTCCCGGGTTTCTCCTCCTGTCAAAAACTATGGGATCTCTATCCCTTAACCTGTGGGCCAGAAGGAGTCCAGCTATCCCTCCTCCTACCACTAGAACTCCGATGACCTATCAGCCTCATTAACATTGAACCTCTTGGCTTTAAGTTCTGCCACAATATAGTTAAAGGCCTTCCTGGGATCAGTGTGGCTACCGCAGGAGTAAACGTCGACGGTGGCAAAGCTATGCTCAGGCCAGGTGTGTATGGTGACATGGCTCTCTAGAACAATGGCGACCACGCTCACACCTTCTCCTATCTTCCATGCCTTTACGTCTAGCAAGGTCATGTTGCCTTCCTTGGTTGCCTGCACAGCTATTTGCTTCAATCTCTCTGAGTCCTTGAGTATCTCAGTATCGCATTCGTAAAGGTTGCCAAAGACTTCCTTGCCCACAACTCTCGGTGTACCTCTTAGTTCAACCCCCATCATGTTTTGACCCCCCATTTATATACCCCCTATACGTTATTATATTTAAACTTATCCTGCTCTACCCGGGGGGTTAATAAATTGTTCCCGTAGATTTAGTAATGAAGGCTTTTAAACCCCATTTATCGAGAACATTGAAATAGTCAGAAATTTAACGGAGAGAGCAATAAAGTGGGGTATTGATGTAATTTGACTATAAGAAGAATTGTCCTAGATGTTCTCAAACCCATAAGGGGTTCATCCATTGTGGATTTAGCCGAGAGATTGGACAATTTGGAGGGAGTAGATGGAGTTAACATAAGCGTCTCGGACATGGACGTTGAAACCATGGGATTGATGGTTGTGGTTGAGGGAGAGAACGTAGACTTCAAGGAGGTTCAGAACATTCTTGAGGAGGAGGGATGTGCCATACACAGCATAGATGAGGTGGCCAGCGGTAGGAGACTCGTGGAAGGGAGACGTGGTAAATGAAGTGTGATAACTGCGAATTAAGGCAGGCTGAAATTCTCCAGCCCCACACAGGGAAGAGGCTCTGCAGGGAGTGCTTTCTGGCGGACATTCAGGAAAGGGTTGGAAAGGAGGCCAAGAGGCTAGGGATAACCTCGGCATCCAGGGTCCTCATAGCGGTGTCCGGAGGAAAGGACAGCCTCGTCCTGGCAGATACACTGTCCAGGATAGTGGATCCAGGTAAATTGATTGCGTTCAACATAGTTGAGGGCATCCGGGGGTATAACAGGGAGGATCAGGTTAAGGAGTTGAACCAGTACCTGAAGAGCCTTGGAATAGAGCTTATATCCACCTCATTCAAGGCGTCAGTGGGATACTCCCTTGATGAGATGGTCAGTTCCTCGAAGGCTAGGGGGTTAAATATAGCTGCCTGCACCTTCTGCGGTGGATTCAGAAGGAAATTAATAAACCAGGCTGGAAGGGACGTGAAAGCTGACCTGGTGGCTACGGGCCATAACCTAGATGACGAGGCCCAGACCATCATCATTAACCTCCTTCGTGGAGACGTTAAGAAATTAATGAGGGTGGGTGAAAGTCCCCTGAAGTTAAGCGATAAATTTGTCATGAGGGTCAAACCCCTGAGGAAGATTTACGAGTGGGAGACCACCATGTATGCGTATTTTAAGGGATTTAAGTTTCAGGAGGTGGAGTGCCCCTACATCTCGGCCAGGCCCACCATGAGAGCCAAGGTAAGGGAATTGATGTATGCCCTGGAGGAGAAATCGCCCGGCTTCCTGCTCAGGGTGGTGGAGAACTTTGATAGGATTGGGGAGGAGGCTAGAAGGGAAAGCAGGTTGTCAACCCTGCCTACGTGCAAGTTATGTGGCGAACCGACCAGTTTCGGCAGGGAGTACTGTAAGAACTGTGAACTTCTAATTTCCGCAGGGCTCAAGTCTAGCTAGTGGAGCCAGATGGTGTGGTCATGTTAGCTTTTTTTAAGGTTCTGAGGATTAGATTGAACTCCCAAGCCCACAAGACGAATTTATACAAGTTTGACCACATTATGAGCCAGACGTACTAGAAGTACTTGCCTATGTCGTAATATCTTTCTCTAACTCCCTTTCTGAGATTGGCAACAATTGCCATGGAAAACAGCATTGAGGAAAGCCTGTTGAGGTAAACAATGGTGGTCTTATTCTTGACCTCAAGCTCCTTCGAGTATCTCACTGCGTTCCTCTCCAGTCTTCTCACCACAGCCCTGGCTACGTGAAGTACGGAAGCCTCCTCCGATCCACCGGGGACAACGAAAAGCTTCACTGGACCGCTTTCTTTCCTATACGCCACAGTCCTCTCCTCTAACCACTTCACCTTCTCCATGGTTATCTTCTCTGAGCTCGTGCTCCAGTCCTCCCCCAGAGCGAATAGATCAAGCTGAACTCTTTCAAGATCAGATTTCATGTCCTCCCATGGAAGACGTGAGATGGCCAGGCCAATGAAGGAGTTAGCCTCGTCAACGTCTCCGAGGAAATTCACAAGGGGCGAGTCCTTGCCAACTCTGCCCTTGGGTACAGTGGTCTCTCCCTTATCTCCAGCCTTGGTGAACATTTAATAAACTTAAAAAAGTTGTTCTTAAATAGGTTTTGGTGATTACGATTCCATCGCAGGAATTTACAGATTTATTGAATGAGATCTCGAAGAAGTGGCAGGAGGAGTGGAGCAAGAACAGGATTTTTGAGGCGGATCCAAGGGATCAGAAGAAGTTCTTTACAACAGTTGCGTTCCCCTATCCCAACTCCCCGTTCCATCTGGGACACGGTAGAACCTACGTAACGGGCGACGTTTACGCTAGGTTCATGAGGATGAGGGGTTACAACGTCCTTTTCCCCATGGGTTTCCACTTTACCGGTACTCCCATCATAACCATGGCCGACGATGTGGCCAAGGGCGACAAGGATCTCCTTGATATATTTCGGAACATTTACGAGATACCTCCAGACGTCATTCCCAAACTATCGGATCCGCTCTTCATGGCCAACTACTTCAAGGAGGAAATTAAGGCCGCCATGAGGGAGATAGGGCTATCCATAGACTGGAGGAGGGAGTTCACCACAATAGATCCCCATTTCTCGGCCTTCATAGTGTGGCAGTTCTCCAAGTTACAGAAGAAAGGATATGTGGTCAAGGACACCCATCCGGTGGGCTGGTGCCCTGTTCATAACCTGCCCGTGGGAATGCACGATACCAAGGGTGATATGGAGCCCGAGATTGGAGAATACGTGGTGATATTCTTTGAGACCAAGATGGGTTCCCTTGCAGCTGCAACCCTCAGGCCTGAGACAATCTTTGGAGCAGTGGCAGTCTGGATAAATCCCAAGGCGACTTACGCTGTGGTGGAGAGCTGGGGTAGGAGGGTGATAGTGTCAGAGAGGGCCGCAGAGAAACTCAAGTTCCAGATAGACGTGAAGGTTCTGGAGAAGGTGAATGGGTCAGAGCTTCTGAAAATCACGGCAATTAACCCAGTCACAGGAAAGGAGATCCCTGTATTGCCGGCGGACTTCGTGGATCCTACCACTGCCACGGGAGTGGTAATGAGCGTTCCAGCTCACGCTCCCTTTGATTATTACTACCTGAAGAAGGCAAAGGTCTCCATCGAGCCCATACCTGTGGTGGCAGTGGAGGGTCAGGGAGAGTCGCCGGCGAAGGAGCTAGTGGAGTCATCCCACCCCAAGAATGACGCAGACCTGAAGAAGCTCACTGAACAGCTATACAGGCTCGAGTACAACAAGGGCGTCATGAGGAGCGATGTTCTCAGGCTGGTGAAGGAGGAACTCAGAGCAGAACTTTCCCCAATAGCGGGAAAACAGGTCCCTGAGGCAAGAAAGATGATCACGGACCTCCTCCTCCAGAGGAAGGCAGGCACCAAGATTCTGGAGATCATGAACAAGCCGGTGTACTGCAGATGCGGTAATGAGGTGGTGGTGAAGATCCTCCAGGATCAGTGGTTCCTGGACTACGGCAATCCAGAATGGAAGGCCAAGGCCAAAAAGCTTCTGGCCAACATGAGGGTGATCCCTGAGGAGACTAGGAAAGACTTCGAGTACGCGCTCGACTGGCTACAGAAGAGGGCATGTGCTAGAACCAGGGGACTTGGAACACCCCTTCCGTGGGATAAGAAGTGGATAATTGAGAGCCTCTCCGACTCAACGATTTACATGGCTTACTATACACTTTCGCATAAGCTGAGGGAATTTGGCCTGCACCCCTCCCAGCTAACTGAGGAGACATGGGATTATATACTACTAGGGGAGGGTGACGTGAAGGCTGTGGCCGAGAGGAACAAGATAGGAATCGAGGCCCTTCAGGAGCTGAGGAGACATTTCACATACTGGTATCCCCTGGATCTAAGGCACAGTGGTCCAGATCTTATACCAAACCACCTGAGCTTCTTTATCTTCAATCATGCCGGTATATTCCCCGAGGACCTGTGGCCAAGGGGAGTTGCGGTTAACGGCTTCATCCTGTACGAAGGAAAGAAGATGAGTAAATCCCTGAGGAACATAGTCCCGCTCAGGAAGGCCATAAGAACCTATGGAGCGGACGTAATCAGGATTGCCCTTTCCTCGCTCGTGGACATGAGCTCAGACGCCAACTTCACCGAGGCCGGGGCGAGGGCAATTACCGATAACCTGAAGAGGTTTTACGAGCTCATGCAAATGCGCAGTGGTTCCTCAATTGACGGAACTCCAGAGAGGTGGTTGAGGTCCAAGTTGCACAGACTGGTAAGGGATGTGACTCCTCTCATGGAGTCCATGAGGTTCAGGGAAGTTATCAATGAGCTACTCTTCAATCTGTCGTCCTATATTAACGAATACTTGGAGATGGTGAGGTCCGAGTCCAGGGAGTATAACAACGACGTGATCAGGGAAGTGGTGGAGACCTGGACAAAGTTGATGTCTCCCTTCGCTCCACACCTTACCGAGGAAATGTGGCACCAGATGGGTCACAATACATTCCTATCCCTGGAGTCTTGGCCTACCCCTGATTTCAATAAGATCAATGATGAGGTGGAACTGGAACATGAATATCACAAGCTGTTAATAGAGGATATCAGGGCAATCCTCAACGTATATAAGGGCAAACCTTCGGCAGTGGTGCTGTACGTTCACGACGGAAGCCTGAACCAGGTTGTGAAGAGCGCCCTAGACGTGCTAAGCAAGGGCGGAACAATGAAGGATTTCATGCAAATGAATACCCCCAAGAGCAAGGAAGAGGCAAGGACGCTTCAGAGGATTATGCAGTATGTGACTGAAATGCCGGAAACGGTGAAGAGATTGGTGCTCTCCAACGTAAATGAAATGGACGTCACGAGAAAGGGTGTACCATTCTTGAGGTATAAGCTGAACTTGGAAGTTGAGGTTCTTCCCTACACTCAGGAAGTGAGGCAGAAAATTAACAAGGAGGCACTGCCCTACAGGCCTGCCATACTGGTGAAATGACTAGTAGAACCGGGGCTTAACTATTTCAATAACGTTTTTCCGTGTCCTTACTTTTCCTATCCTGATCAGAAACGCTATTTCCTCCCTAACCTGCTCCTTGGGCATTTTCAGCCTTTGCGAGGCTGCATCCACCAGTTCCCCCAGCAGGGCAGTCCCACCGAAATCCTCCAACACTGAGAGAACACTTGACTTCTCGTAATCCACGTCTTCCACCCCTGCGTTGCTCACCTTAAAGAGGAACTTTGTACCTTCACCCGTAGCCATGTAGATTCCATCATTGATTCTGGTCAGCTTGAACTCCCTGGCACTAGGCAATCTGAGGTGTCTGCTTGAGGTTACGAGAAGGTAACTTGAGGGAACCTCACTCTCAGACATGGCATCGAAAACTAGGTTCACAGATCCCGGCCCGCATTTTAGGTCCACCGGGAAGGGGGCCAGGTTCCACCTTATTCTATCCTCGTTGATTATGCACACCTCCTCGCCCCTCTGCCTAAGTAGTCTGGCCAATGAGAGGGTTATGGTGAGACTAGCAGTATAGTAATAAGAAACTATGAGGTGCTTTCCTGAGGCCAATTCCTCCAGAAACATGTAATGGAAAAAGCTTAAAACAGGTTAAAAACTATTGTCCCGAGGGATTCTTATTGCACCAACCGATGTAAAGGATATTATATATCCATGGTTAAAGGAAGCAAAAGAGTACGATTTCTCGGATATTAAGGACGGGATAAGGTTACACCTCAATGAGTCTCCCTACTCACCTCCCGATTTCGTTCTCGATGCGGTGAAGAAATACCTAGTCCAAGGAAACAGGTATCAGCATCCGGATCTCACAAAGAGATTCAAGGAGCTTGCCGCTGAATACAATAGGGTGGAACCAGAGGAGATTTTCCCGACTCCGGGCGGAGATGGGGCAATAAGGTCTGTGTTTCTTAACCTGTCCATGCCAGGGGATAGGGTTGTGCTGAACCAACCCAGTTACAGTATGTACTCCGTTTACTCCTCCTTCAGGGGATTGAATCAGGTCAGGGTGCCCCTCAAGGAGGAAGGGGACTGGTGGAAGGAAGATTGGGAGAAACTGGTTAAAGAGGTCAGGGACGCTCGCTTGGTCGCAATTGACGATCCCAACAATCCAACGGGTTCTCCCATGATAATGGGGGATGAAGGAAGGTTAAGGGAACTGGTGGAGACCACCAAGGGGATTGTGCTTCTAGACGAGGCATATTACGAGTTTTCAGGTTACACCGCCTCCAGGCTGGTGTCCAAGTATCCGAACCTCATGATAGTGAGGACCATGAGTAAGGCATTCTCCCTTGCCTCCTTCAGGGTAGGCTATCTAATAGCCAACAGGGATGTGGTGAAGGCCCTGGAGAAGGGATCTACACCCTTTGATGTGGCACTTCCTTCCCTGGTTGCCGGGATAACTGCACTGGAGAACCCAGGGTATGCTCGAAGGATCGCTCAGGAGATTTCTGAGAATAGGGAGGAGCTATATCGTGGGCTTGTTTCCCTAGGAATGAAGACCTACAGGTCCATCACAAACTTCCTCCTCTTCAGGCATTCTGGAGAGCTTGTGGAGCCCCTGATGAAGAGGGGAGTGGCCATTAGAAATCCGGTGAGGGGATTTTATAGGGTATCAGTGGGGACAAGAGAGCAATGCAGAATATTCCTGGATAAGCTGGGTGAAGTGCTTGAAAATAGCAATACCGAACAAGGGTAGGTTGCAGGGTCCAGCCCTGCAGTTCCTGAACTCTGTGGGAATTAAGCCCCTGGCCAACGACGACAGGGCCCTCATGGTGCCCACCAGTTGGGAAGGGGTCCAGTTGGTGACCATAAGGACAGAGGATATACCCAACATAGTTGAGACCGGGGCAGTGGACCTGGGGATAACGGGTCTAGACTACGTGATGGAGTCTGGGGCAGACGTCGAGGAACTGGTGAAGCTTGACTTTGGAAAATCCAAACTTGTGCTGGCCGTTCCCACGGCGTGGAACATAGAGGATCCAAGGGATATGCCCAAGAATGTGAGAATAGCAACCAAGTATCACAACATAGCCAGAAGCTACCTTGAGAGGAAGGGGATCTCTGCCAGGCTTGTGAAGATCAGCGGAGCTGCAGAGATAATGCCCTCCCTCGGGGCGGCTGACGCCATTATAGACGTCACCAGCACCGGGACTACCCTGAAGCTTCACGGACTCAAAGCCATTGATGTGGTCAGCGAGAGTTATGCGCTGGTCATAGGAAACAGGAACTGGATGAAATCTGAGGAGGCTGACAGGATAAATCTCGTTCTGACCATGATGAAGGGGGCACTGAGCGCAAGGGGAAAGAAGATGATCTTTATGAACGTTGACGATATTAACCTTAGGGCAGTGGTCTCCTCCCTTCCCGCGATGTTAGCCCCCGCAATCTCCAAGCTGAGCAATTCAAACGCGTGGGAAGTTGTGACAGTTACCGACGAGGATATGTTACCTGAGGTAATAGCTAAGGCGAAGACTGCAGGTGCCAGGGATATAGTGGTGGTCAACATAGAGAAGGTGATAAAATGAGGGTCGTGCCCAGTATAGACATTAGCAGGGGAATGGCGGTAAAGAGGGTCAGGGGAAAGGATGGGACGGGGCTGGTACTCGGGGATCCAATCAAGATAGCTGAAGAATTGCGGGAAATGGGTTACGTCTCACTTCACCTGGTGGATCTTGACGCAGCCGAGGGGAAGGGAGATAACGTTGAGGTGATGGAGAGGGTCATGAGGGGGTTTTCAGAGGTCTCGGTCGGTGGCGGTATTAGGGACAGGTCCAGGCTGGAGAGATTTCTCTCAGCGGGTGCAACCAAGGTGGTCATGTCCACTCTGGCCTTCACACAACCCGATACATTCAGGAGAGTTGTAAAGGGCTATGAGGACAGGGTGCTGATATCTGTGGACTACTGTGATGACAGGGTGCTGATAAGGGGCTGGAATGAGTCAGCCACATCCCTGGAGGAGGCTATTTCCCACGTTAATTCCCTAGGGGTTAGGGGAGTGATCTTCACGTATGTGTGCAATGAGGGAACAAGGAGGGGGATAGACTTGAACGTGGGGAGTTACGCAAAACTGATTCGAGGAGAGAAAGGGTACGCTGGCGGGATAGGCTCAATTCAGGATCTCAGGGAACTCGATAGGATGGGATTTAATTTCGCGATAGTTGGAATGTCCCTATACACCGGAGTGTTAAGAGGTGTGATAAGTGTCTAGGTACGTGGAGAAGATCAGGGAAACAAAGGAGACGAAGGTCCAAATCAAGCTGGAACTTGACGGAGAAGGAAAGGTGGAGGTGAAGACTCCAGTTCCCTTTTTCAACCACATGCTTCACTCCATGCTCTTTTACATGGGTGCCAACGCAACTGTCGTGGGTGAGGATAAACTGGGTTACGATGATCATCACATAGTGGAGGACGTGGGGATCACCTTGGGACAGGCCATCAGGGAAGTACTGGGAGATAGGAGAGGTATCAGGAGGTTCTCCAACACTGTTGTTCCAATGGATGAGGCCCTGGTCCTGGTTGCAGTAGATGTATCAGGGAGGGGATATGCCTCCACCACCCTTGACCTGAAGAGGGAGAAGATAGGAGATCTATCCACCGAAAACGTGGCCCATTTCTTCTGGTCATTTGCAACCAATGCCGGGATAACACTGCACGTGAGGAAACTAGATGGGGTTAACGAACATCACATTGTGGAGGCTGCCTTCAAGGGAGTGGGTCTAGCCCTTGGAGAGGCCTGTTCCATTCAGGGAGAGGAAATAAGAAGCACAAAGGGATCACTATGACCACAAGGAGAATAATAGCGTGCCTTGACGTAAAGGACGGTAAGGTGGTAAAGGGGGTCAGATTCGTGGATCTGAAATCAAAGGGAGATCCCGCAGAGCTGGCCTCCAGATATGAGGAGGAGGGAGCTGATGAGATCGTATTTCTGGACATCTCGGCCACGGTAGAGGGTAGGAGGACCCTCTTGGAAAAGGTGAGGGAAACAGCCAGTGTGCTTTCGATCCCTCTGACAGTAGGAGGAGGTGTAAGAAGCGTAGAGGACGTATCCAACCTGCTGTCCAATGGTGCGGACAAGGTTAGTTTGAACACCATTGCTGTGGAGAATCCCTCCGTGGTCTCCATGGCTTCAAGGGAGTTTGGAGCTCAGGCCGTTGTTGTGGCAATAGATGCAAGGTGGTTGGGAGAAGGCTGGAGAGTGTTCACCAGGTCCGGGACCAGGGACACAGGTCTGGATGCGGTGGAATGGGCTAAACGGGTTGAGGAATTGGGAGCGGGTGAAATTCTCCTCACCAGCATCGATAGGGACGGAACCAGGGACGGATATGACCTGGAACTCACCAGGGCAGTAGTTAGTATGACCAATGTCCCTGTGATAGCCAGCGGAGGGGCTGGAAAACCAGATCACTTCCTTTCAGTCTTTAAGCAGGCAGGAGCGGACGCTGCCCTGGCTGCGGGAATATTTCACGATGGTGTGATCAGGATAAGGGATCTGAAGGATTATTTAAAAGTGGCAGGAATAGAGGTGAGAACGTGATAAAGAGGGAACTTCCAACAAGGAGAGTTCAATCCTTCTCTCAGGTTCTGGAGAAGGTAAATGAGATAACGGAAAGGGTTAGGAAGGAGGGGGATCGAGCATTGAGGGAGTTTGCCCTGCAATTTGATGGCGTCAAACTAGATGAACTTGTGCTTGGCGAGGCCCAAGTGACCAGCGCAGCCTCCAAGGTTCCACCCGAGGTTAAGGGGGCCATAGATGAGATCTGGGACCAGCTGGTTTCTTTCCACGAATTGATAATGCCTCCCAGTCTAGGCGGTGGAAGCAAAAACGTTGAGTATGGAGTACTTTGGAGACCCCTACAGAGGGTGGGGATTTACGTTCCTGGAGGGAAAAAGTCCTACCCCTCTACGCTTATGATGGCCGGTATTCCCGCCAAGATCGCGGGGGTGGAGGAGATACATGTGGCTACCCCCGTGAAGGATGAACTTGATCCTGCCATTGCTTACATCGCGACGAAGTTGAAGGTTAAGAGGATTTACCCAGTGGGCGGGGCACAGGCGATTGCGGCGCTGGCCTTTGGAACAGAGAGTGTAACCAAGGTGGATAAGATTGTGGGACCGGGTAACATTTACGTTCAGGCCGCAAAATATATTGTAAGCAAGGAGGTAGGGATAGATGGTATAGAGGGGCCCACTGAGCTGGTGGTAATAGCTGATGAGACCTCGGATCCCAAAAGCGTTGCGCTGGACCTCATGGCTCAGGGAGAACACGGTTCTTCCTCTTTCCTTGTGTTGATGTCTACCTCCGAGGAACTCCTGAATAAGGTTGGCGAGCTTCTTGGTGACGAAAACGAATACTACATGGTGAGGACTGAGACCCTGGAAAAGGCGGTGGAACTGGCAAACCAGCTGGCTCCAGAACATCTCTCGCTTTACACGTCGAGGTCTAGGGAACTTCTTCATTTAGTTAAGAACGCGGGGGCAGTAACCCTTGGAAATACACCTCCCGCCCTGATCGATTACTCTGCTGGCCCGGACCATATACTTCCCACCAATGGATGGGCTAGGTTCAGGGGAGGGGTCACAGTTTACGACTTCCTGAAGCCAGTGTCCTACGTCAACGCGGAGAGGGCAGACAGGGGGCTGGTCAAGGCAGCTGAGATACTGGCAGAGTATGAGGGTTTCAGGAACCACGCAAGGAGCATAGGTGTAAGATATGAGTGACGTTTTGGAGGAGTTATCAGCGGTCATAGGCCAGAGACTTAGGGATATGCCGGAGGGAAGTTATACCGCCTCCCTTGCCAGAAAGGGAAAGGGATATGTGGCCAGGAAGGTGGGAGAGGAAGCAGTTGAGGTTGTTGTCGCGTCGCTGGCTGAGGGGAGGGAAAGGGTTGTAAGTGAGACTGCTGACCTGCTCTATCATCTTCTGGTACTCCTTGCCCTGGAGGGAATATCCCTGGATGAGGTGAGAGAGGAGTTGAGGAGGAGGATGAAATGAAGGCCCTGATTCTTAATTACGGTGTGGGGAACCTATTCAGTATATCCGCAGGTCTAAGGAGGGCGGACTTCACTGTGGAGATATCCGGCGAACCCAGGGATGCGGACCTCCTGGTTCTGCCCGGTGTCGGGGCGTTTTCGGCGGTGGGAAATTTCATGAGAAGGTGGGAAAGCACGCTGAACGATCTCAGGAGGAATGGGGTGAAGTTCCTGGGGGTTTGCCTGGGTATGCAGATCATGTTTGAGGAGGGTAATGAGGGTGGTAAAACGAAGGGACTGGCCTGGCTGCCTGGTCAGGTTGACCTCATCAGGCATGCCCCAAAGTTACCTCACATAGGATGGGACAGGATCACAGAGCGGAACCCCTGCGCTCTCTCCGAGGGGCTTGACGGGAGATATGCGTACTTCGTTCACAGCTATGTGGCATACACATCTTACCCTGCAGCCATGACGAGTCACTACGGCGTGGAGTTTCCTGCCCTCGTGTGCAGTGAAGAGGTTGCAGGGACTCAGTTCCATCCAGAGAAGAGCGGGGAGACAGGGAAGATCTTCTTCCAGAACCTGAAAAGGTGGCTGAAAACATGAAATTCGACAGGAACACTGCTGAGGCCATAGCCTCTAAGCTGAACTATAGGCACGAGATGAACACCGTGATTGCTGTTCTACAGGACGCAGATTCCAGGGAGATTCTCATGGTTGGGAACATGAACAGGGAGGCTGTTATCCTGACTCTGACCACCGGATTGGTGCACTTCTGGTCCCTTTCCAGAAACAGGTTATGGCTTAAGGGAGAAACGTCGGGGAACTTTCAGTACCTGCAGGACTTCAGGATAGACTGCGACGGCGATGCCGTCATTGCCCTGGTGAAGTCAGGAGGACCGGTCTGCCACACAGGAAATAGGACGTGTTTCTACAGGGATTCCTCTAATTTCTTAAAGGAATAGGAATTTTAACATTCTCAGACAATTAGAAATAGATGGTTTTTAGGAAAAAAAGAATAAAACCCACGCTAACAATGTATTGTGATTGACATGAGTACACAAACAGTTAACAAAGAGGAATGGACTAAGAAACTGATGGAAGCCTTGAAAGAGGTGTATGATCCAGAAATTCCTGTGGATATAGTGAACTTGGGTCTGATTTATGACCTTAAGATCTCAGATGAGGGAGATGTTTACCTTAAGCTGGGCCTTACCGCACCCGGTTGCCCAGTTGTGGACGACTTGGTTTACACAGTTCAGGAAGTGGTTAAGGAGACAGTACCTGCAAGAAACGTGGACGTGGACATAGATATGGAAACCCAGTGGAGTCCTTTGAAGATGAGCGTTGAGGGAAGGGAGAAGTTCAAGAAGCTATATGGTTACGATATTGTGGAGATGTGGATCCAGACCTATGGACTTCCCTCAGAGGAGCAGAACACATCTCAGAATCAGGGATCCTAACACGTGTTTTCGTTTCTTGAAGATGAATTCCTTGAATGAGGAGTTGATATCCTTCCTCTTCGCCATAGAAGATAAAACCTCCCATCTTTTTATTCAGTTGTGTCTTGGAGTTTACTTGAGCTAATACGGAACAATCCAGATGCACTAATTGATAGTCTAAGGAAGAGGAACGTAAATCCTCAACTGGCGGAGAAGGCTGTGGAGCTAGACAAGAAATGGAGGGCAATACTTCAGGAAGTGGAGAGACTCAGACATGAGCATAATGTGGTCAGTTCCCAGATTCCGAGGCTCTCTCCCGATGAGAGGAAAAAGAAGATAGAGGAGGCAAGAGGGCTACTCGCAACAATTGAGGCAAAGGAGAAGGAACTAAAGAGCATAGAGGAGGAAAGGGACAACATCCTGAGAACCTTACCCAATGTGGTTCATGAGAGCGTTCCCGTGGGACCGGACGATTCATATAATTTGCCCATCAAGGTATGGGGTAAGTTCAGAGTTTATGAGAAGGATGTGAACGAGTTTCTATCTCAGGTTAAGGGTCTTAACCCCGAGTATGAGGTAATCAAATTCAAGCCCGTTGGTCATGCTGACGAACTGGAGAGTGTACTGAAACTGGGGAATACGGTGAAGGCCGGGGAGGTGGCGGGATCTAGGTTCTATTACCTTTTCGAGGATGTCGCGTGGCTGGAACAGGCCCTCATAGCCTATGCACTGGACGTGATAACTTCCAAGGGTTACTCGCTGGTAATTCCACCTTACATGTTGAGGGGAGAGGTGATACAGTCCGTGATCGATCTTGACACATTCAAGGATGCAATATACAAGATTGAGGGAGAAGACCTTTACCTCATAGCTACGGCAGAGCATCCCATAGCCGCACTCTACTTTAAGGAGGAGATAGAGGCTGAAAAACTCCCTCTGAAGTACGTAGGTCTAAGTCCAGCTTTCCGAAAGGAGGCAGGTGCAGCTAACAAGGATCTTAAGGGAATATTCAGGGTTCATCAGTTCAATAAAGTTGAACAATTCGTCTTCTCCTTACCAGAGGAGAGCTGGAAATTCCATGAGGAACTTCTAGGCAATGCCGAACAGATATTTCAGGGCCTAGAGTTACCATATAGGGTAGTGAATATTGCCTCAGGAGACCTTGGAGCCTGCGCCGCAAAGAAATATGACTTGGAGGTCTGGATGCCCGCACAGGCCAAGTTCAGGGAAATGGTTAGCTGTAGCAATTGCACGGACTGGCAGGCGTTCAGGATGAAGATAAGGTTCGTGGACAGGAAGAAGAACAGAAAGGGATTTGTACACACCCTCAACAGTACCGCAGTAGCCACGACCAGAGCCATTACTGCAATTCTTGAGAACAATCAGATGGAGGACGGTTCAGTGCTGATACCCAGAGTATTGAGACCCTATCTTGAAAGGTTCCAGAAAGCTCCTAAGGATTACATAACACCAAGAAAAAAGGGTTAAGCCTTCATCTGGCTTTCTAACCATGCCTCAACCTGTTTCATTCTTCTTTTTGCCACTCTCAGGAACAGCTTCAGTATCATTCTGACGGGGAAGTAAACTGGCCCCTTCATGTAGAAGCTGTTCAGGATGTTCTCAGCCCAGTAAACGTCGTGCCAGAACACTCTCTTGTACAGCTCGATGTGGGAGGGACTCAACTGGATTCTTGTGAACCAGTCCTTGTTCTTGAAGTAGCCCATGGGAACGAAGAACATGGGCACCAGTATGCTCCTGAATGGTTTCAGATTATCCACTAACTCAATGGTTCTAATGACGTCATCCTCCTTCTCCTCAGGTAACCCAACTATCATGGTACCCGCAGGGATTATGTTATGCTCGTGCATTATTTTGAAGGCTTCAGCAACAGTCTCAGGGTAGCTCTCGGGCTTGTATGGAGCAGATTTAGCTGGCATTATCTCCTTCGCCAGCCTGGGAGATCCAGTCTCTATACCTACCTCTACACCCAGATAGTTTTGCGACCCGTTTTCGTATATGATCTCAGATAACTTGGAGATGAGACCATACTTCTCCTCGGAGAACCTTATGGCAGCCAGACTTGCGTGACTCCAGGCTATTGTTTTATAGTATTTCTTTACCATCTTGTGGAGCTTGATCAGTGGCTCTGGCCTTGGAAGTATACCCACCGCACCGTAAAACAGGACGTCATCACTGTGAATCACACCATGTCTAACCCCAGCCCTGACGTTTACCTGCAACTCTCTCTCTATTTTTTCCAGAGGATAGTATCTGGTGGGTCTCAGAGTAACTGAGCAGAATCTGCAAGATCTAGCACATCCTCTCATTATCTCAATGAGACCGTTAACGCTGGCACCCTTGATGTCTGGGATGTCCTCTATACCGGGTACGTCCTCTCCGCTTACATACATGTATCTAGGAAGGTCCTCATTATCTAGGATCATTTGAGCCAGCTTACCAATGACCCTCTCTGCCTCACCATCAACCAACGTATCGATGCCAACTTTCTCTATCATGTCCTCTCTCCAAAGCCATTGCCAGACAGATGGACCTCCTGCTATCATCTTTACGCCTCTCCTCTTAGCCTCCTGAACCTCGGGCTTGTTAATCAGCTCCTGGAAGCTCTTGTAATTCACTGGTTCCTGCTTAGTTATACCCCACCATGTGGAAGACGGTGGTCCAAACGCGAAGTAGTCGTGATGGGAGAACATGAGGGCCTTGGCGTTCTTGAGGTGAGGCGCTAGGTGGTCGGGATCTATTATTGCAGCTCTGAATCCCTCCTCTATGAGCTTTGCCTCAACTTTTCTCATTCCGTAGGGGGCTTCCCATGGCCTGCCGATCTCGTCTGTCTTCATCTTTGGACAGGCCAGCCACTTCCACGCAGATTCAGGAACTCCCACAGCAGGTCCTGTTCCCAGGAAGCCTAGGAATTCCTTACCGTGGTGATTGGTCATCAAACAGCGGTCTGTTGTTAGGATGAAGTCAAAGTTCTCCATCGCTTCACCCCTCCTATTTCAGTGTTTGGAGGAGCTTCTTCAGGTCTGCATCCGCATTGTTCCTGTCCACAACCTTGTAGTCGCCCTTGTTAAGGGCCCACTCATCCCCATTCGCCAGTTTAGCATTTCCGATGAGGCTCACGGAAAAAAACCTTTCGCCCTTCTCGTTCTTAACCTCCTCAATGAAAAGTTCCGTACTACCTCTCCTCAGCAAATATTTGTTCGTAGTTTCCGAAATTCTCATAAGTCAATGAATAATGAGATTGCTAATATAATGTTTACGGTGTTAAAGTTACCATTCAACGAGTGGTATGAAGTTATATTATCTGCAGACTTATCTGGTTTCCCTCTCCGTTCAGAACAGTAATGTAAAGCCGTGATTTCAGAAAATCTTGAATGCTAGGATCCTATTCTTCCTCGTGTTCCTCTGAACCCTCAAGTTCATCTCTCAGTAGATCCAAACCAATCTCCTTATAGTACTCCTCCCTTTCCTGCTCCCATTCGTCGTCCTCTCTTCTTCTCCCTTCCTTCTCGCTCACAATGGACGTGGTCAACACTTTCCCGGACTTGGACTTATCCTCCTTTATTTGATACGCCTTCTTGGTCTTTTTGTCCAGCGGTTCCTCATATCCACACTTTTTACATCTCAGTATTTCCTTGTCCCCCTTCTTGGCAGGTAGCATTATGCCACCATCTTTAGGACAGAACTTCAATCAAAACACCATATAATAGGTAAGCCCTGGGATTCCTATTTAAGGATTTTGGGCATACGTGATTTTGAGAGAATTTTGGTCACAAAAATGAAAATAAATGTTAAAAATGAGATCTGAGCTGGCTCAAATCCTTACCCTTGGGTCCTCCTTAACTGCATTAAGGACAATACTGGTGTAAGTCCTCTCCACCTTGCTGTTCTTCAGGAGCTGTTTTAGGAAAACGTCAAGATCCTCAACGCTTCTAAACTTAGCAATAAGGACTACATCATATTCACCAACAACATCGTAAACCGCGACGATATTGTCAGTATTTGCAATCTCCTTTTCAAACTCCACAAGGTATTTTCCACTCACCTTCACCATGATGATTGCAGAAAGTGAGTAACCGAGTTTGGTATAGTCCACGAGGGCCGTGAATCCCTTGATCACACCCTCCTGGACAAGTCTGGTCAACCTATTATGAAGTGTAGCGGGGGATACACTCATCTCCTCGGAGAGTCTCCTCAGGCTGACTCTAGAGTCCCTCAACAGTTCAATAAGTAACCTCCTGTCAACTGTATCTAACTCAACTTTCTTTCTTCCATTGTTTGACATGAAACCCTACGATCAATCTGATTTCTAATTAAAAAATTTTTATTCTCCGAAGGAATTGTCATGCAACCTTTGCCTGTGATATACCCTGGATAATTAACTGCACTCCAAAGGCAGCTATTATTATGGCAGTAAACCTACCAGCGGCAACTGTTCCTGTTCTCCCAAGGATCTTAATGAGGAGAGGGCCCATCATGAGGACTAAGTAGGTGAGGAGTGCAGCTATTAGACTCCCTATGGCCAGTTCAAGTATACTGTTCTGAACGGAGAGGGAAACCAGGGCGGTCATGGTACCAGGACCCACTATTAGAGGCGTTGCAATGGGGGTGACCACGGCCTCCTCAAGTCGCTTGGAGAGGAACTTAAGTTGTTGAAACCCGCCTAGAGTATCTATTCCCAGGTAAACGAGCAAGATTCCGCCTCCTATCTCCAGGGAATAGGGCTGTATTCCCAAGAATTCTAATATGAATCTCCCTATTACGGAGAAGAGAAGCAGAAGAACTACAACCGCAACCTCAACCTTGTTAACGAGGTAGGACCACTTCATGTTCTCTCCTCCCTGAGTTGCTTCCTCAAAGATGGATAGAATGTAGGGTATGATTGAGAACGGGTCCATAACCGCAAAAACTTTTATCGCAATTACTAGGACGCTATCTATTATCATTGTCTAGTACAGAAAGGATCTCACTTAAAGCATTACGCTTTTCTTCCTCGTTATTGGTGGAAAGGGCTACCACGACGTGAGACAATATCCTGTAAAGTGTGGAAATCTCCTTCCTGAGTTTTGCGTTCTCCTCCTCCAGCTCCTTGGTCTTGGAGTCTAGGCTCTGATAGTTCATGTAAAGTTCTCCAAGAACGGACTCTAGGTCTGACTCCTCGTGGTGATGATGCTCATGTTCGTGTTGATGAGAGCTTTCAACTTCCCTCTGTATTTCCTCTATATCCTCGTCAGTTTTGGGTAACTTATCAATTCTGAGTTTCATCCTCATCTCCTCCCTCCATATCCACGTTTCCACTCACATCTCCTTCCTTAATTATATAATTTCCTACTCCCAGCCTTAGGTAGTGCTTCATCACGGTTGAGATTTTTCCTGCAGCCCTAATGGGAATGCACTCCGTCTCTACCTCCTCGCTTGTGTCCAGTGTAGCCACGACCTTGGCCATGGTTTTGCTCTCGTTGCAGAACTCCACGTTCACAGTCTTTACCCTCCCCAGGAATACTAGGTTCTCCATATCCCTTCCTTTCATGTTTATCCTTGTCATTTTTTCACTGCTGATCCTATTACTTTACTTGGATTTATTCCCATCTCCTGAACCAACCTGTGAAATTCCTGTCTAAGGGACGCGAAGGCCTCTAATCCCCGATCAATGATCAGGGTTCCCAAACCCACCACCTTCGCTCCCACTTCCATGAGTTCCAGCGCGTCCTCAGCCGAGAAAACTCCTCCTATCCCTATGATCTCGGGTTGGTACTCCTTGTACACATCGTGTATGATCCTGACTGCAAGGGGGTGAATGCACCTGCCTGATATGCCCCCTGTTCCGTAGCTGAGGATCGGCTTCCCACTGAACACGTCCACCTTCATTCCCTTAAGTGTATTAATGAGAGTTAGACCATCCGCTCCTCCCTCAAGAGCCCTCCCAGCTAGCTCCAGAACGTTATCCCAGGGGCCCAACTTAACGAATACCGGTCTGGTGGTCACGCTCTTAACATCCTTCACGATCTCCCTGACGTACTGGGCCATATCAGCCCCATAGCTCCTCCTGTTAGGACTGCTCACGTTGATCTCAATGAGTTCAGCCAGCTCGTTAGCCAAGGATGACGTCTTCACGATCTCCTCCCTGGATGAGCCCCCGACGCTAACGAACAGTTTACATCCCACCGGTTTCAGTTCCCGTATTCCCGGATTTCCAAGGCCTATGGCGTTCATGTAGCATCCGTCGCCCACCCTGATCAGGGTTGGAGGCTTGTGGGGTTCCAGAGGGTTGAGGGTGAAGGTCTTCGTGGTTATGGCAGATGGTCTATACTGTTTGCACACTCGAGTCATGTACTCGGGAACGTCAGGAATTATCCCTGAGGCGATAATGAAGGGATCCTCCAGTTCAACTCCTGCCAGTATCATCGAATACATTTGATCCCCTCACAGGATAAGAATGTCCGTCCAGGTAGGCAACTTTTCCCTCCACTACTGTGCCATGCACCGTTGCGTCCAAGGCAAATCCGTCCAGCGGGGTATGTATAGCCTTACTGTACATGGTGGAATACCTCCACCTCTCCTTTCTCAGGATCGTGAAATTGGCCAGGTAACCCTCCCTTATTTCGCCTGCCTTAATACCCAGGATTCTGCTTGGGCCCATAGCTGTGAGCTCCACGGCCCTTGAAATGGGGAGGACATCCCTGAACACTAGGGTGTAAATGAAGGGGAGCGTAAAGGACATGGCGGGTATTCCCGGGGGACAGAGCTCGTGGGGTAGACCCTTTTCCCAGCTCGAGTGGGGAGCGTGATCGCTAGCCACTGCGTCCGCCTCAAACAGGGCTGAGAACAGCCTCCTTCTTTCCGTTACGTCCCTAATGGGAGGGTTCACCTTTGAAAGGCAGTCCCTCTCTCCATCCACAAGCAGATGGTGCATTGTAAGATCTGTGGTGTAGCCCAGCGTCCTCGCTATTCTCAAGGTATCAAGATTGCTCACATGGGTTATATGGAATTTTCCCCTGATCAGGAAGAGGGAGGCAAGTTCCTGCCACAGTCGCCTGTTTCCCCTCCCCGGGCGAAGGGACATGGGAATCTCAGGGTGAAGAACCTTTAGTTTGGGTGAAGAGAACACCCTCTGAACTTCCTCCTTTTCCAGGTCCTCCGGGAACACCTTATACCCAGCTATTGGCAGATTATCCACGTTCTCCTTAGTGACGCCCGAGTAAATACCGTAATCACACCTGGAGTGATTGGCCAGTTCGGCAAGCCTGAGCTTTATTGTCTCCTCGCTGTTGATAACTGGCAGGGTGTTGGGCATGTCCACCACAACTCCGATACCGCCGTACACCGCTTCGGAGGTTGCAGAGGTCACAGTTTCCTTATAGGAAAGCTGAAGTCCCCTCAAGTGAACGTGCATGTCAACCCCAGCCGGAACTATGATTGAGTCCTCAGGTAGCTTCAGATCGGGTTTGCATTCCTTCCTCACCTCTCTTATCCTTCTATCAAATCCCACACATCCCTCCACTATCTCCCCAAGGAACAGCTTTCCCTTAATCCACAACTCTCTCAACCTCAAGGAACGGTCCCTCTACACAGGCTAGGTTTCCCTTTATCTGACATACACCGCAAACGCCGTTCATACAATTCATCTTAACCCATCTAACGTAAACCAGCGTTCCTGGGGGGAGATCCCTAATCCTCTCCTTCGGGACAGAGGCTATGACCAGATCCCAATGCTCCCTCCTTCCCGAGGGAAAGTTGGCATCGCATTCGTCAATGCACTCAAGTCCAACGTCAAAACCCATCCTCCTTGCCTCCCTGAGAGGGTAGAGAACGTCGTGGTAAAGTTCCCCTGTGGTGATTGCCCTAGTGTTTCCCAGTTTCAGAGGTCTACCAAAAGGTCCATCAACTAACACAGTCTTGCTCTCAATTAACCATTGAGCCAGACCCTTGGAATCCACGTATACCTCTACCTCTCCATCCCTGTAGTCTGATACCCCCAGGGGAATCTCCTTCTCCCCCGGTGCTATCACGGTCAGGAACTGTCCTGGTTTAGGTGGCCTTCCATGATACTCCAGCAAGAACCTAGTGGACTTTCCCTCCCGGTGATACTCTAGGACTCTGGAGATCATCCCAGAATCTGCCTCACTACCTCATCTTCCGTGAGCCTGGTTTCGCAGTACTCGCATGCCAGCTGGAGAGGTTTCCTCTTTATGGTTCTGAACCTAGTTACCGCCTCCACATCATTGTTGGTAATACATGAGGGGTTGGTACATCTCAGCAGTCCCACTACCTCCTGGGGTATCTCCTGCTTCCTCTTCCCCACCACCTCATAGTCCTTGATGATGTTGATCGTGGCGTCCGGAGCAATTAAGGTGATCAATTCCGCCTCCTTCTCCTCTATCTCCCGATCCTCTATCTTCAGGATATCCTTCTTCCCCATCTTGGAGCTTTCAGCGTTCATCACTAGCGCTATCCTGTACCCCTCTATCCCCTTTATTCCCAGGACCTTGAGGACAGCTAATGCCCTTCCTGCAGGTATGTGATCAATGACTGTCCCGTTCCTTATCTTGCTTACTATGAGACCGCTTTTCAACTCAATCACCGGCCATTACCTCGTGGAGTAACGCTGATCTCAGGGGAACGGCGTAGGATGCCTCAAGGAAGTACTTTGCCTGTGGCATGGAATCAATCCTTCTATCTATCTCTGAAACCCTTGGAAGGGGATGCAAAATGGCGGAATCCCTTTTCATTTTCTCCACAGTCCTGTACTCGAGACGGTAACTTTCCTTTACCTTTTCATATTCATCCTCGTCCAAGAACCGCTCCCTCTGTATTCTCGTGACGTAAAGCACGTCCAGTTCCCCTATGATGTCCCTAACGTCGGTCAATTCCTTGACGGGGTAGTTTAACTCCTCCAAGATCTCTGCCCTGGCCCTTAGCTGTGGAGGGGATATCAGGTACACCATCCTGGGCCTAAACATGGTAAGTATCCTTAACATGCTGTTTACCGTCCTAGCATATCTTAGATCTCCAAGGAAGCCAAAGGTTAGACCCTCCATGGTCCCAAACAGTTTCCTCACGGTGTACATATCTATCAAGGCCTGGGTGGGATGTTCCCTTTTCCCATCCCCGGCATTTATCACCGGTTTCTTGGCGATTTCTGCGGCGAACTTGGCTGAGCCATCCAGTTTGTGACGCATCACTATGCAGTCAGCGTAGTTCTCCAACATCCTTATGGTATCTGCAAGGTTCTCTCCCTTGGACACTGACGTGGCCTCGTCCGAGGAGAATCCAAGAACCTTTGCCCCGGCGGAGAGGGCCGCGCTGGTGAAGCTCAATGCAGTTCTGGTGCTGGGCTCAAAGAACGCCGTCGCCACTATCTTTCCCTCCAGCCTTGGCTTGAATTTGCCAGAGAGAACTTCGTCCGTAAGTTCGAAAAGTTCCAGAACCTCACTCTTGGAAAAATCAAGGATCGAAATTACATCTCTCACGTAATGCCCTTCAAACTATTGATTCGAACTATATTTAAACTCTTTTCCTAGTATCTAGACTGGGTTACAATGGATATAGGAGAAGTCTTAGTGAGAAGAAAATTGCTCCTCATTGGTAACTTCGTGCTAACGTCAGGGAAGACCAGTCCCTACTACATCGACCTCAGGAGGTTCCCAAGCTACCCAGAATTTCGACAGGTAGTGGAGGAGGCTATCAAGAAGGTGGAGAAGGTCGGGTTTGATTTCATAATGGGTGTGGCGACGGGAGGTGTACCCCTAGCTTCTTTTCTGGCATGTAAGATGAACGTACCCATGGGTTACGTAAGGGTTGAGAAGAAGGGGCACGGGACGGATAAGCTGGTGGAAGGAGAGGTTTCCAGTAGAAAGGTTCTGGTGGTTGATGACGTGGCCACCACGGGGGGATCCCTGGAGAGGGCGTCGGTGGAGATAACCAAGAGTGGCGGTAAGGTGGTGGGAGCACTGGTGATTGTGGACAGGGAGGAAGGAGCATCTGAAAAGTTGAGGGATCTTGGAATAGAGTTCATCTCCGTGTTTAAGATAAGTGACATCCTGCGGTCTGTCTCCAGTACCTTGAGTGAGAGTGAAAGAAAACTCATCGAGGAATATCTAGGTGGAATTAAGTGAACAGGGTTATCCTTTCCCTAGATTCTCCCGTTCCCGAGGAAACCTTAAGGAAACTTAACGGTAAAGTGGCGGGGATTAAGGTGGGATGGCCCCTCCTTCTTTCCCTGGGCAAAGGGAGAGTTAAGGAACTCATGGACCTTGTTGAAGGGATGAAAATACTCGATCTGAAACTTGCTGACATAGACAACACGATGCTGTTGATTGCGGATGAACTGAAGGACGTGGCCAACTCCTTCATAGCCCACGCCTTTGTGGGTGTGGAGGGGGGTCTTGCACCACTTAGTCAGAAGGTGGATCTATTCCTTGTGCTGTCCATGTCCCATCCTGGATGGAATGACGCCTTCTACCCCTACCTGAGGGAAGTGGCCAGAAAGGTGAATCCAAGGGGTTTTGTGGCACCAGCTACCAGACCATTTATGATCTCAAGGGTAAAGAGCGACTTTCCAGATAAAGTGGTGATATCCCCTGGTGTGGGTGCTCAGGGGGCTAAGCCTGGAGTGGCCCTATGTCATGGTGCCGATTACGAGATAGTGGGCAGGAGCATCTATCAGTCTCCCGACCCCATCAAGAGGGTGGAGGAGATAGTGAGAACACAGGAGGAGGTCCTGAGTTCCTGTGAAGGAGCAAAAGATAGGGGTTCATGATACCTCCGTCAGGCTGGCCAAACTTTCCTCGCTGGTGAACAGGGCAGAGGAGATTTTCGAGGAAAACGATGTAGTGTGCACCACTGACCTGGAGGATCTCTTCTCTGAGGTTCCAGTGGAGGGAGTTAAGAGCGGGAAGGGGCCGTATCCCTACAGCATACTCTATCGCGAGATCTATATGGCACACCTGAATTTCCTTAAACAGGTATTCATGGATTACTCCAAGAAGACCATGGGTAACGGCGTGGAGTTCATTTCGTTCACGCTGGATACGGGGGAATACGTTATTTTCGAGGGAGAGGAGAACAGGGTGAGTCTACCCATGCCCCATGGTGTCACGTCAGCCCACACCCATCCAGGAATATGCCTCTTCTCGAATCCAGATCTGGAGACCGCAGATAATCTGCTCATAAAGGGCTACTTCAGCATAGGGGTCATGAATCCCGAATGTGCCCTCATCCTATATAGAAATGGACCCTACACCCTAGAGGACAGAGATTCATTACTTGACCTAGCTAGCAAGGTCAAGAAGGCTAAAACGCTCGAGGAACTAACCAAGGCTTACAACTCGTTCAGGGCACCGAATCTCGCAATGTCCTTGAACAGGCTCTAGGACTCTACCGCCTTAGTCTTGGCGAGCAGGTTTATGGTTGTCTCAGCCAAATCAAGGGAGTACCTGCTGACCCTTCTGAAGGAATCCGTGACAAGTAGGAGGGAAGGTTTAGTGCTCTCACTTGACCTAAAGATGGCCTCCGTCACCTTTTTATGCTCCATGGCAAGCTCGTAATCCTGGTCTATGATCTTGTTGGCTATCTCCCTCTTTCCGTTCAGGAATGCCCTAGTAGATTCCTTGTAAACCTCAAGAACCTTACTCCCAAAGTCCAAGATTGGTTGAGGTGTTTGAGGTCCAATTTCTAGGGCCAGACTTGAGATTCTGCTGGCGTGATCTGCAATCCTCTCAATGGACTTAACTGCAGAGTAAATATCCACTATCTGGGTTGCGTTATACCCCTCTTCCTCCAGTATCTCAAATGAGCTGATACTGAGTGTCAATTGTCTGGCTACGTAAAAGTAGAATCTGTCCACCTCATCATCCCTCTCCTGGACCTCCTTGGCCATCTCCCCGTCGTTGTTCCTCAGGGCGTCCAATGTGTCCTTCAACATGTTTTGAGTGATCACGGCAGCCCTGTTTATGGCCCTCGATATGGGTAGATCCTTTTCGTTAACCAAGAACTGAACCGTGAGGTTAGAGTTGTCCTCCTCTATAACCTCTGCGCCAAGAAGTCTCTTCCTTACACTATCCTTGACTAGAGTCCTCTCTTCAGCCTTCATCTTGGGACATATCAGCGAAACTATCGTGAAACCTGCCATGTAGTAGGCAATGAACTCCCTAACCGCGAAGGTAGGCCTCAGATTTTCGCAGGTTATGGTTGCCCTGTTCTGCTTGGTATCCTGTGGAATTCCCTTAGGGACAAGGAGAAGCCTGAAATTGTTATCCTGAATTACCTCGATTTCATCTCCAGGATTCAGGGATAGTTGTCTCACCCACGACTTGGGTAAGGATATGATGTAAGTGGAACCGCCAGTCAACTGAATCCTTCTTGATGATCTACTCTGCATACTGTATATAGAACTATATATATTTAAGCTTGAGTACCTACCCTAGTCTTGTTTCTACTATTAACTATATTTTCGCTCTCCTTGAGGATGGCCTTGGCCTCTTCCCTAGCCTTGATTCTCATGGGTTCAGGTACCTCTACCGAGGCATAGAAGCCGGAATAGAGCTCGTCCACGAGAATGCTCAGCTCCGTACTCAGGAGGGGAGTTAGCCGCTTAAACTCCTTCAGTGCCTCCATGAGGTTTACCATGTCCTGGGATATATAATCTATATAGGTCAGGGTCTCAAGTTTAAGTTCGACCATCTCGAGAAGGATGTCAAGCCTTTCCATGTAATTGAGTATGTTTTCCAATTGTTCCGACTCCTTAGCGTACTGTTCAGCAAGAGTGGCGAACCTTGTCGCGTTATTAGCTGAGAGTCTCTTGAACTGCTCTGCCCTAGAGCTGAGCCTGCTTTGCCATAGCCTTATTTTACCCCTGGCAATCTTAACGTCAATGAGAAGTCTCTGAAACTCTTTTTTCATGAGATTAGTATCGTGGCATAACGCTTAAGAGAGTTTAGGGTTATTTTTTTGTGGTTTTGGGCATCTTTACATCAGAAATGAGCTCATTGAAAACGTCAATGTACATCATGAATGACTTGCTTGGTTTATATAGTGCGCCATAGCCTGTGCCTTCCCTTGTTATTATCATGTTCTCCATTAGGACGTCCAAGTGATGCTGGACAGTCTTGTAATCCAGGGAGAGGACGTTACTCAACTGGTTTGCGTTCAAGGGAGACTTCAGGAGAGCCTCCACAATTCTTATCCTAGTGTTGCCTCCCCTTGATGTCAAAAATAGAAAAATGAAAAGCTTCCTTACCTGTCGCCTCTCCCTATCGTCACCCATTTACATATCCACACCGATCCCATCTTAATATATCTCTCCGTGAGTCAGCCTCTGAATTGCCTCACCAATCACTTCGCTCACCGTGGGATGGGAGAAGGTCACGGAATACAGTTGAGTTATGGTTATGCCCAACTCCATGGCCAAGGCCATGGTATTGATAACCTCTGTCGCCCCCTCACCAATCATGTGAGCACCTTCAATCTTGTTCCCTGCCACCACCAGTTTCAGGAATCCTTCGGTCTCATTGAGGGTCCAGGCCCTGGGTATGTCCTTCATCTCAACCATCACCTCCCTGGCGTCTATTCCAGCCTTCTTCAGGTCATCAAGGGTCTTTCCCACTGTCCCTATTTCCATATCCGCAAATATGGAGGAGGGAATATACTTGGGCATCTTGCTGTCCTTCCCTCCTATGTTATCGCCTGCCACTATTCCCTGCCTCCAGGCCTTGGTCGCGGACAGTGGCACTCCCGCCACATCTCCTGCAGCGAAGACCTTGGGGTTTGTGGTTCTTCCCCTTTCGTCAACTTTCACGTATCCTCTCTGATCCGTTTCCACCCCAATCTCCTTGAGGTTAAGGTTTTCAGTGCTAGCTTTCCTGCCTATGGTGACAACGGCCAGGTCTCCCTCCACTTCCTCGGAAGCGTTTGGAAGGTTAACGGAGAACTTCACAGTCCCATCGGAGTTTATAATCTTGGACTTGGCGTTGAGGTATATCCTGATCCCCTTCTCCTCCAACCTCTTCTTGGTGGTTGACGCCAGATCCCTGTCAAATCCCGGCAATAGCTGGGGCATTAGCTCCAGAATGGTCACTTCCTTGTTCAGGGCCCTGAACAGGGTCGCAAGCTCCACTCCAGCAACTCCTCCCCCAACTATCACAATCCTGTTCTTGAGCTCCCTCAGGTTCATGGCAGTCCATGGATCCAGAACGTTCTTCCCGTTGAGGGGAAAGTCCGGCAGGGATAGGGGTACTGATCCCGTGGACAAAACTAGGTGATCACCCGTTATGGTCTTTCCTTCCACCTCCACCTCTCCCTGAGCCTTTATCTTGGCATTTCCCTTAATCACCCTCACGTTTTTGGCGTTAAGGTTGTGTTCCATCCTGTCCTTAATTGCCGTTATTATCCTAGCCTTATTCTCGTTTAACTTAGCGTAGTCCAAGGTTGCAGAGGAAACTATCCATGGGGAGGAGGATACCCTGTTCACTGTCTTCACTGCGTCAATAAGGGTCTTGGAAGGTATGCACGCCCTATTTATGCATTCGCCTCCCACCTGGTCCCTCTCAACCAGGGCTACTGTCTTTCCAAGTTCTGAGGCCCTGAGAGCAGCAGAAACGCCTGCCACTCCGCCGCCTATTACTATTACATCAAAGTCCATGGTCACTACTCTTACGAGAGAGTATAAAGGTTTTTAACCTACGAAGGGCATGTGCAGCGTCCTCATCTCTCACCGCGTGAAGACAGTGGAGGGCAACGTACTCAAGGTCAGTGTAGACCCCATACTTCTCGTGTATATCGTTCAGGGAGAGGTCCAGATCTAAGTAATCCCTTGCGAACTCTGGATTGCAGTCGTACGCTATCTTAAGGAAAGCTAGATAAACCACTCTTCTCCTTCCTCCCCTCTCCAGCAATACCTGAGTTTCCAGGGGAATTTCATTTAACTCCGCCAGGCTACCCGGATCTATGAAGTCAACCTTAACCCTGAACTCCTCCCCTCGTCTGTAGAGGTCCACTACTTCCCTAGCTTTCATGGGTCACTAAAGGAGAGTGGGAATAAGTTCTTTACCCCTTTACCCTTCCGACGACTAGTTATTTAGTTAAGCAAGTAAAGCTTAATCTATGCTCAACAGGGATTCAGAGTGGTCGAGGTTTAAGGAAGAAGCCAACGCCCGACTGCTAAGGGATAAGGAGATAGGGTACCTGGATCCAGATATCTGGGACCTCCTGGAGGCATTCATGAAGAGGGATAAGGCATTCACCTACAGCAGTTGCAGTGGAAGGATAACCGTGATTGACTCCTTTTATCCGTGGAGCAGAAAGGACTCCTCAGTAATATACAAGAACCATCTTGGACTACCCGGCGACGAACTGCCCAGAATTGTGGAAAGAAAACACGTGAGGAGGTTGTGGCTTATTGTCCAAGGTCCTATCCTTCACGTTTACACAAGGGACTACGAGGAGGCGTGGACCATTCTCAAGACTGCAAGGGAGGTGGGTTTCAAGCACAGCGGAGTCCTGGTTGAGAATCGCAAGGGAATTCTGCTGGAACTGAGAACCGGGATAAGAATGGTTCACCTCCTGAAGGATAGGGTATCCCCACGCCTTGAGGAATTGGAGGAGGTGACCAAAGTGGCCAACGAGATACTTGCCAAGGGGAAGGAGAAGAAGAATCAGCTAAGGGACGCAATCCTATCTATAGGAAATGATCCTGTGAAGCTGGGGAAGGACCCTGAAGGGGAGTCCCAGCTCCATAACGGCGTCTGATAGCTCCCTGAGCGCCTGTGTGTAGTCCTGCCTGTTGCCGTCGGGTTGAACTATCACCTTCTCGGGATCTATTCTTTGTTCCTCAACGAAGTCCTTCACCTCCCTGAGGTCCCTGTAGGGCTCAACGATTACAAACTTGTAGTATGTGGCCCAGTCATCTGAGAAGTCGTACCTCAGCTTATGACCTGAGTTGGACAGTTTTGGGGAAACGGAAAACACGTCCACAATCTTCCTGAGTTCCTGTTTAGGCTTCACGGTTCCATTGGTCTCCACGGCCACGTTGTAGCCCATGTTCTTTAGAGTTGAGGCCAGCGGGATCAGATCCTGAAGGAGTGGTTCCCCACCAGTGATTGTGGTCCACCTGACCGACCTGCTCAGCTTACTGATTATTTCCTCCAGCTCCATGGGTTTCCCGTCCTCCCTCACCCACGAGAACTTGGTGTCGCACCAAACACAACGGAGGTTACATCCAGCTAGCCTGACGAAGTTTGACGGTCTCCCTATTACAAGCCCCTCTCCCTGAATTGACGTGAATATTTCAACAATCCAGTACCGCACTTGGATCCTGTGAAATTGACTTAAGCCAATTAAAAATTTCCCTCTTAAGCTCGGGAATTCCAGTTCCCTTTTCCGAGCTTATTTCTAGGACTTTGTCTCCCACTCTGGAGAGTATTTCCCTCCTCATGGCTTCGTCAACTGCATCTATCTTGTTCATGGCTAGGATAACCGGTTTGCCAAGGGCCTTGACCTCCCTCATGATATTCAGCTGTTGTTCTGCCCCGTAAATGGAGGAGGTCGAAACGTCAAAGAGGAAAATAACCAGACCGTTGAGATTCCTCAACGCATTGACAGCCTTCCTTTCAATCACATTCCTTTCAATGTCAGGCCTATCCAGAATACCAGGGGTGTCTATTACCTGAACCCTCATACCACAGTCCATGTGGCCAACGTGAATCTCCTTGGTGGTGAAGGGATAGTTGGCAATCTCAGGTTTGGCCGAGGATATTCTAGACACCAGAGTGGATTTCCCAACGTTTGGCGGTCCGGCCACCATCACTGTGGGAAGTTCCGGGTCTATTGCCTTCCCCTTGGAGATCACTGCGACCACTTCAGAAATCCACTCAACGCAATCGCTCATTTTCCTCAAGATGGAACTGGCCCTGCCGAACCCAGCCCTCATGAGGGAGTTGGCCCTCTCCTCCGGTTCCCTCCTGATCATGACCATGTATCTCTCGAGCATGTTCTGGGCCATGCTGGCGTGCCTTGATATGGCAGATAGGCACATTCTCACCCTGTCCAGAGATCCTGAGGCGATCTCCAGCGACGTTCTGTAAAAGGGGTGAAGGTCATTGATCCTGGGAAAGGCCTTCACAAACTCAACGTAAACCTCTATCCTGTCCCTGTAGTCCTTTAGCCTCCTGATCTCCCTCTCCTTAACCGTCTTTCCACCAATGGAGCTGAGCCTCTTCGCCTGGGATTCCACGAAGCTGTCCACGCTGGGTGGGGGTCTAAGCCTCTCAAAGGGGTTCAACATATTCTGGTACCCGGGGGTACGTCCCCATCAGGCGCGAGAAGGACAGGTTTCACTCCCCTTTGTTCATCCTCCTTACAGCCTGCAGCTAGTATCATTCCTTGACTTTCATATCCCCTTATCACCCTGGGTTTCAGGTTAACCAGGACTATCACCTTCTTGTTAACCAGCTGTTCTGGAGTGTAGTATTCGGCAATGCCCGATATTATCTGCCTAGTTTCTCCTCCAAGGTCTATCTTGAGCTTCAGGAGCCTAGTTCCCTCTATCCTTTCCGCTTCAACGACGAGTCCGACCTTCATCTCAACCTTCTGAAAATCGTCTATTGTAATTTCCATGCCTGAACCAGTAATCCCATCGTTTAATAGCTGAGTTTACTTGAGGAAGTAAATGTAAACGCAGTTGAGAGGCGAATTTTTAAGCTAAGCACGTAAATGTTGTTATGGAGAAAATTTCGGAGGGAAAGACCAAGGAAGTCTTTTCCCTTGATAACGAACATGTTCTCCTTAGGTTCAAAGACTCCGTAACTGCTGGGGATGGGGCCAAGGCGGACGTGATAGAGGGGAAGGGAGTTCTGAATGCCCAGACCTCAGCTCTCCTCTTCAGATTGCTGGAGAGGGATGGCATAGAGACCCATTACGTAGGAATGAAGGACGAGAGGACCATGATTGCCAGAAGATTAACCATGATACCCGTGGAAGTTGTGTTGAGGAACTACGCCACGGGGAGTATCGTGAAGAGGTTGCCCATAAAGGAGGGGGAAGTCTTCAATCCGCCAATCGTGGAGTTCTTTCTCAAGGACGACGCACGTCACGATCCCCTGCTCAATTACCACCACATGAGACACCTCAAGCTCATGAATGAGGAGGAGGCAAGGCAGGTGGAGGATATCATGGTCAGGGTTAACGATACCCTATCCAGAGTGATTTCCAAGATGGGACTCATACTCTATGATTTCAAGCTCGAGTTTGGGAGAGATGGAGGTAAACTTGTGGTGGGAGATGAGATCTCCCTGGATTCCATGAGAGTGAGGGAACCCAACGGGAGGATCTTGGATAAGGACCTTTACAGGAAGGGATATCCACTGGATCAGGTCAAGTCCTCCTACGTGGAATTTCTGGACAGGTTGAGGTCAGTGATATGATGTACAGGGTGGAGTTAATAATACTCAACAAGGATGGAGTGAGGGATCCGGAGGGCGAGACCCTCAAACGATACGTAGTGGACTCCACCTTGCCCGGTAAGGTTGCTGAGGTGAGAGTGGGAAAGATAGTGGTTGTAACCATGGAGGCTTCTTCAAGGGAGGAGGCAGAGAAATTAACAAGGGAACTGGCAGAGCAGAGAAGGCTGTACAATCCCATAGTGCACAAGCTCCAGGTGAGGGCAGAGAAGGTTGAGGACGGCAGTGATTAAGTTTCCAGGTACCACCTGTGAACTTGACGTTGTGAAGGCTCTGAAAGAGGTTGGCGCACAGGCGGAGGTGGTTAAGTTCAACTCCCTGGATCCCGACAGGTATGAGGCAGTGGTCATCCCTGGGGGCTTCAGTTTCGGGGATTACTTGAGGGCTGGGGCCATTGCTGCCAACAGTGAGGCCATGAAGGGGGTAAGGGAGATGGCCAATGAGGGAAAGCTGGTCTTGGGTATATGCAACGGGTTCCAGATCCTGGTGGAGTCCGGACTGCTTAGGGGTGCCCTTCTTCCCAACATTAACTTGAGGTTCGTAACCAGGTGGGTCAGGATAAGGGTCAGGAGAAAGGATACCCCCTTCACAGGGGAGAGTAAGGATGTGCTTTTCATGCCCATAGCCCACGCGGAGGGGAGGTACTTTCTTGATGACGAGGAGATGGCCTCCAGGCTCGCTGTTTTCCAGTATGTGGATGAAAGGGGAGAACCATCACCCCAAGCCAACCCCAACGGATCTCTCATGAACATTGCAGGAATCACCAATGAGGCAGGGAACGTTCTTGGATTGATGCCACATCCGGAAAGGGCCTCCTTTTCCTCAATTTCACCCGATGGATCGAGAGACGGACTTGAGATATTGAGGGTGTTTGGGAAATGATCCTCACACTATCAAGTGGCGAAATGGAAGTGGTGAGAAGGGTTCTGGGGAGAGAACCCAGGGAAGCGGAATGGAAACTGGTTGATGCGCTATGGTCTGAGCACTGCTCCTACAAGAGCTCAAAGGTTTTCCTCAGGAGTCTGCCCAGCACCGGTCCCAACGTCATAATGAGCGTGGAGGACTGGCAGGATGCCGGTGCAGTGGACGTGGGGAACGGGCTTGCGCTAGTTCTCAAGGTTGAAAGTCACAATCATCCCTCGGCAATTGATCCCTTCAATGGTGCAGCCACTGGAGTTGGGGGAATTCTGAGGGATATTATAAGTAAAGGGGCAAAGCCCATAGCCCTTCTGGACATGATAAGGGTTGGGAAACTTGACGAGAAGGGAAAGTGGTTACTCAGGAACATTATTGCGGGAATAGGCTTCTACGGAAACAGCGTCGGAGTTCCTGTCGTTGGAGGGGAACTTTCATTTGACGAGACCTATAACGATAATCCACTTGTGGACGTTGCATGTGCGGGGATCGTGAGCAAGGATTCCATTGTGCCCAGTGTAGTTAAGGAGCCAGGTCTGAGACTTGTCCTCGCCGGCTTCACGGGATTGGACGGTCTTGGAGGAGCTTCCTTTGCCTCCAGGAAACTGAGCGGTATGGATGAGATCGGAGCGGTTCAGATAGCGGATCCTTTTGCGGGGAAGATAATCATTGACGTGACCCTGGAGGTCGCAAAGGAGGTTGAGGCCATAAAGGATCTTGGGGGCGGAGGACTGGCCGTGGCAGTCACGGAGATGGCCAACGGACTTGGTGCGGTGGTTAACCTAGAGAAGGTACCCTTGAGGTTCAAGTATCTTTCGCCGGAGGACATCATAATATCTGAGACCCAGGAGAGGATGCTCTTTGCAGTGAAACCTGAAAGGGTGGAGTCCGTGTGCTCCAAGTTCAGGGAGTACAACTATCCGTGCGAGGACATAGGCGAGATCACCGCTGACCCCACCATAAGGTTCCAGTATAATGGGCAGGTAGTGGCTGAGTTACCCTCAGACCTCCTTCTTTCTCCTCCCCTCAACGTCTGGCCGGCGGAGAGAGCCTCAAGGAGGAGAGAGCCAGGGAGGGAGGTTCCCCTCGGGGAGGCATTGAGGGCTATACTCACTCATCCTGATCTGGTAAGCAAGGAGTGGGCCTACTCCCAGTTTGATTATGAGGTTGGAACGTCCACTGTGGTGAAGCCGGGGCAGGCGGACAGCGCTGTAGTGGAGTTGCCCAACGGGAAGTATCTTGCGCTGAAGGGAGACGCCAACCAGGATCTCTGTGCCGAGGACGCGTACGAGTGTGGTAAGGCCATAGTTGCCGAGGCATACAGGAACCTAGCTACGGTTGGGGCAAGGGGAATAGCCCTGGTGGATCACCTTCAGTTTGGAGACCCCAGAAAGCCCAACGTGTATCAGGACTTCATAGATGCAGTGAGAGGGATATCGGAAGCCTCAAAGTTCTTCTCCATTCCAGTGGTAGGAGGAAAGGTATCGTTCCACAATGAGGACAAGAACGGAAATCCCATAAAGCCTACCCCTCTCGTGGTGATGGCGGGACTCATTGAAGGTAAACTGGCTAGGAACAGGATAGATGAGGGCAACCTTGTACTGATTGGGGAGACAAGGAACGAACTGGCTGGAACCCTCTTCTCCAGGATATTCGGTGGAGGTGGAGAAGTGGCCAAGACCAGGTTAATGGAGGATCTGATAGCGTCAAACCTGGTGATAAAGGGAATAAACGAGGGCAAAGTAATCTGGAACAAGGATATATCCAAGGGTGGTCTTGCGGGAGCGCTTCTCCCAATCCTGACCAAGGGATTTTCCGTGAAGATTTCCTCCTCTCACGTGGTTGGGACCTCAAGCGTCCTCGGAAAGATGTTCTCGGAGAACGGAGGGAGGTTCCTGGTGCTCACAAGCGATCCACAGTGGTTTATGTATCAGGCTGGAAGGATGGGAATACAGGCCTCTGCAATAGGGAAGGCAACCAGGGATGGAGGCAAACTTGTCCTGGACGACGAGACCTTCCCCATGGATTCCGTGGTGGAGAACTACTATACCTTTCTGGAGGGGTCGTTATGAACGTAAGGGAACACTGTGGGGTTTTCGGGGCCGTGGGACCAGACTCGACGAAGCTCACCTTTGAGGGTCTTAAGCTCCTTCAGCACAGGGGGCAGGAATCGGCAGGAATCTCGTGGATAGAAGGGGGTAAAGTCCTTACTAGAAAGGGACTTGGCCTGGTGGGTGAAGCTCTGGATCCCAAGGACATAGGGGAGTCGTTCTTTTCCATTGGTCACGTGAGGTACTCAACAACTGGGTCCACCACACTTCAGGAGGCCCAGCCCCTAGACGATGGTTCCATAGCGGTTTCTTTCAATGGTACCATAACCAACCATTTCAGGTACGGGAGGTTCTCCACGGACACGGAGTTCATTCTCTCCTTTCTCAGGGGGCAACTCTCCCAGGGAAGGAGCCTGGAGAGCTCAGCTAAGGCATTCATGGACGTCGCTGACGGAGCCTTTTCCCTTCTGGTTCTCTCCTCTAGGGAGGAAATCGTGGCCATGAGGGATCCTCGGGGTTTCAGACCCCTTGTCATAGGCGAGATAGGGGAAAACAAGGTTGTATCATCTGAGGACTCAGCAATCAAGCAGTTGGGGGGAAGGGTAATAGGTTTCGTTCATCCAGGGGAGATAGTTAAGATAACCAGGGATAACCTGATCAGGGAGAGGGTTTCCTCCCTTCCTACGACCACGTGTGCCTTTGAGTACATCTACTTCTCCAGGGCTGATTCCGAGATAGATGGAATCTCAGTGTACGCGTCAAGGATCAGGCTCGGAGAGTTACTGGCCAGGAATCATCCAGCACGGGGAGACATCGTGGTCCCGGTGCCTGACTCTTCAAGACCCATTGCTCTGGGTTTCTCAAGGACGAGCGGTATCCCCATGGAGGAGGCCCTGGTTAGAACCGTATCCTCAAAGCGATCCTTCATTATGCCATCCAACGAGAAGAGGAACGAGGTATTGAAGGAGAAGTTTGGGGTTGTTGAATGGGCGATCAGGGGAAAGAGAGTAGTCTTAGTTGACGATTCCATAGTCAGGGGAAACACCATGAAGAGGTTGGTGAACTCGCTGAGGAACGCCGGGGCTAACGAGGTTCACATCAGGATCGGGTCACCCATGATCAGGTTTCCCTGTTACATGGGAATTGATTTTCCCAGAAGATCGGAGCTAGTGGCCAACGTTGGGGATGAGAGGGCCATAGCTAGAGAGCTCAATGCCGATAGTGTGGAGTATCTCTCCGTGGAGGAGATGGTTCAGGCCATTGGGAGAACCACCCTATGTAAGGCATGTTTCACGGGAGAATACCCCTTGAAGGGGAAATATGACCTCTCCAGTCTGGAGAGCGTTTTCGCAAGGTGATAAAATGGCGGGAATAGTCGGTCTCCTGGCATTCGATAAGGTATGGAACATATCCAGGTTCCTGTACTACTCCATGATAGGGCTCCAGCACAGGGGCTACGCCTCAAGTGGAGTGGTAATGCTAAACCAAGAGATGAGATCAGTCACGAGGGACGTATCGCCCGAGGACCTAGAGTTTCAGCTGGAGGGATGGGCAGGAATAGGCTACACAGGATCAAGGAGGGGTTACCCCATCCACAACGATGAAGTTGCCATTGTAGTGGATGGGGTTCTCAGGGAGCCTGAGAACTTCCTAAAGACCTTCACCAGGGACAGGGAAAGAGCGCTCGAGGAAGCCAAGGGAGCTTTCTCACTAATAGCCATGACCCGTGACGGTGAGATAGTGGGGTATAGGGATGAAACTGGGGTGAGACCTCTCAGCTTGGGAGGTTTCGGCTTCGATATGGGCATAATTGCGTCAGAGCCAGTGGCAATGTCGGTGATAGGTGGGGATTTCAGAAGAGAAGTGATGCCCGGAGAGATGGTTACAATCTCGAGCTTAAACGTCAAGTCAACGCAGATTAAGGAGCCCAGAAAGGCTTACTGCTCCATTGAGTATGTTTACCAGGCGAGGATAGACAGCGTGGTGAACGAGTCCAACGTGTATGAAACCAGGGTGAGAATTGGGGAGCAACTGGCTGAGGAGAAACCCATTGAGGCTGACACCGTGATAGGCGTTCCTGACACAGCGCTTCCCTTCGCCGTGGGCTACTCTAGGAAGCTGGGCCTTCAACTGGACCTGGGTTTCACGAGAACCGGAAGCCCCATAAGGACCATGCTGGCCTCCGACAGCTTCCTGAAGATAGTGGGAGTACAGCTGAAGCTGAACCCCATAAAGAGCGCAGTCTTCGGGAAGAGGGTGGTACTGATAGATGATTCAATGGTTACTGGAACAACTCTGAAGAACACCATCATGAGCCTCAGGAGGCTTGGCGCCAAGGAGGTTCACGTACTTATCGGCAGTCCCAAGCTTATATCAGCCTGTCCGTACGGCATAGAGGTACCAGAGGATAAGGAGTTAATCGCTGCGAACCTCTCGGAGGAGGAAATAGCCAAGGTTCTGGGCGCGGATTCGATTCACTGGTTATCTCTAGAGGGGTTATCCAGGGCAATATCCAAGTCCACCCTCTGCACGGGGTGCATGACCAAGAGGTATCCAAAGGTGATCTGAATGAAGGTTCTACTCGTGGGAGATGGAGCTAGGGAACACGCAATGGCGGAGGCGCTGGCGAGCTCTCCGCAGGGATACAGGGTATATGCCCTTTCCTCTTACGTGAATCCCGGGATCAGGGAGGCGGTGAACAGAACTGGCGGAGAATACACTCAAGGAAACATAAACTCCAGGGAGGAGGTAGCAAAGGCCATCAAGAGGTTCAACCCAGACTTCGGTGTGGTTGGACCAGAGGATCCCCTTTTCCACGGCGTAGCTGACGAGTTCAGGAAGAACGGAATACCGGTTGTGGGTCCCAACATGGCGGGGGCCGAGATAGAGAGATCCAAGGTGTGGATGAGACAACTCATGTGGAAGTACAGGATTGATGGCAGGCTCAGGTTCAGGAGCTTCACCAGCCTTGAGGAGGCCTCAAGGTTCATTGTGGAGTACGGAGGGTCTGTGGCCGTGAAGCCAGCTGAGCAGGTGGGAGGAAAAGGAGTGAAGGTTGTGGCGGACATTCAGGCTTATCTCTCCAACGAGAAAAGGAGGGCGTTAAGCAAGAGCGTGGACGAGATAGGGTCTCTAGTGAAGAATGAGGTCAAGATAATCATCGAGGAAAAGGTGGATGGGCCAGAGTACACCCTTCATGTCCTGACTGACGGCCATACCTTCCTACCGCTTCCGCTCGCGCAGGACTATAAACATGCATACCAGGACGGAATAGGCCCCGAGACGGGTGGTATGGGATCCGTTTCAGGTCCGGGGAGACTCCTTCCGTTCATCAATGAGGAAGAGTATGAGAAAACACTGAAGATTGTTCAGGACACGGCCAGGGCCATCGGCCAGGAGACGGGGGAATCATACAGGGGGTTCATTTCAGGACAAATGATGCTCACCGAGCTATGGGGGCCCACCGTGATAGAGTTCTACTCCAGAATGGGAGACCCGGAGACCTCGGCCATCATACCCAGGATAACCTCAGATTTCGGTTACCTTCTACAACTTACTGCCGAGGAGAGGTTAACTCAGGCCAAGCTTGAGGTGAGGATGGAACCCTCGGTGGTGAGGGCTGTCGCCCCCCTGGGTTATCCATTGAGAAGGGATATGGCCACGGGAAAGGAGATTTCGCTGGACGTTAAGGCCATGAGGGAGAAGGGATGTCTGGTGTACTTCGGCTCCATATCCTATGAGGGTGGCAAGCTCGTGACAAAGGGATCAAGGGCACTGGAACTGGTGGCTCTGGGCGACTTTGAGGAATCCTCCAGGAAACTGGACGGTTGCATCAAGATGATCTCAGCCAACACCGAACTGGTGTACAGGACTGACATTGGTAGAACACTGGGAGAGCAGGTTGAGAAGGCCGAAATCGTGAGATACTCCTATCAGAATAGGATAAGAAGGAATTCCCTGGGAGTATCTGCCGACTGGGCACCAAACGGTGGTTTGTGGTGAGCGACTACAAGGATGCTGGGGTGGACCTAGAGAAGCTGAAGGGAATTCACAGGGACATCGCCTCCATGATATCCTCCACCTACAGGAGGACAGTGCTGGGGGCAGGTCACTACTCTGGAGTCGTGGAAATAAATGGACTGAAACTTGCCATTCACGTAGATGGAGTTGGCACAAAGGTACTCCTTGCCAGAAAGGCAGGGAAGTATAGAAGTGTGGGAATAGATTGCGTTGCCATGAACGTGAACGATCTCATTAGCATAGGTGCCAGACCCATTGCCATTGTAGATTACATAGCCATGGAACAGCCCTCCGACGACGTGATCTCCGAGATAGTTCAGGGACTTGTGCAGGGCGCCAAGGAATCTGACGCAGATATTGTTGGAGGAGAGACTGCGGCAATGAAGGATGTGGTTAACGGCTTCGATATATCCTGCACTGCCCTGGGAGTTGTGGAGAAGCTGAAAACTGGAGAGGAAGTTTCACCCGGTGACGTCCTAATAGGACTGGCCAGCAACGGAGTTCACGCTAACGGCTACTCCCTGATAAGGAAGCTACTTAACGAAGGGAAACTGTCCTGGAAGGACTGGGAGGAAGAGCTCCTAAAACCCACGAGGATTTACGTGAAACCAGTCATGGAGATCCTAGATCTCATCAAGGCTGCAGGCCATGTGACAGGAGGTTCCTTCACCAAATTGAGGAGGATAACCAGCTACTCCCTGGAGTTAACCCTTCCAGATCCGCCCTCAATCTTTAAGGCCATTGAGCAGGCCGGTGTGTCCCACGAGGAAATGCACAGGGTCTTCAACATGGGTGTTGGGATGGTGCTCTTTGTGGACAGGAGTTACGCCGAGGAAGTTCTCAGGAAATTAAACCCCTACGTCCCATCACAGATCATTGGAGAAGTTAAGGACAGCCTAGGTCAGATTAAAATAACCACGTACAAGTCCCAGTTTCTTTATTTATAGAATTTTATCAATCCCTTTTAAACTCTGAATGATAAAGCAGTTTCTAGTGGCTAAGTATGAAGCCAGTTGATATAAAATCTCTCGTAAATTATGTCTCTTTGAAGATACTAGGAGGAGGCGACTATCTACTGAACGCCTTGGAGGAATACCTAGTGAAAGGTGAAGGACCGGCCATTGTAGCCCACAAGTACAATATCTCAAAGCATCAGCTCAGGGGTTACGCTCAACGTATCATTGAGAAGAGCGGTAGCGAGATCAGGGCCAAGAAGGTCATTCCCATTCTCCAGTATCTAGCTGAGGGCATTGAGCCCATAGTTGAAAGGAACGACAATGGAGTTTACACGTGCAAGCTCTGCAACACCGTAGTTGCAAGGGAGGATACGGAGGAACATGTCAGAAAATATCACAAGGATCAACTTTCTCTTGCTATCAAGAAAATGATGGAGAGACTAGAGGAGTACAAGGCGAAAAGAGAGAAGGCCCTCGTGGTCACCGCCTCATAAAGTTAAGATTTCTCGTGTTTATGTCCCAATCTGCCTAGGCAAAGTTTTTATGTTAAGATAGGATAGTATTACCTTGCCATGAACAAACAAACTGTAAGTTTGAGGCTTAAATATGAAATTCTAGATGAAATAAATAGGCTGATGCCAAAGGCTGACGTCAGGACAGTGTCGGAATTCATCATCACGGCCATTAGGGAATGCCTCGATGACGAGATGTGCATGAAGGATTTCGATGAGAAAATACTACACCAAGGATTACCGTAACCTTGATTGAAGGATTCCTTCAACTTTATCTTTATCAAGAATTACGTTATTTTCATTATCCCCATAGCTTATAACTCAGAGTTCTTCGTAAGAGTGAAGATGAAAATAGTCCTAGCTTATTCGGGAGGTTTAGACACCACTGTTGCAATCAGGTGGTTAAGCGAGACTTACCACGCAGAAGTGATAAGCGTTAGCGTAGATGTGGGGCAAAGGGATGACTTCAAGAAAATTGAGGAGAGGGCATACATGGCGGGAAGCGCTAAGCATTACCTAGTGGATGCAAAGAAAGAGTTCGCTGAGAACTTTGCCCTCAAAGACGTCAAAATGAACGGACTTTACGAGGAAGTGTATCCCCTAGCGACGGCGCTGGCCAGACCCCTCATAGCAGAAAAGGTTGCTGAAATCGCAAAAAAGGAAGGCACGGAGTATGTTGCCCACGGCTCAACGTCAAAGGGAAATGATCAGGTCAGGTTCGACCTGGCTCTGAAGACCGCGCTGGAGAACGTGAAAATAATTGCGCCGGCCAGAATCTGGAAAATGACCAGGGAGGATGAAATAGCCTTTGCCAGGGAAAGGGGAATACCCATAAAGACAGAGAGCAGTAAGTACAGCATCGATGAGAATCTTTGGGGGAGAAGCATAGAGGGAGACATCATCTCTGATCCCGCCTCAGAGGTTCCAGATGACGCATTTGAGTGGACGGCAGTGAGAAAACAGGATAAACTGAGGTTAAGCGTGGAGTTCGAGAAGGGAGTTCCCGTGGGGATTAACGGTGAGAGGCTTGATCCTGTGACGCTCATATCCAAGCTAAACGAGGAGATAGGTGCCAGGGGATTTGGAAGGGTGGAGCATCTGGAGAACAGGGTAGTAGGTTTCAAGTCAAGGGAAGTATATGAGGCACCTGCCGCACTGGCCCTCATTGCAGCGCACAAGGACCTGGAGAAAACCGTGTTGACACCACTGGAACTCAGGTTCAAGAGGCAACTTGATTCGTTATGGTCTGACCTGGTTTATCAGGGACACTGGTATGAACCCTTGAGGAATACCCTAGAGATTGCGGGAGACGAGATAAACAGGTGGGTGTCTGGAGAGGTCAAGCTTGAGGTTGATCACAAGAGTCTCAGGATACTAGGCAGGACCTCACCCTACTCGCCCTACTCTGAGAAAATATCCTCCTATAATAAGGGATGGTATCCCTCAGATGAGGAGGCCAGGGGATTCATTGAGATCTGGGGAATGCACTCCTTGCTAACAAGGAAGGCGAGGTATGGTTAATGCTGTACAGGAAGTGGGGTTCAAAGGAGGACAAGGTAGTAACCTATACTTCCTCCTCAAGGGAGGACGTCAGGATACTGGACAAGGTAAAGCAGGTAATGAAGGCCCACGTAATAGAGCTCTTCCTGTCTGGAAACATTACCAAGGATGAGGCCAGAAAACTGCTTCAGGGCATAAATTCCTTCACGAGGATAGATCCCTCCTATGAGGACGTTCATGAGGCACTGGAGGATCACCTCATTAAGACCGCCGGTGAGGCGGGTGGTTCGATAGGCCTGGGGAGAAGCAGGAACGACCATGTGGCCACGGCCCTGAGACTGGAAATGAGGGAGGAGTTACTTGCGCTCCTGGAACAGCTCTTGGACTTCAGGGGGATGATCCTGAAGAGAGCTGAGGAGAACCTTGGTACCCCCTTCGTTGTGTACACTCACTTTCAGCCCGCCCAGCCAACGTCCTTTGGGCATTACCTGCTCTACGTAGAGGAGGAGGTTGCCTCCAGGTGGAGTTCCATTTACAGGACCCTCGACCTGGTAAACAGATCTCCACTGGGAAGCGGAGCCATAGTGGGTAGCTCCGTTAACCTGAACAGGGATAGGGAGTCCACACTCCTTGGTTTCAAGGAGGTTCTCGTTAACACCATTTCAGCCACCTCCTCCAGGGCAGACCTCATCTCCTCAGTGATGGAGGTGGTCAATCTAATGCTGGCCCTGAGTAGGATCGTTGAGGACATGATACTGCTCTCCTCTAAGTTCGTGGGGATACTGGAGTTACCTGATACCCACGTGAGTACGAGTTCGCTCATGCCCCAGAAAAGGAACGCAGTTACCATGGAGGTGTTCAGGGCCAGAGTTTCAAGGGTACTCGGTGATCTAATGTCAATTGCGTCAACATACAAATCCCTTCCATCAGGGTATAATCTTGACCTCCAGGAGGTGAACCCGCTCCTCTGGGAGGTCCTTGATGAGACGAGGACCGGAGTGGAGGTCCTTCATGACCTTCTCACCAAGGTAAGGGTGAAGGAGTTCAAGATGGATAAGGAGATACTTTCCACAGATGAGGCGGAAATCTTGAGCGGAAAGGGAATCAGATACAGGGATGCATATTTTACCGTAGCCAAAGCAGTGAGAGAGGGCAAGTTCTCACCCACGATCACCCCTGAACAATCGGTGTCCAGAAAGGCAGTGAAGGGAAGTCCCAGCCCTGAGAGAATGAGAGAGGGTATTTCCCTCGCTAGGGAAAGATTGAATGGTGACGCCAATTTGTTAAGAGAATATAAAAACTGGATTCTCAAAGGAGAAGGGGAATTGAGGCTGATGGAAAATGACATACTGCAAGAGGGGAACTGAAGGACTGATATACCTTGAGGACGGAACCCTGCTGAGAGGTTGTGGGTTCGGTGCCAAGGGGGTAAGATACGGCGAAGTTGTGTTCACCACGGCCATGAACGGTTACCCCGAATCCATGACTGATCCGTCGTATAGGGGGCAGATCCTCATCATAACCCATCCCCTCGTGGGCAATTACGGAGTACCGGATCCCATTGTGAGGAATGGAATCCTGCAGAACTTTGAGTCCGAGAAAATTCAAATTGAGGGACTTGTGGTAACGGAAGAGACTGATCCCTCCAAGTGGAACTCGTCCAAGAGCCTTCACCAATGGATGGCGGAACAGGGTGTTCCTGGCGTTTCCTCCGTGGATACCAGATTGCTAGTAAAGAAGGTCAGAACTTTGGGTTCCATGATGGGAGTGATAGCCTCGGGGGAACAGGTTGAGGACCCGAGGAAACATATTGAGCTGAGATACGACGAGATCGATTTCACAAGGTTCACCTCTCCCAAGTCTCCTATCATCCATCAGAACAACTCACCGGACATAATTGTACTCGTGGATTGCGGTATAAAGCACGGCATACTGGAGGAGCTTTACAAGACAGGATTTACCATTGTCAGGGTTCCTTGTAAGTCCAGCGCAGATGAGATAATGAACTACTCCCCTAAGGGTGTGGTTTTTGGAAACGGGCCCGGAAATCCCAACATTCTAAAGGATCTGGTGAAGAACTTCTCAGCAGTTATGGAGTACAAGTTGCCCACCCTCGGAATATGCCTTGGACATCAGGTGGCGACTCTCGCCCTAGGAGGAAATGTCAGGAAAATGAAATTTGGTCACAGGGCTATAAATAAACCAGTAATGGACGTTTCCAACAACAAGTGTTACATCTCCACGCATAACCATGGATATGGGGTGTACAAGGAGGACATTCCGCCAGACACCCAGATCTGGTTCGTGAATCCAGACGATGGGGTAGTTGAGGGATTGATACACAAAAAATTTCCCTTGATCACGACCCAGTTTCACCCGGAGGCTAGGCCTGGACCCAATGATACCACTTGGGTTTTCCAGAAGTTCAAGAAGATGGTGATAAAGGATGAAGGGAATTAAAAAGGTTCTAGTTGTGGGTTCAGGGCCCATTAAGATAGCTGAGGCTGCAGAGTTCGACTATAGTGGATCCCAGTCTCTCAAGGCCTACAGGGAGGAGGGCATAGAGACAGTGCTGGTTAACTCCAACGTGGCCACGGTTCAAACTAGCTACGGAATGACCGACAAGCTCTACATGGTTCCGGTCACCTGGTGGTCGGTGGAGAAGGTTATTGAGCAGGAGAGACCCGATGCCATAGCCATAGGGTTCGGGGGACAGACAGCACTTAACGTGGGCGTAGATCTTTACAAGAGGGGAATTCTGCAGAAGTACGGGATCAGGGTACTCGGCACTCCCATAGAGGGAATAGAGAAGGCATTGAGCAGGGAGAAGTTCAGGGAGACCATGATAGACGTTAAGATTCCTGTTCCGCCAAGTTTCTCAGCAAAGAGCTCAGAAGAGGCTCTGGAAAAGGCCGAGGAAATTGGCTATCCAGTAATGGTGAGGGTTAGCTTCAACCTGGGAGGTAGAGGTTCCACCGTTGCCTGGGACAGGGAATCCCTGAGAAAGAGCATAGACAGGGCGTTCTCGCAGAGCTACATCGGGGAGGTTCTAGTGGAGAAGTACCTTCATCACTGGAAGGAGTTAGAATACGAGGTGGTGAGGGACTCAAAGGGGAACTCTGCTGTCATAGCGTGTGTGGAGAACTTGGATCCAATGGGCGTTCATACTGGGGAATCCATAGTGATAACGCCCTGCCAGACACTGGACAATAAGGAGTTACAGGAGATGAGGACGCTTTCAATGAAGGTTGCAGAGTCCATAAGTCTAGTGGGAGAATGTAACGTGCAGTTTGCGCTGGATCCGAGTAGCTATACTTACTACGTGATCGAGACCAACCCAAGAATGTCCAGATCCAGTGCCCTCGCAAGTAAGGCCACTGGTTATCCACTGGCCTATGTGTCGGCTAAGCTATCCCTTGGTTACACGTTGGAGGAGATCTTGAACAAGGTATCCGGGGCAACCTGTGCCTGCTTTGAGCCCAGCTTGGATTACGTTGTCATGAAGATACCCAGATGGGATTTGCAGAAGTTTGAGGAAGTGGATACTAGCCTGAGCACCGAAATGAAAAGCGTGGGGGAGATCATGAGCATAGGAAGGTCCTTCGAGGAGGCCCTTCAGAAGGGACTGAGGATGCTTGATATTGGTGAACCTGGGGTAGTGGGAGGAAGATATTACATGTCCACTGCTCCCAAGGATGATGCCCTCAAGAAACTGAGCAAGAGAATACCCTACTGGCCCATATGGGCTGCCAAGGCGTTTAAGGAGGGGGCATCTGTGGAGGAAGTGTATAAGGTAACAGGAGTGGATAGGTTCTTCCTCAGGAAGATTGAGAACCTAGTCAAAACCTTTGAGGGAATCAAGGGATCCAGACTCGACCTGGAGAAGTTGAAGTACCTAAAGACGCTAGGTTTCAGTGATGAACAGGTGGCCATGGCTATCAACTCCAGCGAGGAGGAAGTATGGAAAGTTAGATCCTCTAATCGCATCCTACCCAACATAAAGCTGATCGACACCCTGGCTGGAGAGTGGCCTGCAGTCACCAACTACCTCTATCTAACCTACGTTGGGTCTGAGGATGATATAGAGCTGAACTCCACTGGGAACAACCTCCTCATAGTGGGGGCTGGAGGTTTCAGGATTGGGGTCTCCGTGGAGTTCGATTGGGGAGTGGTGGAGTTAATGAAGGCCTCCCTCAAGTACTTTGACCAGGTAGCTGTCCTGAACTATAATCCCGAGACCGTCTCCACAGACTGGGACGTAACCAAGAAGCTCTACTTTGACGAGATATCTGCCGAGAGAGTTCTGGACATAGTAAACAAGGAGAAATACACCTACGTGGCGACCTTTGCTGGAGGCCAGCTGGGTAACAATATTGCAAAGAAACTGGAGGAGAGAGGAGTGAAACTTTTCGGGACATCGGGATCCTCGGTGGACATGGCGGAGGATAGGGAAAAGTTCTCCAAGCTTCTGGACAAACTGGGGATAAAACAGCCCGAATGGATATCCGCAAGGGACTCAGGGGAGATAAGGAAGTTCGTGGATCAGGTTGGCTTCCCGGTATTGGTTAGACCAAGTTACGTGCTGAGCGGATCTTCCATGAGCATAGTGCGGAGTGAGCAGGAACTGGAGGAGGTCATTCAGAGGGCAAGGCTGTCCACGAGGTATCCCGTGGTAATCAGTAAGTTCCTGGAGAACGCCTTTGAGGCTGAGGTGGATGCTGTTAGCGACGGTAAGGGTGTAATTGGGGTGGTTATGGAACATGTGGAGGAGGCCGGGGTTCACAGCGGTGACAGTACCATGTCCATTCCCACCAGGAAGATCACTCCAGTGGTTCAGGACCTGAAGAAGATATCGCTGACCCTGGCTAGGGAAATTGGGGTCAAGGGGCCCTTCAATCTGCAGTTCGTGATAAAGGATAACGTGCCATACGTTATAGAAATGAACCTCAGGGCAAGCAGATCCATGCCCTTCTCCAGCAAGGCTAAGGGGGTTAACCTAATGGAGATGGCGGTGAAGGGTATCCTTCAGGGATTGGACCTTGATGAGTTCATGGAGCCAGAGAGCAAGTCCTGGGCAGTGAAATCACCTCAGTTCTCGTGGACCCAGCTCAAGGACTCCTATCCGTTCCTTGGTCCTGAGATGAGAAGCACTGGTGAGGCTGCGTCCCTGGGCACGAGTTTCTACGACGCATTGTTAAAGAGTTGGCTCTCATGTTCGCCAAACAGACTACCCAAGCAAGGCAAGATAGCGCTTGTTTACGGAAAGGAAAATATTGACTCGCTGAGGGAGGCTGGGCAGAACCTTGAGAGGTATGGTCTTACCGTGAATACCTTAGATTTCGCTGAAATTTCAGGGTTCGATGTTGTGAACCCAGAGGATGCATTATCCTTAATAAGGAAGGGACAAGTGGATCTCGTGGTGACTAACGGATACATGAAGAACCTTGATTATAACATTAGAAGAACTACCGTGGATCTCAACATACCAATCATCCTTAACGGAAGGTTGGCAAAGGAGGTGTCCCACGCCATGTCCCTGAACGAAATGACGTTCTACGAAATAAGGAGGTATGGAGGAGGGATCTGATGAAAGTTGCTCTAATCGTGGACATAGTCAGGCAAGAGGAGAAGCTTCTGGTGAAGGCACTGAACGATAAGCAGGTGAGTTACGACGTACTTAACGTGGCTCAGGAGCCCCTGCCCTTCAACAGGGCACTGGGCAGATATGACGTAGCCATTATAAGGGCGGTGAGCATGTATAGGTCCCTATATGCCGCTGCTGTGTTGGAGGGAACGGGAGTCCACACCATTAACTCAACAGACGTGATAAGTGTAGCTGGAGACAAGATATTGACCTACTCCAAATTGTTCAGGGCGGGGATACCTGTACCTCAATCCATTATTGCCATGTCACCAGATTCGGTGATGAAAGCTTACGAACAGATTGGGTTCCCTCTCATTGACAAGCCCCCAATAGGTAGCTGGGGAAGAATGGTTTCCCTTATCAGGGATATCATTGAGGGAAAGACTATCATAGAGCACAGGGAGATGATGGGTAATTCTGCCCTAAAGGTTCACATAGTCCAGGAGTACATAACAGGAAAGAACAGGGATATAAGGTGTATCGTAATGGGCAATGAGCTTCTGGGATGCTATGCAAGGAACATCCCTTCCAACGAATGGAGGGCAAACGTAGCCCTCGGGGGAACTCCAACTCCTCTTGAGGTAGATGACGCCCTTAAGGAGACAGTGCTAAAGGCTGTGAAAGTAATAAACGGCGAGTTCGTCTCCATAGACGTACTTGAACATCAATCCAGAGGCTACGTTATAAACGAGCTCAATGATGTCCCCGAGTTTAAGGGGTTCATGCTGGCCACAGGAATAGATGTTCCCAACAGGCTCGTGGATTACATTAAGGAAAAGTTTTCCTAATCCTGGTCCACCTTTCCCACCACCTCAGCAAGGAACACGTCATGTCTCGTGTCCTCCAAGATTTTTCTCATGGCATCAACTTTTTGCCTGAGTCCAGGAACTAAGGACTTGGGATACTCCAGCCTCCAAAGTATATCATAGAGGTTTTCCATCTCCTCCAGGATCCTCCTTCCCCTTTCCTTATCCCCCCTTCTAAGACTTTCAAGGGCAGCTCTCCTCATTTCTCCTATGACATCAGCCAACCCTGTAATGTAATATATATCAGGTATCCCTAGATCCTTGGGCAGATTCAGGGGTAAGTCAAAATAGAAGGAAAGCACCACACTTGCCTCGCTGATCTCCTGAAAGGCAACACCGACGTCACCAAACAACAGCTCCGGGAAGTTCTGGACAATGTTTTTGATCTCCTCAACCCTTTTCTTTGCCTGATTGTACTTCTCCATAGCTTCCTCCTTCTTACCCCTGTGACTCAGCGATATGGTCTCTCCAGAAAAGCGAATTACCTCCCTAGATATCTGAAGTAAACGCTCCCTGTTCTCGAACCTGGACATTAATTTTTCTTCTACCGATGAGATATACTCACCTATTATATCCGTGAACATAACGGGATTATGAGAGAGTGATTTAAAGATTTTCTAGGTTGCCTCTGCGGGCAGGACCTACTAAATTTAAATTACTTATACAATATAAGCACCCATGACAGAAAAGATATCCGTCGTTGGGGCAGGAGTTATTGGTGTGGGTTGGGCAACCCTTTTTGCGTCCAAGGGATATAACGTCTCATTATACACGGAGAAAAGGGAGACCCTAGATAAGGGTATGGAGAAGCTAAGGAATTACGTCCAGGTAATGAAGAATAACTCTCAGATAGCAGAGGACGTGAACACAGTGATCTCCAGGGTTACTCCCACGGTTAACCTGGATGAGGCAGTGAGAGGGTCCAGCTTTGTTATAGAGGCTGTAATAGAGGATTATGACGCAAAAAAGAAGATCTTTGGTTACTTGGATAGTATTCTCGATAAAGATGTTATACTAGCCAGCAGCACCTCAGGTCTACTCATAACTGAAGTCCAGAAGGCCATGTCTAGGTATCCTGAAAGGGCGGTGATAGCACATCCCTGGAATCCACCCCATCTCTTACCTCTGGTTGAGGTGGTGCCTGGCGAGAAGACGAGTAAGGAGGTGGTGGAGAGGACTAAGGCGCTCATGGAGAAACTGGACAGAATTGTGGTCGTCCTCAAGAAAGAGATCCCAGGTTTCATAGGAAATAGACTGGCCTTCGCTCTCTTCCGAGAGGCTGTCTACCTTGTGGATGAGGGAGTTGCGACGGTTGAGGACATTGACAAGGTCATGACTGCGGCCATTGGACTGAGGTGGGCATTCATGGGGCCATTTCTAACTTACCATCTGGGAGGAGGAGAGGGAGGCCTAGAGTACTTCTTCAATAGGGGTTTCGGATACGGTGCCAACGAATGGATGCACACCCTGGCGAAGTACGATAAGTTCCCCTACACTGGAGTTGTGAAGGCAGTACAGCAGATGAAGGATTACTCCTTCATAAAGGGTAAGACCTTTCAGGAGATCTCCAAGTGGAGGGATGAAAAGCTCCTGAAGGTATACAAGCTGGTTTGGGAACAAAAATAATTATTCCTTTTCTTTAAATTCTAGAATACCCATGTTCTCCAGGAGACCAGAATCGGTTACGTCAAAGAGTATGGCCTCTGTCTCACCCGTGTTTGTGTGACTATGCACTGCATTCGCGGGAACCACGAACACGTCTCCCTCATTCCAGTGGTATATCTCACCATCGATTTCGGAGTAACCCTTTCCCTTCACCACCAGGTAGATTGAGGCCATGTTATGGGAGTGAGGTTTGGTGCTTACCCCTGGCTTAATATACTGAAAACCTGCCATCATGTTGGGAGTTAGGCCCCTTGACCTTCCGGTACTGGGTGAATAAAACATTACCTTGGCTACGCCGGGTTCCACCTGGCCTCTCTCAGCCAACCTCTCTAGAAGGGATAGGGTAGGACCGAACCTTATTACCTTGGGCCTCACCTTGGGCGCCGGTTCCGTGTTCTCCATGAAGACAACTACCTTTAAATCGTCTCCCTCTATCTCCTTCACTATGTCACTTACATCCCTTTTCAGTTCAGACTGGAGATCCTTCCTGACTAGAAGTTTTGACATTGGATTTAAAGAGTATAAACAGTATTAAAAAGGTGACTTAGAATGAAGAAGGATTGCATTATAAAATCTGGATATGAAACCTGCGTGGAAATCTGCGGAAGGCTAATATGTGACGAGATTACTGTGAAAGAATATTCCGAGATATGCGAGAAATGCAATAACGGCGACAGGAGGGCCTGTCTGACCCTCTATTCTAGGTATGGTTGCTGGAGCTCCTCAGGGTGGTGGTTATGATTTGAATGCAAACCTCATTTACCAAGAAAGAAGGAGATCAATAACATCACAGCTCCTCCTAACGCAATGACTAGCCCTGATCTTATCTTTTCCTTAAGGGACCCCTCATAGGCCAGCCCCAGGAGGAATAGTTCCCCCAGGGACACCACGACCCCATAAACCACTGTTTTTGTCACCAACGTCACAACGAGGGAAAGAAGACCCAGAAAAGGAGACAGTCCATGGGATAGCACAGAAAGCACGATGGTTATTTTCATCCCGTAATCATACGTAGACCCCTTCAGGCTCCTCATCATCTGTCTTTCCAGCCTCTCGAACTCCAGTTTCCTCTCCTTTACCTCCACGATGAGGGAATTCCACGCCGAGGAGATGGCAACTGCTATCACTCCAGATATCACGGTTAGCTCTATCACCCCGGTGGAGGCCTTTGCCAGGGTTGATGAGACCAGAATACCCAGTGATAGTAGGACCCCATCAAACGCTCCCAGGATAAGATAGCGCCTCAACATGGGCCTCTCATTGCGAAGAGAATACCTTAAACCATCCAAGAATCGGTCAAACACGTTAGTATCTATTGATTCAACTTAAATATTAGTCTTCTCTACTCCCATAACCATGAACAAAAGAGTACTATTAGCGTTAGCCTTTGTGGTCCTCATCCTGACGGTTGCCGGAGTGGTTGCCGCTTCATCTTACAAGACCAGACTGACAATAACATCCCAGGGTTCAAGTTCCAGTGGGGAGTATACGCTTCAAGTGAAGGTTATCATGAATTATGGTCCATTTGGCGGAGAGCAACCGCTGAGCGACGCAGTTGTTCAGGTGACAGGGCAGAATGGAAGCTTCTACAGGAACTTCACACTCTCCAATGGCGTGGCCACTTTCACCCTACCAGAGGGGATATACACGGTGAATGTTGCCAGCCTGCATTACACTTTCAAGGTTGATCTGACCCAGAACGAGCTGGCCACCTTGACTTATGCGTATCTAGTGAGCTAAATTTTAATACGTTTATTTTCAAGTTCAATTATGATTAAGCTAGATGTAGTTAAGATAGATATCCCAGAGGGAACAAATGTAATTATCGGGCATTCCCACTTCATAAAAACAGCGGAAGACCTTTTCGAGACGCTAGCCTCATCCTCGCCAAGCTTGAAGTTCGGTATTGCCTTCAGCGAAGCCAGCGGGAAGAGGCTGATTAGATACGACGGGAACGACGAGGAGTTAATAAAGCTGGCCATAGAGAACTGCAAGAGAATATCTGCAGGCCACACATTCGTAATTTACATCAGGAACGGATATCCCATTAATGTCCTGAACAGGATCAAGGCGGTAGAGGAAGTGGTAAGGATACATGCAGCTACCGCGAATCCGCTTCAGGTTATAGTTGGAGAGACGGAACAGGGAAGGGGTGTACTAGGAGTTATCGACGGCATGACTCCCCTTGGAGTTGAGTCCGAGTCTGACATAAAGGAGAGGAAGGAGATCCTGAGGAAGTTCGGATATAAGAGATAGGGCCCTCTCCATCAATTCGTCAGAGACCTTCCTGTTCTTTCTGTATTTTATCATGGATGCACACATAAGGATGAGGGCCTGAAGGTATCTTTTTTCCGGGCCATCAACCTTCCTCCATGTCTCTTCCAGAAGTTCGTGAGCCTCCCAGAATCTGCAGTCATTGAGGAGATCCCAGAGCTCCACCTTGATCTCCCCTACCTTCACGAAGAAGAGGGGCTGACCCAGGTCCCTCACCGCCTCATCGAGATTACCCAGCACGTCTACCTCCCTGTACTTACAATCCCTGATCTCTACGACCCTATAGCCTTGTCCTTCCCTCCCCTGTACGGGGGATTCGGCGGGGTAGAATAGAATGTACCTTTCCACCATGTTTTTATTTTCTGAAGTGAAGTAATTAGTTTGATGCAGAAGGAAGCCACGCTATACACCAAGGTAGACAATAGGATAAGGTGTGACGCATGCGCCAGGAAATGTCTCATTGGTGAAGGACAAATAGGTTTCTGCGGAGTCAGGTCAGTCTCCAACGGCAAACTTTACCTGAACGTCTACGGAAAGGTTGCAGCGGCTCATATTGACCCCATAGAGAAGAAACCCTTGGTTCACTTCTATCCCGGCTCCAGGGTTCTATCCTTCTCCACATTTGGATGCAATTGGATGTGTATGTACTGCCAGAACTACGATATAAGTCAGAGGAGAGTCGTGGATGGAGCTGATTTAATGCCCGAGGACATTGTGGATATGGCAAGGGCGTATGAGGTTGAGGGGATAACCTATACATATAATGAGCCGGCAATATTTGCTGAGTTTGCCCATGACACTGGGGTGCTTGCCAGAAGGTATGGATTGCTTAACACCATGGTCACCAACGGATACTGGAGCGAGGAGCTTGTGGAATACGTTAAGGACTTTCTGGACGCGGTTACTGTTGATTTCAAGGGTAATGGGGAGCCAAAGTTTATGAGAAGGTATACTGGCGCCTCCGGTCCTGATCCCATTTTTCAGACCATATCGGAGCTGATTCGCAGGAGGATTCATGTGGAGATTACAGATCTAATCATCCCTGAGATAGGGGATAGCCTAGAGTACGCAAGGGGATTTCTTAAGAGGCTATACGACATCGTGGGACCTGACGTGCCGATACATTTCCTTAGGTTCCACCCGGACTACAAGCTGAACAACCTTCCCTTGACTCCTGTAGAGACCCTTGAGGCGCACTACAAGATTGCCAAAGAAGTGGGATTTAGATTCGCATATGTTGGGAACGTACCTGGCCATCCTCTAGAAAACACCTACTGCCCCCAGTGCGGTAATGTGGCCATAAGACGGTACGGCTTTAGAATACTGGAGTGGAATTTGACGGAGGACATGAGATGTGTGCGATGCGGTTACAAACTTCCAATAGAGGGTAAAAGATCCAAACATTATCGCGAGGACAGATTTGAATCAATTTATATTTGACTTTTTGCTATACAGTGACGGAACCCCCATCATAAGTGATAGAAACTCCTCTCAGTAAACTCCTCTCCGTATAGAACATAGCACCAGCCCTGGAAAAGGGAATAAAATAGAACATCAGTATGAAATTGAGAGCTTCATATCGGCAGTATCGTTATTGGATATTATTACCTCCACTATGATGTCGCCACATCTCCTCCTCATAGTTATTTTGTTTTCTGAAAGGGATACCTTGAGGTTGGAACAGTTATTGAGGGATTTTAGCTTGAAGTTATAGTAAGGATTTCTCACTCTTCTAATAGCCTTGCTTACCACTCTCTCAAAAAGTGAGTTGGGATCTATAACCTGGTCACTCAATAGCGGAACCTTAAGCTTAACCTCTATGTAGTACTCGTTCACGTTAATCTCCATGGAGTCAAACTTCTTTGAGAAAGCGTAGGCGAAAAGCAGTGGAGAGACTAAGGAGTAGATAGTTGCTATCAACAGGAAATGTTTCATGTACTCAAAGGTGAAAAGTACGGTTGAGGCGAAGGAGAGAGGGGTTATGTAGAGTAGGTACGGAAGAGAGTTCCAAAAGTCCCTCATTCTCCTCGCTACGAGTAAGGTTGAGACCGCAGGACCTGCCCACGGAATTATTACGGAAAAAGACTGCAGTAACGTACCCCTCTCGTAACTGACCATATTAGATATTACTTAACTCGGGAATTAAAGCATTAATACTACTCCATTTAATAACTCTACTCGTATCAACCATGGAATTTGAAACAATAGAAACTAAAAAAGAAGGAAACTTGTTCTGGATTACATTAAACAGGCCTGATAAACTGAACGCCCTCAACGCTAAATTGCTTGAGGAGTTGCATAGAGCGGTTTCTGAAGCGGAGTCCGACCCTGATACAAGGGTAATAATCATCACAGGCAAGGGTAAAGCTTTCTGTGCAGGAGCTGACATAACTCAGTTTAACCAGTTAACTCCTGCCGACGCCTGGAAGTTCTCGAAAAAGGGGAGGGAGATCATGGACAAAATAGAGGCTTTGAGCAAACCCACGATAGCTATGATCAATGGATATGCCCTTGGAGGTGGATTGGAACTGGCCCTGGCCTGTGACATCAGGATTGCTGCGGAGGAGGCACAGCTTGGTCTTCCTGAGATAAACCTCGGAATCTATCCAGGATATGGAGGTACTCAGAGACTTACTAGGGTAGTGGGAAAGGGAAGGGCACTGGAGATGATGATGACGGGTGATCGTATACCTAGCAGAGATGCGGAGAGATATGGACTGGTGAACAGGGTTGTTCCCCTTGCTAACCTGGAGCAAGAGACAAGGAAGTTGGCCGAAAAAATAGCCAAGAAGTCCCCCATATCTCTGGCACTAATCAAGGAGGTGGTAAATAAGGGACTTGACTCTCCCCTACCCTCAGGTTTAGCACTGGAAAGCGTAGGATGGGGTGTTGTGTTCTCCACAGAGGACAAGAAAGAGGGAGTCAACGCGTTCTTGGAGAAGAGGGAACCAACATTCAAGGGAAAGTGAACAAAGGTATCTTGTGGCAGATTTAAGCACTAAACAACAAGTTAGCCTTGCTTTTTAGATCAACCTGGTAATTATGATCAAAATCAGCAGAATGGCCAGATAAGGCGAGGAGAACTTAAATGACCTCCACGCCTCCTCCCCGGTTGGATTTCTCATCAACCTTACACTGAAGTACATCTGTATGGCAGAGAGGATTAACGCAACTATCCCGTAGACCAGGCCTGCGTAGAGATAAAGGGCCAGGGCAAAGGGTATCATAAGTGCATTGGAGAGAGCTATCATCTTCGCGGAGAAGTTCTCAGACATTATCACAGGCAACATGGGTATCCCAGCCCGGGAATAGTCCTCCTTGAACTTCAGGGCTAGAGCCCAGAAGTGACCGGGAGTCCACATGAAAATCAGGAGGCCAAGAAGTAGGGAAGATATAGTGAAAGAAGACGTTGTGGATGCGTAACCTGCCCAAGCAGCTGCGCTCCCTGCTAGTCCACCTATTACTATGTTCAGTGGACTTCTTGGTTTTAGCCAGACAGTGTAAACCAGAACGTAAACCAGACCTCCAAGAAGAATGAAGAACGAGGTAAGAGGGTTATCCAAGAGTCCCATCAGTGTACCTAGGGCTAGAAGGGCAACTCCCACATAGATAGCCTCCTTCTGTGAAACGTAGCCCATGACTGTAGGTCTCTTGGAGGTCCTCTTCATAACCTTATCCTTGTCTATCTCTACTCCCTCGTTAATTATCATGGATCCAGCCGAAGCAAATGTTCCCCCTACCAACACTGCTAGGATGTTCAAGGGCATAAGCTTGCCTGAAAGAAATGCACCTGAGAGGGCAGCTAAATCCAGCAACCAAATAATCCTTGGCTTGCTCAGCTTAGCGTAATATATCAGCCTGGCTGAAATGGAAGTAGCCAACTTAATCCCGTTTTTTATTGTAGTATTCGCCACTTATAAATGTAAATCTAGAATGTTGGAATCAAATCAACCCCCTGCTCATGAGTACCATATCAGAGAACACCCCAAAGGCTGCGTTCTGTGGACCGGCACCTGGCCCTGTGATAACCACTTCCTGGATATCGGAGTGAATGTCCAGCGTATTGGTCACCCCATCAACGTGATATAGTGGATCCTCAGGTGAAACCTCCGTCAAGCTGACCCTGCTGGTTTTACCCTCAGAGACGGCAACCAGCTTAAGCTTCCTCGATCTACGTTTAGCTTCCTCTATCCTTGAAGGGGTTACGTTAACTATTCCGGAGAAGTCCACATCCTTGATGGAGATATTTCTGTTCATTGCAAAATTGGTCAGGATGGTGAGCTTTGCGGCTGCATCAAACCCGTTAACGTCATGCTCCGGGTTTGCCTCGGCATATCCCTTTTCCTGTGCTTCCCTTAGGGCTTGAGAGTAATCCAGCCCCTGATCCATGCGCGTGAGGATGTAGTTTGTGGTCCCATTCAGGATCCCCCTTATCTTCAAGATGGTGGACCCTTGCAACAGGCGAATAAGGTTTATTGAGGGTGTCCCGCTCATAACCGTTGCCTGAAACCCTATGGAGGCTCCATGCTTTCTGGCCTGGTTCATGATATCTCCATATTTCAAGGCTAGTGGAGCCTTGTTCGCCGTTATCACTGAGGTCCCCCGTGAAAGAGCCTCCATGTAAAGAGATACTGAGGGTTCCCCAGTTTCGTAATTAGCTGAGCTCACATCCACCACCAAGTCTGGATTCACAAGATTCAACGCATCCAGGGGCGTTCCTTCCCTTGTCTTCCTGAATTCCTCTGAGTCTCCCAGCATGATACCTCTCCTTGTGACAACTCCCTCTATAGTCACGTTTAACCCCAGCGAGGGCGCTCTCTCCTTGATCATCCTTCTGAGTGCCTTGCCCACATTTCCATATCCCAGAAGGAGAACCTTCAAGCTACTGGACTTCATGGGCAATCTTACCACCTATCTTACTTAATAGCTTAGCAGTGAGCCTCACTGCTTCTTCCACCAGTGATGGATCTATTCCCGCTACGCCTGCACCCAAGATCAGGACATCCCTGGTGGACATGTCCACACTGGTGAGAACTGAGTCCCTGTGGGGAAAGATATGCATAACCTTGCCTTCACCATCAATCATGATGGGGATAGCAGGGGGTAAGATCTCCACCTTGTTTCCTATCCCCTCAAACTTCTCCCCGCCCGAACTGAGCACCAGCATGGGTTCGCCCTTCATCTTATTCATATCGTATATGCCTATGGAAATGAGGGTCTCTGCACTTACCACGTTTCCCGCATCCACTATGTCGTTGATCCTGGGGAGCTTCCCGGTTCTAACCACTCTTCTCCTCAGCGCCTCACCGCTGGGCCTGGTCTTAGTGGGGTCAATACCCAGCTTCCAGTAAAAATCGCGGTACGCCCTTATCACAGGTATTTCCTTGAGCGATTCAGGGTTATCGGACCTGTACCTGCTTTCCACTGACGAGAGTTCGCCCTCAAACCTTCCCTGACCGTTGATGATATCCAGGACTTCAGTGTGCTTGAGGAAGATACCCATGGATGCGCATTTCTCCTGGACTGTGATCCTCACGATCACACCTCAAGGGATATGAGGAGTTTAGCCTTTTTCACCTTACCAATGGCGCTGAGCCTTCTTGCCAGGTTCTCAAGCTCGTATCTCTTCCCCTTCACCGCTATTGCCTCCATGCATAGCCTCTCGTTAACGTGAACATGTAAGGTTGAGATAATTGTGGCCTCATACTGATGCTCCACGGAAGTTATCTCCTCACTGCCGTCCTCCTCGTATACCAGGTTAAGGATACCGAAAACCTCCTCGTCCTTGCCCGTGAACTCTGCCAGGTACTCCGAGACTGCCATCTGGATTAATCTAGACCTGCTAACTCCCTCACTCTTGGCCCTCATCTGGAGCCTCCTCAGGGTCTCCTTATCCAGGGCCACGCTAATCTTTTCAACGTTCATGAATCAAATTTAGGGAGGAGGTTTATATCTTGCATGAACTTTTGAAGAGGAGTGAGGACCTTGGGGCCACCTTTTCAGACCTCAGGCTTTACGACGTGGATGAGCTGAGCCTTTTCGCCAGTGAAACCATGAGGCAGGTCACTTCCATGGGCAAGGATAAGGGTGGTTCCCTCAGGGTGCTGGTGTCAGGTAACTGGGGTTACGCTCACTTCACCAAGCTGAACCAAGACATTGTCAGGACTGCCGTTGAATCCGCATATGGAGATGAGAGGGTTAACATTGTGTTGCTTCCGCCCCTTCACGACAGGGTTGAGATAAGGACTAAGAAACCTGTAACCAAATCACCAGAGGAGATAATGAACGATATGATCAGGTTGAGGGATGATATAATGAGGGCTGATCCCAGAATAAGAAGCGTAAATGTGAGGTTTACCAACTCAAGGATACACAAGGAATACTTCAGTTCTGAGGACAGGGAGATAACTCTTGACTACGAGTTGAGCAACATCTCCGTTAGGGCGATAGCAAGGGAGGGAGACGTTGTGGCCTCCGCCAGCACATCGATGGCTACCTACCTGGGTTACCCGCTGGAGGTCTTTGACCCCAACGAGATAGTGGAGACAATCAAGAGGAGAATTGGAAATCAGCTCAGGGGTAAGGTTCCAAAGGGAGGTGACTCAGATGTTGTGCTGGCCCCAGATGTGGTTGGGGTATTCTCCCATGAAGCCCTAGGGCATCTCTCTGAGGCCGATTTAGCCATCAACGGTATCCTGGGGAACTTGAGAGGGAAGAGGATAGCGGAGGATTTCGTTACAGTGGTGGACTCGGGTAGATCGGATTATCCCATGGCTCACGGCATCGTGCCCTATGACGATGAGGGAGTGGAATCGCGGGACGTGAAGATAGTGGACAGGGGAGTTGTATCAGAATTCCTGGTGGACAGATACTACTCTGCCTATCTGGGAGAGAGACCCACGGGTAACGCCAGGGCAGAGGACTTCAGGAGCCCCATGCTCATCAGGATGAGGAACACCTACATGATGCCAGGGGATTGGAGTAAGGAGGAATTAATACGTGAAATCAAGGATGGGTATCTCCTGGTGTCTCCACTTGGAGGGCAAACCAGCCCCGATGGGACATTTCAGTTCGGAATTCAGGAAGGCTACAGGATAGTGAAGGGGGAAGTTACGGAACCTCTCAGGAACGTTGGTATCTCTGGCTACACCCTTGAGACCCTGGGAAGGATAAGCGGCATCTCCAAGGACTTTGGAATGTGGCCAGGGTACTGCGGAAAGGGAGGACAGAGCGTCCCAGTGAGTACGGGAGGTCCTTACATCAAGGTCAGGGTTAAGGTGGGAGGAAATGAGTGATCCCTTCTCCTTGGTTAACAGGGCAAAGAACCTAGGTTACGCGTGCGAGATATATTACGTGGAAAGATGGGAGTATAGCCTGGCTAAGGAGAAACAGTACCAATCCAGTAATCTGAAAGAGATGGGTTACGGTGTCAGGATTTTCAAGGATGGAAGGGTTGGTTTCGCGTTCAGCACAGACCTGACTGACGAAGTTCTGGATAGGGCCATCTCCGTGCTCAGGGTCTCAGAGAGAGATCCTAACAATGAGATCCCTCCGGCCAGCAAACCGTCGTTGTTATCCCTGGATCGCGGGGAGGATTTGGTTGAACCCTCCAAGGAGACCTTAAAGTCATTGGAGGACCTGCAGGAAAAGGTCAATGTTGTGGGACTCTACGCCTCTGCAACGAGGGTGAAGGTGGGTGTTGTTAATACGGAAGGTCTAGACGTGAGTGAGATTAGATCCTCGGTCCACGCTGGGGTAACGGCCAACTACAAGGACCAGGCCATTGTCACTCCTGAGATTTACGAGTCGAGATCGGGTAGATCTTTCAAGGAGATCCAGACAGACGAACTCAAGGAGAGTGTCGTGGAGAAGGTAAGCGTCACGAAGAGCAGAATCAAGCTTGAGACTAAACCCAGCAGGATTGTTCTGAACACCAAGGCTATCTCCGAGTTGCTCTATCCGCTCCTCTCCTACTCCGTGAATGGGGAGAACGTGTACAGGAAAAGATCTCCACTGGATTTAGGACAGGTTTATGGAATGATAACCGTAGTGGACAATCCAAGGAATGAGAAGTCGGAACTGAGCAGATCATTTGATGGAGAGGGTCAGGCCACTTCAGAGAGGACCCTTATTGGGAAGGGCGTCTTTCAGGGAGTTCTAACGAACTGGTACTGGTCAAGGAAGATGGGAGTTCCCAATTCTGCCTCTGCAGTTAGATCTTACATGTCAACTCCCAGTGTGGGCCCATCTCTCATGCAGATATTCTGCGATGAAAAACAGGAACTGGAGGAAAATGACTTGGTAGTGGACCAAGTCCAAGGAGTCCACACCAGTAACTGGGATACTGGAGAGTTCGGAGTTGTGGTTCCAGTTGCGTGGGTTGTGAGAAAGGGAGAGAAAGTGGGAGTCAGGGAGGTTGTGCTATCAGGTGACTTAAAGACTCTACTGAGGGGAGTCAAGGGAGAGGTAGGCTCCCGTAAGCGCGTATGGGCAATTGAGTCTCCTGATCTGGCCGTAGAGGGACTTACCATTGTCTCTTAACAGTGTTAATAAGTGCGTAGGAACCGAAAATCGCGAAGATTTAAAAGATCCCTTTCCTATTTTTGGCTGAGAATATGTTTAAACATATTTTAGTTGCGTTTGACGGGTCCGAGAACGCCAAGAGAGCTCTAAATGTGGCAATAGACCTCTCAAAGAAGTATGAGGCCAAGCTGGATGTTGTGGAAGTGGTGGACACTTCGGTGCTTCTGGGCGCGGGAATAGGTCCAGTGCCGCCTGATGTAATTGAGTCCCTCTACAACAAGGCTAAAGCTGACATTGAAACCGCAAAGAAGATGGCAGATCAGGCCGGTGTAAAGGCTGAGGGCGTGATAGTGGAGGGAGACCCGGCAACGGCCATCATGGATTACGCCTCCAAGAACGGAGTGGATCTCATAGTGACTGGGAGCAGGGGATTATCCACAATAAAGAGGATGTTCCTAGGTAGTGTTTCATCTAGAATTATTCACGAGGCCAAGATGCCCGTCCTCGTGGTAAAGTAAACCTTTATTCCTGTTTTTATTCAGATCTAGCATGAAACTAACTGTAGTTGGTTCTGGACCTGCAGGCCTTTATTCCGCATTGACAGCCTCTGAACAGGGGGCTAAGGTTACACTGGTGGACAGGTCAGAAAGGCTTGGCGGTACATGTGTTTTATTCGGCTGTATACCCTCTAAGGCGATGATGTCGCCCCTCTTCCTGAGTTACGCTGCCCGAAAATATGGTAAATCGGTGGAATTCTCATACTCCGAACTTGAGGACCTCGCTAGGTCTGTAGTCCAGCGGGTTAGCAAGGGTGTAGAGTACATGTTGGAGTCCGCTGGGGTGGAGGTTGTTAGGGGAGAGGCCGAACTGCACTCTGGAAAGGTACAGGTAGGCGGACAATCCCTTGAGTCGGATGCTGTAGTGGTGGCAACTGGGACGGAGAAACCTAATATTCCGGGTACTATAGCATCAGACGACCTTCACTTTCTGGACAGAGGCTTTAACTCCGTTCTCCTGATAGGCGGTGGAGTAGGTGGTGTGGAATACGGGTGGTTACTCCACCTGGCTGGGAAGAAGGTAACCATAGTGGAGAGGGAGGATCAACTTCTTCCGGGCCACGATAGGGATCTCAGGGTCAGCGTGACCTCCCATTTCAAAAGGCTGGGGATAGACGTCAGGACTAACTCCACGGCAGAAATCTCAGAAAGGGTGAAAATAAACGGACAACCAGAAGATTTTGACCTCGTGGTATTTACCTTTGGCCGTAAACCTGCAGTAAAGGGTTTCGAAGACCTAGTTGGTAACAAGTGGATAAGCGTGAACGAATACATGGAAACCAAGGTTAATAGGGTCTATGCGGCGGGAGATGTTACTGGAACGTTCACAGCCCATGAGGCAATTCACAAGGGAATAGTTGCGGGCCTTAACGCCAGCGGGCTAAGAAGGAGATATAGGGGCGATGCTGTGCCCAAGGTCCTTTACACCCACCCTGAAATAGCCTACGTCGGAGCAACTGAAGGAAAATGCGTTAAACTTTCGATGACGGAAGTGGTAAGGGCAGTTGCTGAGAAATCAACCGAGGGTTTCATCAAGGTCTGCGTGAATGAGGATGGAACATTAAGGGGCGGAGTGGCCTTCAGTGAAAGAGCTGAGGACATAATTTCCATGCTAGCCCTTCTCATGCAACTCCACGTCAATGTACAGGACGCCAGGGAACTGATGGTACCCCATCCGTCATACCTGGAGGGTTTATGGGAGGCACTACGGCGTCTCAAGCCTTAGAACCTCTTCCACCTCAAAAATTCCACATTCGGTAACCAGTCTTCCCAATTTGTCCACGAAGAGAGCCGTGCATCTCTTTTCCCAATCCTTTCCCTTCAGGATAACTTCCCTTTCTGCTATTGATAGATTCTCATTGAGCTCAGCAACAATCCTGTCCGTATCCCTGACCATATACCCCCCTATCTTGTCAAGTATCTGTTCAAGGAGGGAGTCATTATCGACTTCATGTCCCAGCTCCAGTTTGAGTGAAGTGGCAACTATCCCCTGAGGAAATGAGGTTACGTTCGTGTTCACCCCAAAACCAATGAAACCTGTGCCCCTTTCTCCCATGGTGATAGCCTCCAGCAGAACACCAGATACCTTCTTGTCATTTATCACAATGTCATTGGGCCACCTTATCTTGGCATTAACATACCTTGAGAGGACATTCCTGATCGAGAGCGCCACCTTCAGGGTGGAGATCCCAATTTCCTCTACGTTAAAGTTCTTGATGACATAAGTCACCCACAATCCACCTCTAGGGGAATACCACTCCCTTCCATATCTTCCCCTGGCCTTTGTCTGTTCCTGAGCAACAACTACGAAATCCCCATCCACCATTTCGCTTACTGCTTCAGCGAAGTCCTGTGTGGACGTGACCCTTTCGAGCCTAATTACCTGCAATTTGCCTGGCCTCCTCAACTGAGTGTATTATCATGTGAGCTGAGGCCTTCTTTGCCCTGTTCATTATGGCAAGTCCTATTCCCTTCTCAGGAAAGGGTTCCATGACGCCCATCTCCACGTCCATGGAATCAAGTTCCCTGAAGGACTTAAACAGATTCTTGGCCACGGTGTATAGATTTTCACTAGTCCCGAGGATTATCTTTGGCTCCTCTACATCCTCACAGGTTTCCTGGGAACAGAGAGCTGCTACCCTCTTTCTCTGTCTCAGTGTTTTAACCACTTCCTTGAAGATGGACTTCTTCTCCACCAAGTAAAGGGGCTTACTGGGCGCATAATGCTTGTACTTCATTCCTGGGGCCAAGGCCACGCTAAATTGTCCCCCTTCGGTAACCTCCCTTGGAACCACAATCTCACCCAGCAGGGAGTTAAGCTCTTCCACCGTGAACGGACCAGGTCTAAGAAGAACTGGAGGAGCTACAGTGAGGTTTATGATGGTGGACTCTACCCCGAAAAAGGTCTCTCCGCCATCAATTACCACGTCCACCGAACCGTCTAAGTCCTGAATAACGTGCTCCGCAAGGGTCGGGCTTGGCTTAGTGGCCAGATTAGCACTGGGTGCGGCAATAGGTACCCCGCTTTCCCTAATTAGCTGAAGCGCAATTGGATGAGCTGGCATTCTCACCGCCACAGTGTCAAGTCCACCTGTTGTTTCGAGGGGAACCTTGGGGTTTCTCTTGAGTATGAAGGTTAGCGGACCAGGCCAGACTCTCTGCGCAAAATCCAGGACCTCAGGTGGAACTTCCACGCTCACCTCCTCCAGTTGATTGAGGTCAGCTATATGCACTATGAGAGGATTATCCATGGGTCTTCTCTTAGCCTTAAAGACCTTCTCTGCGGCCTTTGGATCGAACGCATTACCGCCCAGTCCGTATACGGTCTCTGTGGGGAAGGCAACTAGACCGCCAGACTTGATCACTTCAGCGGCCTTCCTGATGAGGTCTATTTCCGGATTGAGAGGATCAACCTTCAGCACAATCATTTAGGCTTTTATGGATAATCTCTGTTTTATGTTTGAGTGATGAGGAACCTCCGAGGCTAATTGATGGCATAGGCGCTCTTTACTGACGCATGACCGATGATAGATGAGGTGATCTCTGAAGAGTGATGAGCCTCAAACCGTAAATAACATAGAACAGGTCTAAAGAAATTTAAAAACTAAGAATTAAATTTGGTCACTATTTTCAACTTCTAAAATAGAATACTTATTAGGACCTAAAGCCACTTCTACCGTGATCAACAATGAGCGATCAATTACTTCTCACAGGAAACTTGGAGGAGTCGGCCCGCAAGGCTGCGCAGTGGTTACTCAACAGGAAACCGGTGAAAACCCTAAGGGATTGGGGAATAGCGTTCTCGTTGTGGCCCCCGCATTTCACCACTAGCTGTTGCGGAACTGAGTTCGGGGCGTTCGCCGCAGCAAGGTTTGATGCAGAGAGATTTGGAATGCTTCCCTTCGCTTCCTCTAGGCAGTCAAATATCTTGACAATTGAGGGAACTTTAACTAGGAAGATGGCTCGAGCAGCTAGGATTGTATACGATCAGATGCCGGAGCCCAAGTACGTTATTGCCCTAGGCGCGTGCATCCTTGAGGGAGGAATATTCTGGAATTCCTACAATACGGTACTTCCCTCTGACGTGGGAATACCGGTTGACCTCTACCTACCGGGATGCCCCACAAGACCTGAGGCCATTGCTAGAGGTCTTCTGATGTTACAGAAGAAGATAAGGACTCAGGGAGCCATAAGAACGTAGACGTTATTTACGTTAGTTCCAGTGGGCCCAGTGGCAATCACGGCTCCCATTTTCTCAAGTAACTCGTACGATGAGTGAGCCTCCAAGGCTTTCCTTATTTCCCTCTTGGACACATTCGTTCCCCCTGAAACCACGCAGCCCGCGTACTCGCTATTTCCATCAACACCGTCTGTGGCTATAGCGTATAGCTTAACCTCTGGCACCCTCACCCATTCCAAGAAGGACAGGCAAACCTCACCATTTCTTCCGCCCTTGCCTGTAGGACCCCTCACCGTCACCTCAGGCTCTCCACCCAAGAGGAGAGTGAATGGTCTCTTGAGACCGGAATTCCTGGTATTCACAATAGAGGCAAGAAATGCCCCTAAGGATCTGGCCTCTCCCCTAACTTCGCTGGAAAGTATAGTTGCTCCAGGCATATCAGTAAGGCCTTGGAGAACGTCATCCACACTTTGAATGAGAAAGGCCCAAGAGTTGTCCAGCCTTTTTGGTGTTTCCTCTAGATATTCTGACAGGTCTAGGTTCAACTGTTCCAAGAGTTCCTTCGCCTCATCCACGGTAGAGGAATCTGGGAGTGTGGGCCCGCTTCCCACCACCGATAGGTCATTTCCTGGAACGTCACTCACAACCAGAGTAACCACTGGAGATCTGCTCAGGGTGGCAAGTCTTCCACCCTTAACCTTTGAGAGATGTTTCCTGACCACGTTAATCTCATCTATTCCAAGTCCAGATATCACAAGCCTCTTCATGGCCTCCACGTAACTGGAGGGTGGAGGAATTGGATCCTCCATAAGGGAGGACGCGCCTCCAGACAGGAGAAAGATAACAAGATCGTAGTCCCAGGATGTGAGGGCTTCTCTCACCTGCCTCCCAGCCCTGAAGCTATCCTCATCTGGGTAGGGATGGGAAGACTGTATAACCGTGGCATTGCCCTCAACGTTGAGGCCATCTCCCTTGGGCTTAATCACAATTGCCTGATAACTGCTCAACCTTTCCAAGAAGAAGTTGGCCATCCTCACTGAGGCCTTGCCCACTGATATCACGAGAGGTTTGGAGAAGCGAAACCTCGCCCCCTCCACTACCAACTCGTTACTCCTTACCTGTACTTTCCTCTCTAATGCTCTCCTCGGATCCGAAAGAGCCAGCACCCTCTCTACTACCTGATCCACGATACATCATGAGGAACCCTACAGTTAAAAGGGCTAATCCCACCAGAACAACCGGAAGCCTGGTCCCAACCACGCCAACAATGAATGAGTAGGAAAGCGCAAGCGTGGAGGCCACAAGCGACGAGATGGTGGTGATGAGACCCCAGGTTCTTCCCATCAGGCTATTGGGAACCCTGAGCCTGAGATCTGATCTGATGGAAATGGACTGAATAGAGCTCAGAAGCCCCCTGATCACCAGCAACGCATAAACCAGGTCAAGGGGAGATAGGGCTATCATTACAAGAACTAAGCCTAGGAGCAGTGAACCAGCCCTGGCCCATACCTTCACCGAACTTTCCCTTATCTTCTCGCCGCTCAGAATCGCCCCTATTCCGTTCCCCATTGTGGTTAGCAGGCTCACCAGCGCAAGTGAAGGTTCAATTGATGACACCACGAAAACCAGGCTGTTCATCATTACCGGGATTACGTCGAGAAAAGAGAAAACTAGTACTGGATAAAGCAGTAACCCCTTGGGAATCTTCCCCCTGTGCTCCTCTTTCCTGGCTCTGACCCTGACATTTCCTATGAAGAGCACCGTCAATCCTCTCATCAGTGACGCAATGGAGAGAAATAGCGTAATCCCCAGAGCCGGATAGGAAAGGCTAACTAGACCTCCTATGACGGAGGAAATGGAGATGGTAAGCGAGTTAAGCGAAGTCCCTCCCAGAACCTGCCTTCTCTCCATAACGGATTGCACAAGGCCTGCGGAGAGAGGACCATTGAGAGAGGTGAGTAGGTTGAAAGCGATGTAGGAAACTGGGGTTAGCTTGAGACTCAGGATGGGCAACAGCATGAGCCCTGCCTGAGATAGCCTTGTCAGCATGAGGGCTTTTCTCCTGTCAAGCGAATCACTGATATACCCGGAGGGAAGGCGTATCAAGGCGCCTGCCAGCATGGTTCCTCCGACGACCAGAGAGTAAAAGGAAGGAGAGACCAGCAAAAGGATGTAAGCTGTTATTACATTGAACATTATTCCAGAGATGTGGGAAAGGGAGATGGAAGCCCAATAAAACCTGAAGCTCTTGTTCTCGCTCAGTATCTTACCAAGTCTCAACCCTTCTTCAACTCCTTATAGAGCTGAGATGCGACCTTTCTCCCTTCCCTGCTGAGGTCGTAATATATCCCCTTGGGCTTGGTTCCCATCTCCTTAGCTTTCACCTTCAGCCAAGGCTTTACCGAGGACGTAACTGACCTCTTTAGTGAGCCCTGAAATCTAACTAGATAACCCAGCCTCTCCAGCTCCACGCACTCCTTCTCCACCAGATCAGGATCATACTTTGGGGCCCATCCACTTTCTCCCATGAGACGTCTGGCCATATACCAGGGGTTATCTGGTCCGAACTTGTAGATATGTGTCAGGATCAGCTTTTGAAGGTCATTGAGTTCCACGAACTATCACCTGTTCCGTGAGCGATCTGGGCACAACGCTTTCCCTATCATCGTTCTGAATCTTAACCTCTCCGCGTGAGTTTTGCACCACCCTCACCTTTCTCCCGGGTAAGAGTCCGAGAGAATCTGCCATTCTCAGTATCCACTCCTTTTCCTTCACAATCATGAGCACCGTGTATTCTCCGGGCTTCGCTTCACTTAGCTGTATCCCCTCGACCTGCTCTTCCCTACCTGGAATTGGATGCCCATGGGGACAGGTCTTGGGATGACCCACAACCTCATCTATCTTATCCAGTACGTCCTCCGGCCAGATGTGTTCCAGCCTGTGAGCGAGCTCGTGAGCTCTGATCCAGTCCAGACCAATTACGTCTGTGAGGAGTCTCTCAGAAAGGCGATGAGATCTAATCAACCTCACGGCAAGTCTCTTTCCATCCTCGGTGAGCCTAATCCTCCTGGATTTCCTGTCTATAAACCCTAAGGATTCAAGCCTATCCAATGCCTTACTTATGGTACCTGGGGATATTGAGAAAGCCTCTATCAGATCCACGACCTTGGCATTACCCTTAGTTTCCTCAAGCTCGTAGATCTCCTTAAGGTAATTTTCCAGTGGCTCAGATAATTCTGACATAAACTCTATTTCTCACGCCTTGATTTTAGTCTTTATACTTTCAATGAGTCTGGTGACCGATTCCTCCTTGGCGAATACCTCAATATGGGCGTTAAACTTCCCCATAATCCCCTGGTCCTTAAGGTAGGCCTTTACGTTATTGATAACCTCGTCAACCGCAGATGAGATATGGTCGTGGAGGCCGGTCTTGGACAAACCATCAGGAACCTCCACGTTATCTACTTTCACAATTGCATAGAATTTCTTACTATCTCCCGTCAATGGGATCGCCAAATATGATAGAGTAGTACGTTGGTAAAAAGATTAAGGTACGAAGCTCGAATCAACAAAAATATTTAAGCGTGAGGACAAACAATTCTTTGATGTTTAAGGTAATTTTTAGAGTGACCACGGAAAGAAGGGACACGGAAGGTTTGGCGGGAATCAGGAGGGCTGGTTTTATCCCCTATATGGCTAAGAGAAACGGAGACGAAGAGATATACTCAACGGTTTACAGGACAAACGATATTGAGGAGCTTAGAGAGGCAATTAGTGAGGCTGCATTTTTCCTAGGAAAGGCTGGGAGGAAGGGCGGACAGAACTTTGCCACTGTTTTTAAGGTTAACGACAGTTACCTGGGAAAGGGTATAGGAGGCGTGCTGGGAGCGTCTCTTGGGCTGAAGTTGGGTGGTATCCCTGGTTTATTCATAGGCGCACTGGGAGGACTTCTCCTAGGGGAGGTTTTTGACATAGAGTTAAATGAAACCTATGCAGGTGTATACACATGGCCAATGTCGATAGGGCAGTAACGAGGAGAGTAGTCAGCATACTGATAGGTTCGATGATGTTTTTCTCCTCAGTATACCTTGTGGACAAAGTACCCTTTAATCTCTTTGAAATGATAGCTACCTTCAATCCCTACATCCTGTATTACGTGGGCCTTATACTGGGAGCGGAGAGAATTATTTTCGGGATAACTAATAACAAGAGGCTATATTACCTTCTCATGGGCGAAGGTGATCTAGCAGCTTACGTTGTGTTCAGCATGTTCTTCTTTGGTATATTCATGGGCCTTTACATAGGCATATACGCCCTCTTCCTTCAGGGTTTACTTGTTAAGATTGCAGAGGTCGTGAATGGGGTCTCGTACATACTGTTTGCCATAGCCCTGTGGTCCCTACCCTGATGTTTTTACGCAATTTATTAAGGACCATGGACCCATCTGCCTGATGCTTGAAGTTTTGAGCTCAAACCTTTCCGAAATGCCCACGTAGAAGCTCTCCGGCCTCAACTCCAGTTTCCACCACTTTGAAAGCAACTCAGCAATCCTACCTCTTCTGGTGAGCACTCCCATTGTGCACTTCCCGTTTCTCTTCAACACCCTAGAGATCTCAGAGACTGGCTTTGATGGGTCGGGGAACATATGTATCACAAACATGGACGTAACGCCGTCAAAGGATTCATCCCCAAAGGGAAGAGATACGGCGTCCCCTCTCACTGCGATAACCCTTGGCCTTCTCTCCTTGAGAATCCTGAGAAATTTCAGAGAAATGTCAAGCCCGTAACAGTTTTCGCATTTAACATATTCAAATATCTTTCCAGGACCGGTTCCCACGTCCAAGAACTCCCTTCCAGAGGAGTGAGAGGCCACATCCCTGAGTACAGACGAGTAGGTGGCTTTCCCCGTGATCAGGAACCCAAGAGGGGCCCATACATCCTCATAAAGTGGTGCCACTTTCTCAAGGATATCATTGCTCTTGGGCTCCTGCTGGAGGAAATCATAGATTCCGTCAACAACCCTGTATGCATGGCCCTTGGGGCATTTGAGATCGTTAGATAGGGGAAGTCTATCAACAGGACAAACGAAAGCCATGCTAAACTTTCATTGAGTACATATAAATATGCTTGATAAGGTCCTTAAGTGTAACAATATATAAACTGTGATCTACAGAAAAGATTAGACTTCCCACACCTTTCTGCATCATGAGCTCCGCACCATCCCTTAAACTGATGCCTGTGTCGCCCTTAACCAGGTAGGGGACCATGACCTGCTTCACTTCCTCCTGAAGAGTTAACTTATCTGAAAATCTATAAACAATGTCCCTTGCAGATATCATTCCCAGTGGTTGATCTTCGACCACAGGCAAGTGCCTTATGGAGTTCCTGACCATTATCTCGGCCGCAGTTGAGAGCCTGGTGAATCCCTCCACGGTAATTGCTCTCACAGCCAGATCGAACATTCTTTCCTCATCGCTCCACTCGTAACCCCTGACCAGGTCCTTTTCTGTCACAATCTTTCCATCCACTATTACAGCATCCACAGAGTTCTGCATCATAGCCTTAGCTATCTCTAGTGGGTCTCCCTTCACCTGGATTATCCTTTTCAGCTTCACGTTACTCAGCTTGTCTTCAACCGACCTCTCCAAGATCTGCCTCATGGCCTCATCAACGGTAAACAGCCCGGCCATCTTGCCCTCACACGTGACCACAATCCTTCTTATTCTGTTAGTTTTCATGAAGAATATCGTGTCTAGAACAGTTGAGGAACAATCCAGCGAGATAATCTCTGAGCCTTCAATCAAGAAGTTTTACCTCTTTAATTCCCCATTTTTTCATTAACCTATAAAGCGTCATGTATACCATTTTATCTTTTTGTTCAGGAAATACCTCAAGGGAGACGCTATGCTTGCATTGAGAGGCCTCTTCCACTATCTCCCTCACTAACTCATCAGCTTCCGAGGGGTTATTCACCAAGAATTTCCTACCCAGATCCCTATCAGCGAAACCCTCCACAAGGATGACATCGGCGGGAATCAGATCTAGGTAATCGGGAGAGGAACATCTCCAGAGGAGAGCGCAATCATTGCTGTGCAACACTGTCACGTCAGATCCAGCACTCATGAAGCGCGCTGTGTCCTTTCCCGAAGGGTTTATCTCGTGATGGGTATGTTTCACCGTAGCTACGGTCAAACCTCTCTCCTTTAGGGCTGAGACAGCTCTCTCTATTACCAGCGTTTTCCCGCTATCCTTCTTTCCCACTATCTGAAAGATGCAATCCATATTAACTGGGAATATCGATGGATTATGAATGCTCATTCCAATCGATGAAGCTAGATCCCTCATTGAGAACATGTCAGTGTCGCCCGTCAGAAGGGCAAGACTGGATCTCATGTCTGCGGTGGGAAAGGTTCTCGCGGAGGACGTGATAGCCCTCAGGGACACGCCTGAAAGGGACATCTCTGCCATGGATGGGTTCGCATTCAGGTTCAGTGACCTGCAGGAAATGAAGGAACTGAGAATAGTTGGGAAACTCTTCCCCTCAACCAGGGAATTGCCTACCCTAGGAAGGGGAGAGGCGTACTACATCACCACCGGCGCACCGCTACCCGTTGGTGCTGACACCGTTGCCAGGGCAGAGTTCACCAGGGTAGTGGGCAATACCCTCACGATTAACGGGCCGGTGAGCAGGGGAAAGGATGTTCGCCAAAGGGGAGAGGACGTGAAGGCGGGAGAGCTTCTTATCCCCAGGGGAACTTACCTGACTCCTTACCACCTTCCAATTCTTCTACAGCAGAGGATAAACGAGGTTGAGGTTCTAGATATCTCCTTCTGTATTTTCGGAAACGGCGACGAGATAGTTCCATGGGGATCCGAAGGGGATGGAATACCTGACTCCATCGGACCAGCGTTCATGAAACTACTCGAGAGGTTCGGGCGAACCCATTATCAGGGGATAGCCAGGGATAACCTTGATGACGTAAAGAAGATGATCTCCAAATGCGCTGGGGGTTTCGATTTCGTTTTGTCAATTGGTGGCTCTTCAGTTGGCGAGAGGGATTTCGTGAAGAGGGCCATCTCTGAGATGGGGAAACTGCTCTTTGAGGGAGTGTCCACCAACGTAATAAAGAGGGGAGCCGTGGGAATAGTCTCGGGTAAACCGATTCTTGTCCTGCCGGGTCAAATAGTGTCAGCGGTTACAACATTTCATGAGCACGGGCTTCACATACTCACGAGGATGACGGGAATGGAATTGAGGGAGTATGTTAAGTGCAGACTGGGAAGCGAGGTCACAGTGGATCACAAGATGGATTCCACGTATCTCGTCAAACTTGATGGAGATAGGGCGTTCCCCCTTAGATGGGGCGTAGGTCTATATAGCGAGCTGGGTAAGGCCTCAGGGTTTACCATACTGAGGAGAGGGACAACATACAGGGAGGGCGAAGAAATAGTTGTTCAGAGATTCCTTTGATGTTGTGATCTTGGCAGGAGGAAATTCCACCAGATTCGGCACGGACAAATGCGAGTTCGAAATTGACGGCAAATCAATGTTGAGGAGAGTGGCTGATCTCTTTCAATCTCCCATTGTTGTCACGGACAGGCCTAGAGATGTTAACGGAAAAATCGTTCATGACAGGTGGAAGGAAGGACCACTTAAGGCGCTCAAACTTGCCCTGGAACATATCTCTGGGGAAAAGGTTTTCGTAACAGGATGCGACTTTCCCTTCCTTTCCAGGGAACTTGTGGAAATGTTATGCTCCAAACAGGAGTATGTGGCCACCACACTCACGTGCGGTAGAATTCAGCCATTGTTATCGTGCTATTCCCTCAGCTATCTGAGGAGCAGTATTAACAGTTTTAACTCCATGACTGATCTCATAGTCAACTCGCCCTCCATCTACATTGCAGGATACAGGGAAGTTGCCATGTTGGATCCCAGGTTAAGGTCCCTGCTCAACGTAAATAGGTTGAGCGATCTCTGGAAGGTACAACATCTCTTCTGGAATACTAGAATTTTAAGTAATACGGAAAGATTATCTGTTCTATAGCTCAAGAACAAGGTGCGACTATGATTACCTCCATGAGATTTGATAATACTCTAGCTAGAGAAAATTAAAAATAATTTCGGACTCACCTATGATAGATCATGTATATATTCAGAAGTTTACCCTAAGGTACAAAATAGATATCACTATTATCCTTGTTCTTCTACATTAGTTTTTAGGATGATATACGTGAATAATCTTTAAAATACTTCACAGGTTACTATTAAATCAGATCCCTAATGGCAAAGGGAAAGGAGAAGAAGGGACAGGCACAAGGCCAGCCACAGCAGTCTGGCGAAAAGAAGAAATAATGAGGTAGAAGTACGCTTAATATATTAAAAGTTAGCTCTTTTTTGTTATGAAAGTTTGTTCCCTTTTTTCGGGTGGAAAAGATAGTACTTTTGCTCTGCACTGGGCTATACTGAAGGGATTCGAAGTAGAGTGTCTGGTGACCATTCTACCCAAAAGAAAGGATTCCTGGATGTTTCAGTACAATAACGTAGAGCTAACAGAATATCAGGCGGAGGTCTTGGGGATCCCGCTCGTTACTGTAAGGTCATCAGGGGAAAAAGATGCTGAACTATCTGACCTCAGAATGGCACTGAAAACGGTCAAGTCCAGGGGAGCCATGGGTATAGTCACTGGCGCGCTGTTGTCTGACTACCAGAGAATGAACATCAATATGCTAGCGGACGAGCTGGACCTGAAGGTGTACTCTCCCCTGTGGAGAAAGGACCAGGAACGTTATATGAAAGAGCTCATTGAATACGGATTTGAGTTCATCATAACCTCTGCCACGGCGTATGGCTTTCCCTTTGAACTGGTGGGAAAGGTGATCACGATGGAGGACGTGGAGAGGATAGTGGAAAGGTCCAGGAAGTTCGGGTTCAATCCAGCTTTTGAAGGAGGTGAGGCTGAGACCTTTGTGATTAACGCACCGCTGTTCAAAAGAAAATTAATTGTGGAAGGTAAGGCTGTTAAACTAGGCGAATTTGAGTGGGAATATCGAATAGAACATATACGTTAAGGAACTGCTCCTTTGCCCTAGATCACGATCAGATCTTGAGATCAACTAACATTGTGATTGATAATGGTTACATAAAATACGTGGGCAGGGAGGTTGAGGGAGACGAGCTGGATTGCAGTGAGTACGTTGTGATACCCGGTCTGGTCAACGCTCATACTCATTCGGCCATGACGGTTCTGAGGGGCGTATTCGACGATGGTGAGCTCCACGAATGGTTGGCCAGAATGTGGGAAGAGGAAAGGAAACTTACAAGGGAGATCATGGCCTTAGGTTCAGAACTGGCAGTAATTGAAATGCTTTCCTCCGGAACCACAGCGTTCGTGGACATGTATTTCAACCCTGACCAGGTCAGGGATCTCGCAACCAGATACGGGATAAGGGCGATGGCTGGACCTACACTCATGCGGGAGAAGAGTGTAGATGAAACCATAAGGGAAATGAAAGGACTGGAGGAGAGCGAGCTCTTCAGGCCCATAGTGAACGTTCATAGCCTCTATGCTACAGAACTCAAGAAACTCAGGGAGTTAAGGGATAGCCTGACTCAAGAATACCATCTTCACATTCACCTCTCAGAGACTAGGGAAGAGGTATTTCAGATCAAGAAGAAGTATGGAATGTTCCCGGTTGAGTTAATACACAGGGAAGGCCTAGTTCCGCATGTGCATGGGGTCCACCTGGGATGGGTAACATCATGGGAGCTAAACTATCTAAGGGGGTCCATCGCAATAACACACTGTCCCACATCCAACATGAAACTTGCCACCGGAGGAGCTTTTCCCATGAAGGAGGCATTGGATCAGGGACTCAACGTTACCATAGGAACTGATGGCGCGGCAAGTAATAACTCGCTCAACATGTTCCATGAGATGAAGACGGCTGTTTTACTTCAGAGACATAACTACTGGTCCACGGGGATAACGGCTACTGACGTGTTTAAGGCTTCAACCATCAACGGGTACAAGATGTTGGGCATACGTGGTGGAGGGATCAAGCCGGGATACGTTGCTGACCTTGTCCTGCTCAATAAGGATGATCTATACCCCCTGGTAAGAGAGAGGCTCCTCTCCCACCTGGTTTACAACCCTCCCAGAGAAGTTGAAAAGGTGATAATTCAAGGAAAAGTGGTATATCAAAAGAATGACTTTAAGGAAAGGTTAAAGAAACTCCTGGAGAAGTTAAGCTTTTACCTCTAAGGGCTTGAATTCCTGGTTAACAAGTTCAGCCATCTTCTCTGAGCAATCTCTTATATCGCTCAACATTTTTCCCTTGAGGTCGTTATACTCCTTCGCCTTGTAAAGATATCTAGGCCTTCCAGCCTTATTTCCTGGCTCCTTAATCCTCATGACTAGGTTCATTTCAAGCAACTTGTTAAGGCTCCTGTTTATTGAAGCCTTGGACAGCTTCAGTTCCTTTTCCAGTTCCTCAGTTCCTCTGGCTCCTCCCCTCATTAACCCCATCAAAACCTGAACGTCAGTCTCGGACAATCCGTAACAAAAGGAGAGTATATCTACTAAACCAGCATCTTTCCCTGAAGGTAGTTTTATTCTAGCTCCACTTATCTGACTTTGAGACATTATAACCACAAATAAAGAATGTAATCACGAGCTATATATATTTTTTCCTAACGATTTATGGATATCATTTGAACTACCCCTTGGAGAAAAGGCGTTATACAAAATAAGAGATAATAGGAGTAAATATAATTATGTGAATTCTTCCACTAGAGACCATATTCTCACTTAAAGACCTAGAACATTTAATTACACATTTAGAAAAGATTTATATACCTCTTCCAATAGATAGGTATCATAGTGATCTAAATGGAAGTTGAAGAGATAGTAAAGGTCAGCAGGAATTATCAAGTAACGATTCCTGCAAAGATCAGGCAAAAATTCCAGATAAAGGAAGGGGATCTTGTAAAGGTAATCTATGACGAGAAGGAAAATGCTGTAAAGATTTCCATAATGGGGGAGCCGTGGAAATAATTTTTAATCTTCAAAATTTTTAATCTTTTTTATGCTTCTAGATGCTCACGCTCATATTGATGTGAAAGAGTTTGATTCCGACAGAGATCAAGTTCTCTCCAGGTGCGAGATTCTGATTGTGAATGCTGGTGTGGACCTTACCACTAACTTAACTACGCTGGAATTATCTAAGAGATATAGAAATGTTATACCTGCGATTGGTTTTCATCCTGAATTCATAGAAAGGGTTGAGCAGGAACTGGAACAAATAAAGGCATTGGTGAACATTGCTCCCATAATCAGTGAAGTTGGTTTAGATTACTTCTGGATTAAGGATGAGACTTTGAGGAAAAAGCAGAGAGAGGTTTTAGAGATTTTCATGCAACTGGGACAGGCTCAAAATAAACCTCTCATAATCCATTCTAGGGGTGGAATGAGGGAGATTCTGGACCTAGTCCCCAGTTATGGGGTGAGGTTTGCAATTCACGGGTATGAGGGCAGTGTAAGGGATGCTTTAAAGATCGTGGAATTGGGTGGCTTCGTGTCTTTTCCACCTATAATCGTAAGGGACAAGGGGAGAAGAGAGATAGCGAAGCATGTGCATGAGGATCACATTCTCACAGAGACCGATTCACCTTTCATGGGACCTGACAAGAGCAGAAATGAACCCTGTAACGTAAGGATAACCATTGAAACCCTCACAGAAATAAGGAAAGCAAAAAGAGAGGAAATTGAAGAAAAAATTATGAATAACTTCAGGAGGTTACTTGGACCTCATTTCTCCTCGCTGGGAGCGAATCTGACGAATAGATAGAATGCTATGAATCCCAGGAATGCCATGGCCGTAAACAGGCCTGTGTAAGGCGCTGCCGCTGAGTGTAGGGTTATATCTACGAGCTCCCAGACAAGGAGGAGAATGGCCAGTACGTAGCCTATACCCAATAGCTTGAAGAAGCTCACCATTTAGCTCCCCTCCACAAGAATTGTCCCCCAGGCTCCCATGACGTAGCCCTTATCCTGTCCTATGAAATTGTTGGACATTCCCTGGGGATTATAGACGTTGTAGACTGGGGTAACTATTCCATACACGTATGCAGGGGCCGTTGCGTTGAAGGTGAAGGTTATTGGAGTGCTGTAGGTTATGGGCTTTTGAGCGACCGGAGTTATGGTACCGTTCCACCAGACTGCATAGACTCCAACCATCACGTTGGACACGGGACTGGCAACACCGCTGGACGAGTAGTTGTACAGGTAATTGTGGTCGCTGGCGGGAGTGGTGAACACCAGGTTGAGAGTCACCTGTTTGCCTGCCTGAGCTACCAGTGTTGGACCTGGAACAGAGCTGTTGAACAAACCGTACTTATCCGTGACTAGGGTGACTGGTCCGTTTATTGTTACTATGGGCGGATTGTAGGGATCTCCTACTAAACCATTAGTCTGAGCTCTAGTGTCTTGGGCTTGTAGCTGTGAAATTGAGGTTGAAGAGAAGTAACCGTTTGTGGGAAGGACTAGCAGTTCGCCCTCCTGATAGCTGAACCATGGCCCGTTATATTCACCATTGAGGAAAACGAAGGGTCCTGTAATATTGGGCACCCTCAATGCATCGTAAGTGGTTAGCCCGGGAACTATCTGGTCGTCCACTACCTGGTCCGCGTAGTCCGGGAAGTAGAAGTTTCCTGTAACGTCAGCGGAAGTGATGGTAAGGTTCAGCCAGTCGCCTGGATGAGCCACTATCAGGTTATAGAGAACTGGGGATCCCAGTTCCTGAGCATTAACTGCACCACTTTCCTGAGCCTTGAATACGTATTGTTCCGCTACTATCCTAGTGTTGATAATATCCTGAGACGACACCTTGCTCAGAACTGAGAGTGTATTGGGAACTCCTCCCACTGTGAAGTCCTGAGGGAGAGTACCAACTATAACAACAGCGAATAAAATAATCACGAATAAAGCCCAAGCCAACTCATATTTCTCCTTTTTGTCCATTTTTATCACCTCAACTAAAAACACACGAAATTAAAAAAACATGATCATAAACTTTTGGCTCCCTTTAATACGGGGTAGGAGATCAGTACTATCCCTATGGACAGCAGAACTATCCACACCCAAGGCATGGCATTGTAGGTGTTGCCGGAGAAGGCCAGCGGGAACATGCTAACTACTATGATCAGTGCGCCCACTATTCCCAGCGTCCACAGACCGCTCAATCCTTTCTTTATCATGTTTTTACTGAATAAACTTGGGATATTAATATTTTCTCCATTCCACTCCAGAGCTGCTCCCACGGTTCCAATGAGTTGGCCAAGACCTACTCCCTCCAAGTTCATGTTTCTGCCCTTGACTAAGGTTAAAACTAGATTAAGGAACCAGACCAGTGTGGCTAGCTCCGCAATAACAGCACCAACAGTTGATATCACTTCTGCAGTAACTAGAGATGGAACTCTTGGATAAATCTCTGCCCTTCTCACAAGGCCCTCAAATCCCTGCAACTCATAGCCTACTATGAAGAGAACTGATCCAAGCACGTAACCTATCCAGTGAAGCCATGCCATCTTGGATGAGAACCACTGCTTTCCCGTCATCATGGGTATCATGAAGTAGAGCACTGCCATTGCGGCCGGGACAATTGAGAGCAATATCATTGCATGGAAGTGAGAGACCACCCAGTCAGTGTTGTGAACAATTGCGTCAAATGCAATGGTCGCATTGGATATACCCGTAACTCCCGCAGCTATGGCACCCGAGAAGGAGGTTACCGTAAATGCGGTTATCACGTTAAACTTGACCTGCGCACCTTTTACCGTGGCCCATAGATTGAAGAACGTTAGCATTGAGGGAACGACCACAGCATACGTGAGAACTTCCTGTAATATCTTGATAGAAACTGGAAGGTTAACCATGTACAGGTGATGGATAGGAACATTATTGGAGAATATTAGATAGAGAAGAGCGGAGATCCTACCCATTCTGTCGCTGTAGAGAGGCTTGTTAGCTAGAGTTGGTATAAGTAGATACAAGGCGCCAACTGCAGGCATCCACGCCATGTATACCACTGCATGCCCGAAAATCCAGAAGGCTATCTGGTTAGCAATAGCGTTGAGAGGCACTAGGTTGTAGAAAGCCAGTACATCCCATACGTCTGCCGCGGTCACCCCGGAATACCCTATCATGAAAAGCAGCGTATTCATGAGGAAAAATACCAGGGGGACGGGTAGTTTCTCCTTAAGCTGCTTGGATGCAATGTAGTAATGATAGACGATCCAAATGCCAGCTAGATAAGTGAAAGCATCTAGAAGAAGCCAGCCATAGAAGAAGAGAGGAGATACAACGTAGTTGGAGTAGTTAGGTATCCCCATGGGAGATATATAGTACCAGTCAGTAGCGCTGAAGTAATTGTCATTAAAAGTTGGGGCTATTACTATTGGGCCCTCCATGAACATCATGGAAATGTTGATTAGAATGAAGGAAATGTTGAGCAACCACTTGGCCCTAGGTTGGAGATTGAGAAGCTTTATGGTGAAGTAGATGAAGATAGCGTATATCACCTGCTGGGCGAACCCAAACAGGTCCCTCTCGGCATGTAGTGTTATACTCGCGAAATACTCCTGTGGGGTGAACACAAGAGTACCGCTTAACCCCCACATGGTTTCCTGGATCCTCACCATGAGAGAATCTATTACTCCCAGCAATCCCCAAATTACTCCCATGACTAGCATTGCCATAACAATCCTAGTAGTCCAATCCTTGTCTAATTGGAACAGCGAGACAACAAACTCCTTGAGTCCCATATCAATTCACAATGATAGTCATGTAGAGCTTAATTCTTATCCTTATTTTTAGTAGAACGACGGATATTGATTTTAACATAGTTTATCCCAGAATTATCTACTAATTAAATTTAGTTAATAGAGTTTGATAAACCTTAAATAGATCTCTGTTTTAGGCAATTGATTCTGGTATTGTCCAATACTTGACAGGTGTCAGACTGGAGGGGATGTAAGACTTGAATAAATGGACTCTGATACATGTTAAACCCAACAATGTGAACCGTAGCTTGACTGCAGACGTTATTTGGTAACTCTTTATCACGTCGATAATCTGTCTTGAGCAATACCGAAATTCTAACCTTGAGCTTACACATGAGAGGTTTGGTATCCTGCTGAGTGTTGGTAAAAGATATTTCTTTATCTTTATTCTAATCTAATGTGCAGATCGTGTGGTTCCCAACATCTTGTATGATATTATTTCTCGGAAGACCTGTTGAGACGCGAAGTATCATCGTGAAAGTTTTTTAATCGTGTTTCTCTTTTTACATAGTGCCGGGATCGCCTAGCCTGGTTAGGGCGGCGGCCTGCTAATCTATGCAGGTAGCCGTTGGGGGAAACCCCGCGTGGGTTCAAATCCCACTCCCGGCGCCTCTCACGTTGACATGCAACAATAATAAACCATTTTTCACTCCTGTACATGGGTGTAGTTTCATCCCAGTAGACAAATCAATTCTCTTGAAAAGGGCATTGGAGGTAGTAAATGCAGGAAATGAACAAGGCCTCACATTAAGGCTAATAGGGGGTGCAGCTGTTGCTGCTATAGCACCAGAGGGAGCTACTCTTTTCCCGAGAACGTATAAGGACGCTGATTACTTTGGTCTATCCTCGCAAAGGAAGGCTATTATTGATCTCCTCCAGAAACTGGGAATGGAGCCGGACAAGAGATTTAACGCCTTACACGGATATAATCGCCTTTTATTCTTCGACCCTGTTCTCAACACAAACGTAGACGTCTTCCTAGACGAGTTTGTAATGTGTCACAAACTGATTTTGAAGGATAGGCTTAAGCTCTATTCACCTTCCATACCCCCATCGGACCTCCTCCTGACCAAGATGCAAATCGTGAATCTCACCGAGAACGATAGAAAGGACATAGCAGCACTGCTTTATGAGTTTAAGGTGTCGAATAGGGACTATGATAAGGAATTGGACTCCAATTATATTGCTGAACTCCTGTCAGATGACTGGGGTTTCTACAAAACCTTTACAATAAACTTCGATAGAATGAGAGAGTTTCTCTCTTCCATTCCTCAAGAATATGGAAAGGTTATTCTTGATAAGCTGGAGACTATTATGAAACTAATTGAATCTCATCCTAAGTCCATGAAATGGAAACTTAGGGCAAAAGTCGGCGAAAAGGTAAAATGGTATGAGGAACCTGAAGAAGTAAAAGCTGCCGGAGGAACTGACCAGTAAGGCCATGATGTTCTCGCATAACTCTGCTGAACCCATGTCATGATTTTGCGCTCGGATCCGTTACACAGGGAGGAGTAGACTTTCCAGTTGGGGAAAGCTCACTCTCTGGTTGAGGGTATTAACTTGCCTCGCCTTCATTACTAGTAAGAACTGTGACATGAACATGCGGGGGGCGGGATTTGAACCCGCGCAGGACTGCTCCAGTAGGGCCTAAGCCTACCCCCTTTGGCCTAGCTCGGGCACCCCCGCTCAACACTCTCTTAAAACGCGCACTTTAAAAAACTAGTCTCTTATGGTCTCGAGAATCGAAACAACGTTCCAGATGGAAATCCTAGTCTGTGAAGGCATGTTTGGATCTTGACTTATTTCGTCCAGTATCGCCGTCGCATTAGCTGCCCTAACTGCCGGGCTTAATGACGGATCCTGAAGGTTTCTTATTGCGTCGCTAGCGGCTCTCCTAATGTTTCTGGGAACGCTTGTGTCATTAACCACCTTCTGAAGCAGAACTATTGCTTGCTTAATCTTCGCCTCATTGTCATAAAGGGTTGCCAACATTTTCACCCGATATACTTTTTATGTTACCAAATTTAGGTTTATGCTGAATTTAATGTCTTCGGAACAGAGCGTAAAAAGAGCAGCGGAACTTTTGAGGCAAGGCGCGACCATGTTAAGCGAGTCGTGCCCTCTATGCAACAGCCCTCTTTATAAGTTGAAGAATGGGGAGATAGTGTGCCCCGTTCACGGGAGGGTAATAATAGCTAGAGATGAAGAGGAAGAGAAAAAGCTGAAGCGTGGAATATCGCTGGATTACACGGAGCAGATCCTAGTTGACTCCATGTCCGTCGTTGTGGAGAAGTTGAAGAACGATCCCATGAACTCTGAGGTAATTGTCCAGCTGATCAGGTATCTGGACTCCTTGGAGAGGTTGAAGAGGATAAGAGATCTCGCACAAACTCAAGAGAAATAGACAGGAGTTTTTCCAAGGGAAGAGTTCCATCCAGTACCTTGAAGTTATATCTCTTGGACAGGGACAGGTAGTTCTCCCTCACCCGATCCAGCGATCTTCTCTTTTCCTCAAAATCTAGGGAGTCGCGTTTACTCCTGAGTCTCTCCAGTGCAACAGATACTGGCACGTCAAGGAGTATTGTGAGGCTCGGAAGGGGAAAGATTGAGCTAAGAGATTCAAGCCATTCCTGATCCGCCCCAACCCCCTGATATGCCAGCGTCGAGAAGAAATATCTATCGCTAATGATTAGATCAACGTTCTGCGACTCCATCCACTTCACGTGAATTCTTCTGTCCGCGGAGAATAGTAGGGCCAGGAGCACTTGGTCATTCCACTTATACTTCTCAAGAAGTTGCTTAATATCGTCAGTGAAAGGTTCTTGAGTAAGTAATACTCTGAACCTAGGGGAAAGCGATTCGGCGAGCTTGGTAGCTAACGTGGTCTTGCCAGATGCATCGATGCCCTCTATGACAACTAGTTTCATTAAATCATGTTTGCCTCCATGAATTATTTAAGAGAGGGGCCCCTCAATCCTAGGTTAATCTGCGTTCCATCCATCCCTCATCCAATGAAATAAAGCCTGGGACGAAATCATCGAAAAAGGGTACTGGCGTCCTGATGAGGAGCTCGTCGTCTACCTTCATAAGGCCTGCACCAACTATCCTTTCATTTATGATGACGGCAGTCATGAGGCCGTTGAGATAGTTATTAAGATAGCAGGAGTTTCCAGTAATCCCCAGCCTTCCTCCGAATCCGTTCACCTTTATTTCCCTAGCTTTTGTGAAATATCTCTGATAGAGCTCTCTCCTGTTGTTCCGCCTGTTGATTCTTGTCTTCCTGAACCTGATTTGAGGGGTTCTAAGCAGGATAGTTCTCTGCCTGTACTCTCTTGGGATAAGCCTCAGCGACTCAGTACCCAAGGCTATAACGTAATCTGGATCCGTGAGCTCAATTATTTTTCTCTTGTGTCCCACACCCGAGGATCTAGTCCAGCCGTCCGTGTCCACGACCAGGTTTCCAATATCCCTGATCAGCTTCAACGAAAGCTCTAAATGCAAGCCTGGGGCCCTTGATGGCGAGATATCCCCAAAGAACTCAGCCCTAGAGAAGGAGAGTGGATTTTGAAACCAGAGTTTACTTCCCTCTATCATGGAAATGAATGACGGAAGGAAAAGGCTAGACTGACCCACGTCTAGGTCAGCGTAGGCGAAATTGCCGGTTAGATTGTACAGCATCCTTGAAAAGTAGCTTTTTCCGGAATCCTGCTCTCCCACCACTATAACCCTTCCTCCCGTCGCAGAAATGAGTTCCGCGACGTTCTCCCATCCAGCGGACGGTGATACGAGTAGCGTTTCACAGTCGGACTCAATCTCAGCTCCCCTCTCACTATGGACCGTGAACGTGGTCTCTGGAATCAGGTAAATCTCCTGGCTTAGCCCAAGTATGCTGATCTCTCCTCTGTTAACTCTGACCTCACACGGGCCTCTCATGATTACGTACGTGTGCGGGGGAACCCTCATGTGGTAGACCTGAGAGCAATAACGTAAGCGGCCCTTAGGTCCTTATCCTTAATGGAAACATATGGGGTCCTGTAGTTGGTTCGGGACTCATTAACCTTCTTGGCATATGGGAAATATCTCCTGAGATATTCGTATGCGCGCCTTCCTCCGCCATTTCCCACTCCAACACCTATGTAAACCCTTCTGTGCGGATATCGCTCAATCACCCCCATGATATAACCTGGAGTTTCCTCTAGTTCCAGTTCCTCTGACTCCACAAGCTCTCCATCTGCTACCACTGCCAGAGTTAACCTGTCCTGATTGGTGTCGATGCCAATGAGTAGCTCATCAAACCTCTCCTTGTTCAGCAGTTTTAGGTAGATGGATACTACAGTATCCGAGGGATCCACAGCACTGGAAACGGGTATGTCGCCTGCCCCAGAGTCCGAGACAATCAGGGCACCTGAATCCGAGGATACGTTCACCCCTAAGCTCTTGAGCCTCTTGTACAACACGGTGAAAAGTTTAGGGTCCTCGAGCTTGAGGACTACCTTTTTATCTTTCACAAATATAGCACATATTAGTGGGATATAAACATTTATCAGTAATAGATTTCCTTTTCAATAGAGGTAGTATTATCTCAGTATTTGGCGGTTCCGGAACAGGGAAAACTGCACTGGCACTTCACGTGATCAAGGAGATAGGCGACGGGGTGTTCATCTCCACCACCGGTCATGAATACAAGGGTAGGATAAAGGGTAGATGGAGTGGCATGTTTGTGGACGTAAGCGGGGAATACGAGCTTTTCATGGCTATAATAGAGGCCGTTGAGATGGACCCAAGAGTTATCGCGATTGATGCCATAAACAGATTTTATAGGATAAACAGAAAAGTCTCTCAGTTTCTGATGACACTAAACCTGCTTAAGTTAGCCAGGGGAAGAGTGCTCATGACCTGGGAAATGTCCACCAATAACAGGGTGAGCGGACATAAGATCATGACCTTCTACTCGGATGACGTCTTCAGGACAACTGGAAGGTACATAATTGGCAACGGTAGAAGATGTAAATTCGCCATAAGGGAGAATGGGGTAATGGGATGTACCTAGTGGAGTTACTGCTGGGTTTAGTTTATTATCTCCCAGCCTTTGTGGCCAACGGATCTGGGCCCATGGTTAAAAGGGGAAGTCCGATAGACTTTGGGAAAAATTTTCTTGACGGCAGGAGGATTCTTGGAGACGGTAAGACCTTTGAGGGTTTAATAATGGGATTAACCTATGGTACCACTGTGGGCGTTGTTCTTTCCTCTTTCCTGGGTACGCACTGGATCCTGATCTCCTTCATGGAATCTCTAGGGGCCATGGTGGGGGACATGGTGGGAGCTTTCATCAAGAGAAGGATGAATATACCCCGAGGAGGAAGAGCCCTTTTCCTGGATCAACTGGACTTCATTTTTGGATCCACGATGCTGGCATATCCGGTGGGACTTTCAGTGACAGTGTACCAGTTTCTCTTGGTTATAGTTGTCGCCTTCGTGGCTCACGTCCTCACCAACATGGCAGCATTTCGATTAAGAATAAAAAGCGTGCCGTGGTAATTGTATTATGGTAAATCCGCAAAGAACTCTGTCGCAAATTCTTGAAACCTATGTAACAATAATCCTTGTAATAATCCTGATAGTTGGAATCGCAGGAGTTCTGGCCATTCCCTACTATATCTCTCCCATAACCTATTCTCAGGGAGGTCCCACCAACGGAGGATACCTGGTGCTGGGAATAATACTGGTGGGCATGTTGCTGGCCGGAACTTTCCTCCTAGAAAGAAAGCAGGTTGAACTTGGGGCCTTTACCATCATCTTCTCCGTCTTAATTCTATCCATAATAGTCTGGGAACTGTATGGCGTGTCCAGCGTTAACAACATAATACACAACATCTAGAAGAGAAAGTTATTTTAGGCAACACATCATTCTTTCGAATCATGGAAACGATTAAGGTAAAACTTTCCACGGGAAAGGAGGTCACAATAGACGAAAATGCAGTTTCAGTTCTTAACAGATACGCAAGGACCTTGCTCACCCTTGAGGGTGTAGCTAAGGAGCTTAACTTGGCTGGATGGGAGGAAGCATACGAATTAATTAAGGCAGTGCCCTCGTGGGTTCTCTGGACACCACTGGAGATATACAAGAGATCCGCCTAGGAAACTTTCTTGAAGCATTCTGTTGATGCTTCATAAATCAGGCCACTTTTCTTCATGTCCGAAATTATCTTTTCCGCGCTACTCTTCTCTATTCCTTCCCTTTCCGCTTCCTTCACTACCTCCTTAAGCTTTGCGCATCCCTTGTCGTTAGAAAGCTGTTCTATAATCTCCATTATCTTTACCATCTTCTCCCTAGCGCTCTTGGGCTTCCCGGTCATTATGGTGTCTATATCCAGGGAACCGGACTCGACGTCTATTCCCACTTTCTCAAGGAATATTCTCATGATATTGATGGCCCTCTCTGCGTCCTCCCTTGTGGCCTCTAAACGCAGAGCCATTCTGGCATAGGCCTCTGTAATCCTTATGAGTGCCTCCAATTGCCTAGGAGTAATGAGTATGGGTGAACTGGGATTTTCGCTACTTTTCCTTCTCATCTCCACGTAAAAGTCGGCCAAGAGTTGTTTTGCCTCATCATTCAACTTTGGATTAACGAACTTTCTAGCGAAGGCAATGTATTTCTTCAGGTCCTCTACAGGAATGAAGTTTCTCACTTCCTTCCCTCCATGCATATCCAAGATGTGGTTCGCCAGGTTCTGGTCCTCAGAACCGGGTTTATCCACCAAGATAAAGATGAGATCAAACCTTGAGAGGATCGTGGGCGGAAGTTCTATATTTTCCGCCACCGCCCTCTCCTGAATGTATCTCCCGAACTTCGGGTTTCCGGCAGCTATAATTGTAGCTCTAGCGTTAAGCTTAGCTAGTATTCCTGCCTTGGCAATGGATACGGTCTGTTGCTCCATTGCCTCGTGTATGGCTACCCTGTCCTCCTCCCTCATCTTATCTATTTCATCTATGACTGCTATACCTCCGTCGGCGAGGACCAGTGCACCGGCCTCCAGATAGTAATCACCCGTGTTTTTCTCTCTCACCACAGCCGCGGTTAGACCGGCCGCAGTAGCTCCCTTACCCGTGGTGTACACGGACCTAGGCGACACCCTTGCCGCAAACTGAAGAATCTGTGACTTTGCTGTACCAGGATCGCCTATGATCAATACATGTATATCCCCCCTTGTCCTTGTTCCGTCCTCCATTACCCTTGATACCCCACCAAAGAGGGCCAAGGCTATGGCCTCCTTGATTTCCCAGTGATCGTAGATAGAGGGAGCTATAGAGGATATTATGGCCTCCCTTATCCAGGGGTTTTTGGCCATATTTTCTATCTTTTTCCTATCCTCCTCGGTTATCTCCACCTCGTCCAATACCTTCTGAGAGATCTCTACGTTGATAACCTTCAGGTAAATATCAAATATGGACCTGCTTCCCTTCCTAAGGAAGGAGTCTTGTTTTATCATGAGTATTCCAGTGAACCTGACCCTATCCCCTGGCCTTGCAGAATCCACCAGATCATCCTCAAACACGGCCTCCAGCTGTCTAGGAATTTGCCCAGGTGGTACCTCCTCTGGTCTCTCCTGTATTATTACCCTTTGCCAGTCTGTCAACTCTGCCTTCTGGGGGATGATATCGAACTGGCCTGGCTTGCCACAGACAGGGCACACTGAGGGCATCTTTATGGTTTCGTCCATTTCCTCATCTTCTGGCCACCTGAACTCGGCGTTGCACTCAGGATGGGTATGCTTTAGAACAATCCTGTATGCCCGCTCCTTGATAGGGGTCTGCTTTGTGAGTATTCCCTCCACCACAACAATCTTGTTTATCTCTGAACTCCTTATCCTGCGCAGTTCCACTAGTCTTGGAACGTTTACCAGTCTAAGGTGAACTCTCTGGACCTCAGTCACGAATTGAGGATCCTGCTCCCCCAGTAACTTGAGGATCCTGTCCTCAAGAATAGGCAGAGTTGACAGGGGACTGTTTATTATTTCGGTGGCCAGTCTCTCATCGAACTGGTAGATATCATTGAAGTCAATAACTAGGCTCCTTTTCCTAAATGCCAGTATCTCATTAATCTGCTGAACATATTTCAGGTTTCCATCCTTATCCCTGGAGGTTCTGATGAACTCCTCCAGTCTTTCGCCCAAGTCAAACTGCTGAGTTTCCATCACCTTCACCTATCATGGTAAGTGAACGTCTCAAATCCTGAAATACCAAATTTTCCTCTGGGGTCATCCTGTTTATAAGGATTTGGTCAGATACGTTCAGGCTAGCCAATTGCACTATTTTCCTCATCCTTAGACGTTGCAACTCGTTAACCATGTAAGATAACCTTCTGTAGTTCTCCAGCTCGCTGGGGGAGCTACTCCCAGATAATTTTCTCAGAGTGTATTTTGCTCTGATGTAGAAATCCCATGGTATTTGAACTAGGGATCCCGGTACGGTAGCGTTCTGCTTCTCTTGATAAAGGTACTTGGATATCTCCTCTATGGTAAGGGGAATCTGGGATACATATCCTTCAGTTTCCAAGACCTCTATCAGCCAAGAGGGTAACTCTGACTGGTTTCCCTTCACCAGTTTGATCTCTTCCATTCCAAGGTCAATAGCCGTAATGTCATCTAGAACCTCCACCCTTCTCTTCCAAGTCTTGACAAGCCTTCCAAGAGCCCTGTACTTTGCAGTGATCAAGCCCACTACACTAAGATATTTTGGCGTTACATCCTTTAAAAGGAAAACAATATTTTACAAGTGTATTTTGAGCATGAGCAGAACGTGGTGTAATTCATGGAAGGATTTGACGGAATCAGACTTCTGATCACCACAGCACCCAACAAGGGGAACAGGTGCAGGACAGATATCCTGAATAGATTAATTCCCCATGACCTGGAGGTAAGAGTTGAAGAGCCCGTTAGGAACGTGTTGCTGGTATACTCCAAGTTGTCCAGCATACAGTGTTATGGGTTGGTCATGTCAGCTCCTCCCGCATGTGCCAAGAAGATCTACCCCGTGGACCTAGTGGTTAGATCGGATTACAGGGACATAATTAATTCCTCCTTGTCTGTATTACAAGATAAAAGCGGATCTCTCTACGTGGAGTGCATCCTTAGATCGGGGAACCTGGACTGCAGGACCATTGAGATGGCCGTGGGAGGATACCTGAAGGACAGGTTTAGAATTGATTCGAGAAATTTTGATATAAAGCTTACAATTAATATAATAAGACAGATCTCCGTCATTTCGCTTTTGAAGAGGGGTCAGGAGAAAGTTTCGGTCAAGTCTCTCAGCTAAAATATAAGGTATGACAGCTAATTTTAGGATTAGGTGAAAGTTACGACCAAGCTCGAGGACATAATAGAGAACAGCCTATCTGGAAGCACAATCTTCAAGCAACAGAAGGTATTATCTCCGGACCACATACCTAGCAGGCTTCCCCACAGGGAAGAGAAGATCAAGGAGTTATCCCTCGCATTCAGGGATCTCAGCACTAACATGGGATCAACGTCTGTCAGAGTTGTTGTGTCTGGGCCCACTGGCACAGGAAAGACAGTGACCACAAAGTCCTTTGGAGACGCCTTAAAGCGAAAGTTCAATGAGAGGGGATTGAGAGTGGAGTATATACACGCCAACTGTCATAGTCAGAGGACGCTGTATCTATTGACCATGGAGATAGCATCACATCTTAAGCTACCAATCCCGGTTAGGGGACTTTCCTCCCAAGAAGCGTTTAAGATAATTCACGACTATCTAGCCAAGAGAAACATTCACCTCATCCTTACCCTCGACGAGTTCGATTATTTAATAAATACCTCCTCTTACGAGGACATCTATTTCCTTGTGAGACTTTATGATGAGCTTTCCTCTCCCTCAAGACACATCAGTTACATCTTTGTCATGAGAGACGAACAGAATCTATACGCGCTGGACAGAAGTATTAGGGATCATATATTACGGAACGTAATAAGGCTGGAGCCATACAAGTCCTATGAACTGAAGGACATACTCATGGACAGGGTAAATGAGGCATTCTACCCCAACGTTGTTCCAGAGGACACCGTTGACTACATTTCCAACCTGTACGGTCACGATAAGGGAGGTAGTGGTAACGCCAGACTGGCTATTGAGGCCTTGGAAGTTGCGGGAAAGATAGCCGAAGTGAAGAACTCTCCCCTCGTTCTTGTTGAACATGCCAAGGAGGCCAATTCGAGAATAAATGTGGAGGCAGGAGAGATTCTAGACGAAATTCCGTTACTTGACCTGCATCTCCTTATCATGTTAAAAGCATTAATAAATTTGCAAAAGAGATTAAAAGTGGATTCTGTGCCAATAGGTAAACTGGAAAAAGAGTACGCTGAACTGTGCACGGAACTTGGAGAGGATCCTAGAAGGCATACTCAGATATACGAGTACGTAAGGAGAATGAAACTGATGGGAATCCTAGAAACCCAACAGAGTGGTAAAGGGATGAGGGGTAGAACCACCCTGATATCGCTATCTGTTCCCATCACTCAGGACTTTGAAGACCTCATAACCAGGAACCTGAGGATGAAACTTGATAACAGAGAGGAGCCTGTATAGGCTGAGGATACTTTCAACCCTTTTAAAGGAGGGAGAAATTCCCATTAGTCTTCTGGCTAGGGAGTCAAGGCTAAGATTTGACATAGCCAAGAGGGAAATAGCGGAGATGGAAAGGAAGGGACTGGTGGAGGTTCTGGACTCAGGGAGAGTAAAAATTGTAAAGATTAACATGACCAATAGAAAGGTTATAATATTGAGGAACCTAATTGAGGAACTTGAGGATCTTTGAAGGAGGCAATAATGGTAGATATTTCAAACAAGGAAGTGGTGTTGAGGGAGGCTGTAGCCGAGGGTTTCATTAAACTTAGGCCGGAAACACTTCAACTGGTTAGGGAAGGTAAAATAGAGAAAGGTGACGTTATCACCATTGCCAAGACAGCTGGTATTCTTGCTGCCAAGAGAACACCTGATCTACTACCACTGTGTCATCCAATACCACTTGAGAAGGTTGAAATAGAAGTCCTAGTGGAGAACGAGGGGATAAGAGTTAGAGCAAGGGTTATGGCCCATTATAAGACTGGTGTGGAGATGGAGGCCTTAACGTCAGTTTCGGTGGCCCTACTGACCATCTGGGACATGGTGAAAAAGTATGAGAAGGATGAAAGAGGACAGTACCCATCCACCGCTATCACCGACGTGAAAGTGGTCAGCAAACTCAAGATTTCCTAGACCTCGACCTAGAAGTGGATCTAGACCTAGTGGTTCCTTCAGAGGATTGCGTGCTGGTTCTGGTTTCCCTAGTTATACCTTCCTCGACCTTTGAGGATGAGATAAACTCCATCTCCTCTGGAGTGAGTTCCAGGTACTTTGCCATCTCATCTGAGCTCCTTGATGCCGTGATAAGAAAGAATGGGAATACGTCGTTGTAAATCTTCGCTGACGATGAATGGAGATGGTATCCTATCTTCTTTATTATTTGGTCCCTAACGTCCCTTGTCCTTTTAGATTTGTAAAGTTGCTGTACAAGGGTGGGAAACTGATACTTTTTCCACTTGGCCTTCCAGGAGGGGCTCTTCTTTTCCACCTCGGCCATTGCGACCCCAGGACCCATGAGATCGAAGGTGTAACTTAACATATCCCAGCTGGAGAGCCTTGCCCTAGTGAGGAAGATCGATGCCCTAGCCAGGGCGTCGTAAGCCCTCCATATATCATTTAACATCTCGTATTGCACAGGTATATTCTCGGATAACCACCTCATCAGAAGATCATATTCCACCTGGGAGTTAGATACAGCTTGCTTGGCCTGCCAGCCGTACCTCGCCCAGAAAACGCTTCTAACTGTCTCAAAGGGATCCAGTTCCCTCTCCTTTCTCCTTACAAGCTCGCTTACCAGCTTCTCGGTAACCTCACCATATCCCTCAGCAATGGATTGAAGAAAATTAATTGCATACCTCGAGTCGCCATCCGACGCCTCGATGATCTCATCCAGCGCGGAGTCCTCACACTTGATCTTCTCTCCCGTACAGATCTTCTTGAGTAATCTCCTCATGGCTATCTTTCCAAGTTTTTTTACCTCCACCATCTTCACAGCATTTCTCAGGTCGCGCAAATTCGGGTTCCATGGATCGTTGGCAGCCATCAATATGGGATACTTTGTGTTTCTAAGTATCTCGAGAATTGCAGAGATAGCTCCAAAATCCTGCTTTGGTTGAATTCCATCAACCTCATCCAGAAAGATTAACTTTCCCCTTATTCCAAAAAGGGAACCACTGACCGAGGCCCGCTCTACTATTGATCTCAACGAACTGAGATTCCTAGTATCGCTGGCATTGGTCTCAACCAGCTCCAGCTTATAGGTATTGGCTAGGGCAATGGCCATGGAAGTTTTCCCAGTACCAGGTGGTCCATACAGCATTACCGCAGTGGATGAGGGAGATCCCTTCAGCCAGGAATCTATCCAGGACCTTAATTCCTCCTTTACGTCCTCTTGATTTTCCACGTCGTCTAGGGTCCTTGGCCTATACTTGACCACCCAAGGAACAGTCATTTCTTCTCGCCTAAGTACTTCTGGCCAAGGAGGGCAAGTTTGGCTAGCATAGCTGAGAGCTGAATTTCGTCATCTGCTCCCTCGATTATCCTGAACTCGACCTCTCCTATATAATCCGTCAGTAGAACCCTGAGCTCTTCCGGTATCTGATACTCGTTGGAGAATATATCCCTGTGTACCTGTTTGACAATATCCTCACCAGATAAACCATAATTGATTATCAAGGAAAGAAGCTTGGAACGGGCATCCATGAATCTACCCTGAAGCGCGGACTTCACCATCTCCCTAACTTCCTTGGGCTGGGCCAGTCCCAGTACCTTGAATACCGACTCCTGCGTTACCTTACCGTATGCCGAGGCAGCCTGAAGTACGTTGATGGCTTTTCTCATGTCCCCGTTTGTAACGTCGTATATTACGTCAAGTGCCTTTGGATCGTACTGTACCCCTTCCTTCTTCAATATGAAATCTAGCCTTGATATCACGTCCTCCTTTTTGAGAGGATAGAACCTAAAGAGGGCAGTACGTGACTGAATAGGATCAATGATTTTACTTAAGTAATTGCAAGCTAGAATAAATCTTGTGGTCTCTGTGTAAAGTTCCATGGTTCTCCTCAATGCCTGCTGGGCATCAGCCGTCATATTGTCAGCCTCGTCCAAGAGTACCGTTTTGAATGGAACGTTTCCCGGGGTGACGGTTCTCGCAAATTCCTTTACCTTGTTCCTGATCACATCTATACCCCTTTCATCGCTGGCGTTCAGTTCGAGGAGATACTGCTCATAGTTTTCGCCATACAGATCGTGAACCAGTGCCAAAGCTGAGGTAGTCTTTCCTGTTCCAGGCGGTCCAGCAAAGAGCAGATGTGGCATATTCTTCTCCTTGACGAAATGCTTCAGGCGCTCCACAATGTCCCTTTGGTTCACAATATCATCCAGACTTCTCGGCCTGTATTTCTCGGCCCATAATATTTCATCCATCATTATCAGTTGTAAAATAGGAAGATCATATATTAAAAAACCGGTCTTCCTGTTCAGCTCTATCTACTGTCAATCCCTCTTGTATTTACCCATCAAGTTACCTACAGCTATGACATGTCCCTCCATAGCGTCCCTTAGATCCTCCGCAGATACCCGCTTGAGTGCCCTGAGCGAGAGCTCAGTGTTGAGAGCGTAAACATTGAAATAATATCTGTGATATCCATGACCCTTTGGAGGACACGGACCGTTGTAGCCAATCCTTCCAAAGTCGTTAACACCCTGCAGACCGTATTGAGTCTTCTCCCTCTTCTCTATTCCCTCTGGAAGCTCGTTATTCTTCACGTCGTAAATTACCCAATGAATAAAGGTACCTCCAGGTGCGTCTGGATCCTCAACTATTATGGCGTAAGTGACGGCACCGGGAACTTTCTCCCATTTAAGAGGAGGAGATACGTCCTTTCCTTCACATGTATACTGGGAGGGAATTACTTCCTCATTCTTGAATACCGAACTAACAAGCATGAAATAAAGTAAACATTAATGTATAAAATCTTTACATGGCTTCCTTCCTGTTAGGATATATCTCCTTCTCCACATGTCCATCCTTTGTTATCTTCGTCACAATTACGCCTGTGCCCGTAAAGGAGTCCCTCTTTATAGCGGACATAACGGCCCTGGCTGCTAAGTCCATTGCTTGATCTCCCGTCAGATCGGGGCTGTAACCATCTTCTAGAACACCCATGGCAACTGGAGAACCAGAGCCAGTTGCTACGTAGGTTTCCTCGGTCATGTCCCCTAGATAGTCAAGATTGAACAGTCTAGGTTGCGTGTCATATCCTCCCATTAGTATCTGAACTAAGTATGGAAAGTATTTGTTCTGGGATAGAATGTTCGTGAGGTACGTAGCTAGAGCCTTAACGGTGACCGGTCTATTCCCTGAAATGAAGTTATAGTGGTAGATATTCTTCATGTAATTATAGATGAATTGAAGATCGGCCACGCTACCAGCTGTGGTCATACCAATACGATCGTCTATATATACTATCTTCCTTACCATCTTATTTGCAACGAAGAACCCTGCGCTGGCTCTCCTATCTGCAGCAAGAATTACAGCGTCTTTGACCACCAGACCTACAGTAGTGGTACCTTTAAGAATCTTGATCTTATCCCTCGAAGGTCTATTCTCAAACTCTCCGAAACCTTCCATTTTACTCGACATCTATTTTATAGCCCTCGTATTTGAAACTTTGTTTAACCAAGGAAAGATAATGAGTGCGGAGAAACGACTAGGTTGAACCACTTATTTTATACATGCGTAAGCTCATCTTCTCTAACATGATTAAAATCAGCCAATTATATAGATAAAACGAAGAAAAGTTTTAAGTGTAATAGTATTATCAATTACAGGTATGGAGAGCTTAACAGGGACAAGACGGAAAATATACTACTATCTGGTGAAGCAGAAGGATCCGGTTCCCCTTAGGAAGATTCAGAGAGAACTGAAGCTGAGCTCTCCTTCACTTGTTCTGTACCATTTGAAGAAACTCGAGGAGAATGGCTTAGTTAAGGAAACTGATGACGGATATGTGGTCACCAAGTTAGTACTAGGTGATTTCGTAAAATTGATGAATGTCCTTATTCCTAGGTCAGCGTTTATGGCTTCATTTCTTATCGCATCCTTGATATTGCTCTGGGTAATCAACATGATAAACCCCTATTCTGTTACACTTTTCTCCTCCATTGTTATAGCAATACCAGCAAGCATTTTTATTGTGGATGTAGTGAGAAAGTACAACGAAATAAGATAACCTTTCTAGCCTTCTTTCAATATCTGACTAGATAGTAATATAGAATGGACATAGAAAGAGCATCTATGATTGACATTGTAAGTGAAGGATAGACATAAAGAGGATCCTTATCGTGACTCCACATAAAGAATGAGAGGGAATATGTAACCCCTTGAGCGATGAAAAGTACTGCCAATACAGTCAATATTGCAGATAGCTTACCTCCAAAACTCGTTCTAAGGCGATTGAACTCAAGTAGGGTAAGAATAGAAAGTAGGGCCGCAAATATTGAAAGACCAATAGTGACGTACCAAACCTCAAACATCTACCTGTCTATTTCTACTCACTCCCTAATCCGATAATAAGCATTTGCCCAAATCGTTCTTTCTTAACTTTTCAGTATTTTTACTAGTCAATATACTAATTTTGAAGACTGGTTCTGCTCATGGAGGTGAGATTCTTGACCTTCAATCGTTTACTGTAAGCTACCCCGCCATAAAGGGTGGAGCTTCCTGCTTCATGGATTAGGCTTGCCATGGCAAGCCTCATCTCCACAGGCTCAACGGATGGCTTCCACCCTGCCCTCCTGAGGAGGTTGAGGGAGGCATTGAGATCGCGGTAAAGAACGCTAGGCCCCATTTTAAATCTGTTTTGTTCGGCGTTCGTTCATCTCCGCCGCAAACGGCGAGGTTTTCAAATCTTTATAAAGACCACAATATTCCATAGCGTCGCCAAACTTGCATAAATTCGTTCCATGGCTTCGTGACTCGGCATCGAATTCCTTGAAACTTAAAATTTACCGACATGGCCACATTATGCACTATTCTAACAATAAAACAAGAATTTCTGGGAACATTATCATTTCCAGAAGTGTTTAAACTATTTAAACTTGAAATGTATGATAGTACTGATGGAGAAGAGGATAAAAGTAGTAGTAGCCAAACTTGGGCTCGATGGTCATGATAGGGGTGCTAAAGTAATTGCTAGGGCCCTTAAGGATGCAGGAATGGAGGTTGTATATACAGGTCTCAGGCAGACACCTGAGCAGATAGTTAGGACAGCCATTCAGGAGGATGCTGATGTAATTGGAATTAGCATATTGAGTGGGGCACATCTGGAACTGATGCCGAAGATCGTTGAGGCCATGAGAAGGGCAGGCCTAGATGACGTAGGTCTCGTGCTGGGAGGAGTTATCCCGCCTGAGGACATTCCTAAGCTAAAGGCCATGGGGGTGGACGAAGTATTTTTACCTGGAACTAGTTTGAAAGAAATCGCACAAAAGGTCTCAAAACTTGCCTCAACTAAGAGAGGTATAAAGGTTGAAGGATGAGCTCCTGAATAGGGCGTTAAATGGAGACGAGCTGGCTATATCGAAAGTTTTGACTAACATAGAATACGCTACAGAAAAGGGGCTCAATTACCTGAGTGAATTGGCTAAACTTTCAGGTAAAGCACACACTGTGGGGATTACTGGTATACCCGGTGCAGGTAAAAGTACGCTAATTTCCAGTCTAATTGAAAGCTATACTGCATCAGGGCACAGGGTTGGCGTGATAATGATAGACCCCTCCAGTCCAATATCCATGGGATCGTTCATGGGCAACAGGATAAGAATGCAGGACAAGAGCCTTCTAAAGAACGTGTTCATCCGTAGTATTGCATCAAGGGGACATCTGGGAGGGTTCTCGTCAGAGGCAATAATGTTAACTGAGGCCCTGGATGGGCTAGGATATGACAGGATAATTGTGGAGACTGTAGGAGCTGGACAGACTGATACAGACGTGATGTCCGTGACTCACTCAGTAGTGGTACTCGTTATACCAGGCACAGGAGATGAGATCCAGGCTCTCAAGGCAGGTATAATGGAGATTGGAGACATCTACACCATAAATAAGGCTGACAAACCGGAGGCCGATGCGGTATATGATGCGGTTAAATTCGTTATAGATAGTGGGGAAATGCTGTTCAGGGACGAATGGAAGCCCAGAATTCTAAAGGTAAGCGCACTGAAAAAGACGGGGATAAATGAACTAGTTAATACCCTTGAGGAACATGCGGAGTTTCTAAGGCAGAGAGGTCTGTTTGATCAAAGGGTTAAGAACAGAAGGACCAAGATGGTTGAGCTCTTATTGAGAAGGCGACTTTACGATGTGACCTCCAAGGTCATTGAGAACAACAGCGAAACAATTAACGAGCTGGTTAAGGAAGGTTACATCAATGAACTACTCACCAAGCTATATCACGAAGTGAAGGAGAAACTTTAGTTAGGGCACTCCAAATATTTTGAGGTTTAAACCTAGTAACGTTAATTCTACTCGAAACTCATTTCGGTAACATTCCTCTTCTTTTCATTTCCCTAACAGTTAATTCCCCGATTCTACTCAAGCCATAATATTTGTGATGAGTTCTTGTCTCTTTTTTTGGTTTAGATTTTCTGTCTCCAAATTTAATAATTTTGGCATTAACCTCTTCCAATAATCCCATTTTAACCAGTTGTTCAAGTTTCGAATTAACCTCCTCCAGGTCCTTTTTTGTGAGCTTAGCGTAAGTTAATGCGTGATCAGCATTCAATTCCTCTGCAAGTCTGACAATATTCAGTCCCAGCTCATCTCCCTGAAGGTATTCAATGTAGGCATTTATCAGATCCTTTTCCTCAAGATACCTGAGAAGATGGTCCCCTGTTCTGGTTAATGAATAGTAAGTATGGTGCTTGTGCACCTCTGAGCTCAATTTGAACTTTGCTTCGGTGTTCTTCAGGGTTGCACCTTTTACCCTCTCTATTAAACCTAAGCTTTCTAACTTGTCGAGTATGAGAATTACTTCCTCAATGGGGATCTTTGTATTCAGCATAATGGACTTGCCGTAGTCCACATTTGCCTTCCTTAGATGTTGTAAAACCGTCAGGTATCGCTTGTCTTCAATGAGCTTTTTAAGATAGTCCTTCAGTTCTGGTTCCATTTCAGGTCATTCAGAAACTTCACTAGGGTTTCATTGAACTTCTTCGGATCGTCCAAATAACATGCGTGCTGATTCCCAATGATCTCCAGCCTAGCACTCTTCACACTGCTCATTATTTTCTTGGCATTTTCCATGGGAGATACGGTGTCCCTCGATCCCCAGATCAGGAGTACTGGTTTACCGTTCAACTTTTCCAAATCCTTTTCCAAATCATCAACGCCTACTGGACCAATGAGTACTAATCCTGAAAACTTCCCATGATTAACAGCATACCTCAGAACCGCATTGCCTCCCATGGATGGACCAAGAAGCACTGGTTCTCTCAAACCCATTGAGTCCAGAAAGTCTCCTATGAACTCCCCTAGATCACCCCATTTACCTCTCTCAGACTTTCCGTACCCCGGAAAATCTACCGCAATTCCTGATATACCAGACTCCTTAAGCTGTGACAGCGTGCCCACCTGATTCCACGTTTCAGCGTTAAACCTAGCGCCGTGAAACATGACTATTCTAGGACTTTCCGATATATCATTGTCAATGTAGTGAATTTTAATACCCTTGACTCTAACGAAGCCGTCGGTCATATAGTAATATAGCAGATTGGAAGCTTTAAAGTTTTTGAACTTTATCTTAAAAAATAATAAGTTTAACTATATTAAATAGAAATTTTGTTCAGATTTATTGAAATAAAGTTTTTTAAGTGACACGACAAAACGGTAAAAGATCTGAAATGACAAAGGTCCTAGTTTTAGGAGGAAGATTCGGCGGATTAACTGCCGCCTATAACGCGAAGAGATTGTTGGGAAGCAAGGCTGAAGTGAAGTTAATGAACCAGGACAGATTCACCTATTTCAGGCCAGCTCTACCCCACGTAGCTATAGGTGTGAGGGATGTAGAGGAGCTCAGAATTGATTTAGCCAGTGCAATGCCAGAGAAGGGGATATCATTTTCTCAGGGGAAGGTAGAGAAGATAGATGCAGAGTCTAGGATAGTCTACTACAAGAAACCAGACGGTGGAATGGGAGAGGAAGAGTACGATTACCTTATGGTGGGAATAGGAGCTCATCTAGGAACGGAGCTCATCAAGGGATGGGATCAGTTCGGGTATAGTGTGTGCGAGCCTGAGTTCGCCGTCAAGTTAAGGGACAGACTGAAGGACTTCAAGGGAGGTCACATAACCATTGGGTCGGGTCCCTTCTACCAAGGAAAGAACCCTAAACCGAAGGTTCCAGAGAACTTTGTGCCTCAGGCAGACTCTGCGTGTGAGGGTCCTGTATTCGAAATGTCTCTCATGCTTCACGGATACTTCACAAGAAAGGGAATGTGGGACAAGGTGAAAATAACAGTATATTCTCCTGGAGAGTATCTTTCAGACCTTTCTCCTGCATCAAGAAAGGCAGTTGCTGAGATTTATAAGGGGCTGGGAATAGAGCTAGTGCACAACTTCAGGCTTAAGGAGTTAAGAGAAAAGGAGATAGTGGATGAGAAGGGTAATAAGCTGGAGTCAGACCTGAGTATATTACTTCCCCCATATACAGGGAATCCTGCACTAAAGGCCTCGACGAAAGACCTGGTAGACGATGGTGGATTTATTCCAACCGACCTGAACATGCAATCCATAAAGTACGATAACATCTATGCTGTGGGTGACTCTAACGCCTTGACTGTGCCCAAGCTGGGATACTTAGCAGTCCAAACTGGTAGAATTGCTGCCCAGCATCTAGCCAACAGACTAGGCATACATACGAAGGTGGAGTCCTATTATCCGACCATAGTGTGCGTAGCCGATAACCCGCTTGAAGGGTATGCCGTCTCTGTGAAGGACGATACCTGGTACGGCGGTCAGGTTTCCGTGGCCCAACCTGCGGCAGTAAACCACCTAAAGAAGGAGTTGTTCACCAAGTACTTCATGTGGACTAAGGGTGATATGGTCCTAGAGAAGTTCCTAGGAAGCTGGTGAGACTCGTGGAAACCCTTGAGGTTCAGACCATAGACAAGTTGATGAGCCCAGACAACCTAATGACAATTAACAGGGTCTTGGATCTTCTGGGAACCTTAGATAGAATGGGCATACTTGATTTGGTGAACGGTGCGTTACAGGATGAGGAACTAATAGGAAAAATTATGGGGTCCATTATCAACGATAACACCCTTTCGATGATAACACAACTGAATAATTTGGGATCTCTAGTAAAAATTTTCATGGATAAGGATATTACTGATGATCTCCAGTATGTATTTAAATTGTTGTCATCTCTTAGAAATTCTGGTCTCATGGATCCCATAATAGGCATTCTCAACGACCCCGAGACCCTGGGAAAGATAATGGGATCACTGGTGAACGATAAGACTCTCCAACTCATAGAAAACTGGAACGGCACTCTCGACCTAGTAAATGCTGTAGGCAACGCGCTTAAGGAGGAACACAAACCCGTTAAGTCTGTCATAGATATTTACAGAATGATGAAAGATCCTGACGTGCAAAGTGGCTTAGGTCTTCTATTTGGTATTATAAAAGAGCTTGGGAAAATTGCCAAAACTAAATAAACTCCTTTTTCACTAGAAAATCTATAAGAGCAGAACTACGCGAGGTTGCCAGCTCAATTGCGTAGGTCTGTGGTCTTAGGAACTTAAACGCCCCTTCGGATCTGATTAGCCAGGGAGGAAGAGAGGAAAGTTTGAGGAAATTGGAGTATTCCCTTCCACCGAAGACATAAACCCTTCCAGGGACAACTGTAATGACGTAATCAATTCCAGGTGGGTAGTAGGTAGGACAGGAAGCATTGTTATAGGACTCTATGAGGACGTCCTTACGACGAGCTAGGATCCTGACAACGCTCTCATACACTATTTTACCTGCGTTCTCCAGAAATCCCCATACTTCCTGTTCTTCCACGGTAACTGGATTGAATTGCGAGCTCAACCTCTCCAGTACATCCTCCATAGATTGAGGGATGAGGTTGGATGGACCCTGAAGATAGACGCTTCTCTTCTCATCTGTTACCCTAAGCATCACGGGGTAGCCCCTGTCCATCAAGGAGAGGTAGTATGGAAAATTTCTCTCAATGCGCTCAGGATCTACCGGAAAGAGCAGAACGGCAAATGGATTAATTTCCTCGATTCTCTCTCCTGTGCTATCATGATAACTCAACGCGTCATTACCCGCAAGTATTCCCAGTTCTAGGCTCCGCGTCAATGTTGAGTAACTATACCACGCGTTATGGCCTGCAACAGGTTTCAAGGGAAAAAGATCTATGCCAACCTCCTTAAGGAGGGAAATGAGGGTGAGTCCAAACCTAGTCTTTCCGGAATCATGTGGTAGGCCCCCATTTATCAGAAGCCTCATGAGTGAAAATCGTCTCAGGGAAATAAATGCATTAGACAGATAATAAAAGAGACGTAGATTTGGATTAAGTATATAATCCAATGAGGGAAACTTAGGTTTGTGAGAACAGGACTTCTGATGCTTGCTGGCATCGTAACGGCTGTAGCTCTGGCATACCTTTCCATAATGATAGCCAGTCTCCCTTTCTATCCCTTTCACGATAGGGGATTTAGGGATGATATGGAGACAGGAATTTACTTTGGCGGAAGTCAGCACCAGATACTTTTCACTCCCCTGGCAGTGACAGGGAATTCTTCGAACCTGAATTATAGTACCGTGAATTCAGCTTTCTATGATGCTCCAATGAACGGCACTGAGTATTTGTTTTCACGATGTCCCAGCAACATCGATGTGTATCCCATGAACGTAACGTCTTCACCAAACGGCACGGTTAGCTTTACGGTTACGCTTGAAGGTAACGGTTTCGTGCACATGATTGGTGACAATAGATTTTACAGAGTGCTGGAATTCCAGGAGGTATTCACACAAAATAACATTTCAATAAATATAACATTACAGCTAAATAATGTGCCTCCTGGGGAACTTTGGATACCGATTTGGGACAGTTGTCATACCGAATATGTGGAAGTGATTATCAGGTAGATTCGATCGTGTTTCCCAGTTGGGTTGAAATATTCTTACACTTGTGAGGCTAGGGCATGTCCTAACCACCAGATCGTGCTGGCATGAAAAGGCACATTGTCAGCCACAGATCTCTAATCTTTATTTTTAGTCATAATCGTGTACCAACCCGATTAGGTTCCTTCTTCTGGTCTGTTCTGCAACAACTTATTATTTGCGATGCTTCCACATACTCTCATGAAACAGATTATAGTTGCCAATGTTACTCCCTTCGACGAGAAGGGTAACCTAGACCTAGAGGGTCTGAAAACCCTTTACAATTTTGACTTAAGCAGGGGCGTTACAGGTTTTTGGGTGATGGGGACGACAGGGGAATGCAAGATGCTTACTACAACCGAGAAATTAACGGTTGCCAAGACCTCAATAGAAATCCTAGGCGAGAAGGCCATAATTGGAATAAATGAAGAGTCTACCGACAACTCGGTGAAACTTGCAAGGGAGATAGTGGACATGGGCGCTTCGAAGATTTTCTCCCTTCCTCCCATATATCATAAACCATCAGAACTTGGGCTCTTCAAGTTCTTCGAATCCCTTTCCAAGATTGGGGTTCCTGTATACGTTTACAATATACCCAGTTACGTGGGATACAACATTGACCTAAATCTCACAAGGAGGATGGCGGAGGAGGGGATAATCCAAGGCATGAAGTACACCACGAACGACCTGGTCTCCTTTCACGAATACACAGGACTGAAGCAGGATCACAGGTTTGAAATATTCATGGGTACCGAACACCTCATTCTGCCCTCGCTAATGTACGGAGGAGACGGCGTGGTGACTGCAGTGGCTAATTTCGCTCCCGAGTTCGTGAGGAATATATTCACCTTCTTTGAGGAGGGTAACCTTCAGAAAGCCATGGAAGAACAGCATAAGGTTATCAGGTTGGCTTCGGCGGTATCAGGAGAGGATTACCCGGCTGGAGTGAAGATAGCCCTAAGATATAGGGGGCTCTACGTGGGAAGAGTGAGGGAACCACTTCAGGAAGATATAAATCGTGAAGGGACAATATACGCAACGTTAAAGGAGTTCGGGCTCTGAATGATGAAATCGATGTAGGTTGAGGGATGAAAGGATTATTCCCGGCTGAGAGACCCTAGAGTGAGTTGAGTATTCTCAAAAGCTCCCTTTCATAGATTGTCTGAACTAGCCTTCCCTCCCTATCCACCACAGCTATCACTGCGCTCTCCGTAGATCTGAATTTTCTGAGCGCATCAATGACTCTCTGCGTATCTTCCATGATCACCGTTTCATTCAGTTCAAGATCTCCCGCCCTTAGAACGGAGTACATGGAGGGATCTATCTCCAGCAACTGTTGAACTGTTATATGCCCCATGGGCCTCCTCTCCCCATCAACGACTATTATGGCTCTGGCGCCCCGTTCTGTCATTTTGTTTATTGTCTCCCTTAACGTGGTCTCAGCGTCAACATAAAGCGGGGTTATCCCGGTTAGGGAACCGAGTCTCTGATTAAATCCTGGTCTACTCTCCTCCGCCCCACCTACTCCCCTGACCTTGGCCTTAAAAAGCAACGGCACAACCAGAGCAATCATAGTAATTGCCAGCGCTGAGTATGAGTACTGCGTCTGGCCCAGATAACCGGAAACTAGGGCCGAAATCAACAGAGAGGAATCCACACCTCCTTTGGTGGTTACACCCAGTCCGTTGACTATTCCATCCTCCTTAACCAGGAATGAGGTGATGTATCCTGAAAGGAACTTTGAGACAAAGACCAGTAAAGCTAGCGTTAAACCTACGGACGCTATATACAGATTCAATGGCGCAAAATAGAGACCTATGCTCACGAAGAATAACGGCTCGAAGAAACCATATGTTAACCCATGCATCTTCTCCCTTAAATCTGGTCTATCTCTCAGGTAATCCCTCAATAGAAAGCCTAGAAAGAGAGCCGCTATGGCTGAGTTGAATCCGAATATCTCTGCAATATATCCAGTCACCATTATGACGGACAACAGGAATGCCAGTTCCACTTCCCTTACCTTTATGAAACCCTCAATCCCCTCTAAAGCCCTTGCGATCCTGGGGCCTACAAAGAAAATTATTAGAAAGAGTATCACAATTTCAAGTGTTTGCCTGATTACCTGTACTGGCTGACCGGACTTGGACACTATGGCAAAAAGAATAACCGAGATTATCTCGACCAGTGTACCCTGGTAAAATAACCTTCTTCCCATGTCCGTTTTTACGAGTCCCGTGTCCATCAACAGCCTGGTGAGAGGACCAACACTTGTCATTATGAGGGGAAAGACTATCACAAGGGGTGATGGAACGTGAACAGCGAATAGGTACGCCGTTACCACAAGTAGAGGAATAGTAAGGAGAACGATGGAAGAGATGAAGACTCTGGAGTCAAAATGTATTTCCCCTCCAAACTCCTCTGCGCCTGCCAGAAAGAGAAGGAAAACTATTCCAAGCGAGGTCACGAAAGAAATGATGTTATTCAGTGTAATGATCCCGAGAACGCCTCTGCCCAGAAGTATGCCAGCAACTATGGCACCAACGAAAGGAGTCAATCCAAGTCGAGAGAACCCAGCCTCCATTAGTTTGGCTGATACAAGCATGATACCGATGTAGAGAAGGGATACTATAACTGAATTCATGTGTAAAGACTTTTTACTTTACTTTACCACTATAAGAGTGATGGACATAAGCGAAAGGGAAATTGTTTACCTTTCAGCAATAAAGGACATTAACGATAAGGGTAAACCCGGGAAGCTCTCCATCATTGCCAAGCAGATTGAAGTCTCGCCAGCAAGTGCCTTCGAAGAGCTGAAACATCTGGAAAGAAAGGGGTTAATATCAAAGGAGAACAACAATATTTACATTACAGAGGAGGGTAGGAAAAGCCTAACAAAGGCCTTAAGAGCCCACAGGGTTCTGGAGTCCCTTCTCGTCAAGGTTGGGATTGATCCAGAGACTGCCTGCAGTTACTCAAAGCAGTTTGAACTGAAGGTTCCAGATGAGATAATAGAGAAGCTATATGAATATCTCGGAAAACCTAATAAGTGCCCACATGGGAATGGAATTCCGTGATAAGCGTACAACCATCTTACATTTACATCTTCGCGTTAATGGTTTTGGAGGGAATGTCACTTCCTATCCCGAGCGAGATAGTGATGCCCCTAGTGGGTTACTATTCAACGAAGGGTTTACTTGATCCATATCTGGGAATTGTGATAGGTACCTTGGGTAGTCTTGTTGGATCACTTATTGATTATTACATTGCATTGGAACTTGGGGTTCCTTTCCTTCACAGGTATGGTAAGTTCTTCAAGCTTACGCCCGACAAACTGGATGCCCTCTCAAGATGGTTTGCCAGATACGGTACCCAATCGGTGTTCCTTTTTAGATTCGTTCCAGCGTTCAGGGCTCTCATTTCCTTTCCGGCTGGGCTCAGCAAAATGAGGTTACCCCTCTTTATAGTTGCCACCTTCGCGGGGCATCTGATCTGGGATACCGTACTGGTTTATATTGGAATATACTTCTCAAGCACGTGGCAAGCAATCATTTCGGTTCTTGACAAGTACCTTTATGGAGTGGCAATAGCGACTGCAATTATTATTGTGGTCTACATTTTGATCAAAGGAAACTTTTTAAAGTTTTAACTAGAATAAGGTTTATGATTGAAGTACTACTTTCTCCCTTACAATACTTCCTTGCAGTTATAGCTGGAGTCCTCGTGGGATTCAGTTTAGGGTTGATTGGAGGTGGTGGATCAATTCTAGCTGTTCCGCTCCTTCTCTATTTTGTTGGACTGGCTACAATCCCTCCCCAATACTCCTCTTCTCCTGCACTGGCAGCCGAGTATACTAACTTCGTGGATCATATAGCTCTAGGTACCACTGCACTGGCGGTGGGTCTAAACGCATATATTAACAGCTACATGCATTTCAGGAGGGGAAACGTAAAGATCCTTGAAGGCGTAACGTTCACAATTCCAGGAGTGGCAGGAGCTACGCTGGGAAGTTACGTGAGCCATATAACCCCGGGTAAATCCCTGCTATTCTTCTTCGGAATCCTAATGATCGGGGTTGCATTATTGATGTTGAGGCAAAGGTCCGCAGATAGGATAAAAGCCGGTTCTGAAGGAGGGCTGGCTAGACTATCACTGGTCAAAGTTATTCCCACAGGACTACTTGTGGGCTTCGCCTCCGGATTCTTCGGCATAGGAGGAGGCTTCCTGATTGTTCCGGGTCTACTATTCAGTACTGGGCTTTGCATGATTAAGGCCGTGGGAACGTCTCTAATTGCTGTGGGAACCTTTGGAATTACTTCTGCAACAGTCTACTCCATGTACGGGTACGTTCTACCTGTCATAAGTATCCTCTATCTAGTGGGAGGGATTTTAGGAGGTTACGGAGGAGCCTCTATAGCCTCCAGATTGCCTAGGGGAACACTTAGAAAGGCTTTTGCCCTAATCATCATAGCCGTGGCAATATACATCATGGTCGAAAATTACAAGGGATTGTTTCTTCTCATACATTGACGTTAGAATCAGCCATTTCTCTGTACATTTTTTCTATTTCCTCCTTAAGAAAATTCAGACAAGAATCCACGTTTTTCTTGATTAAATCCCATCTCTCTTCCTTTATGGCCCTGATAATCTCGTCCCCCTGCTCCTTGCAACCTACCCTATCATGTTTACGTTGAAACTCCGTTAGCTCCTTATTAACCCATTGATAAACTGTTTTTTCCTTTCTTTCATCCACATGTAATTTAACCTTCTCCAGTGAGGTCCTAAGCAGGATAAGGTCCTGGAGTTGATAGAACTTCTTTGGAATTGACATGTCTCATAAATATGGATAGAGGATAAATAACTCATGTCCCTATTACATTTATCCGCTTAGAGGAGATTGATCATGACATCTGAACCTGGGAAAGATATTAACACCAAGACATATGTATTATACTCCATAGGAGGGGCCATAGCGCTGATTCTGATCACATTTCCCTTTGGGGGCGTGGCACCGCTTGACGAGCCTAAAGTTTATGCGTCTGATGGAGCATATTACAATCTGGGAGTGCCTGTAGGGATTTCGTTCATTGCATTCATCAACCTTCTCATTTTCATTGTCTCCAGTATACTGTTCTGGGGATCTAAGGGCCTTTTCAAGAACCTCATGATAGATTCCTCTGCACTCTCATTTGTGTTCCTAAACTACTTCAATTATTACGTACTTTGGCTAGTTTGGCATCCCCAAATAACTGTGTTACCTTTTCTTTTCCTGATAAAGTATAATGGTGCGTCAGCGATACAAGTGGATTTCGGACAAATGGTCTTAATAGCTTATATATACAGGATTATTAGGAGAGCGAGAAAGCCCCGCCCTTTATCAGGGCTCGAGTCGGTGAAACCGGTTGATGAGAGTCCTCAGCCGGGCGGGGTACAATGATGACGCCGACATAATCAGATCAGTGACGTGAGGGTCGATAAACTGAACTTACTCAAGTTTAAAATCCCTTTTAGATATATCTTGTCGCCATGGAAGTTCCTAAGGACAGATCCAGTGAAGGTAAGGATTACGATCTGAAGTATGCATATAAGGCTTTGAGTGTTCTGGCCCCTCTTGCAATTGTTGTAATGTACACTGAGGGAATGCTCATTCCCTCCCTAGTGAAGATAGAGGATGATTTTGGAGTTAACGCAGCCCAGGTTAGCTGGGTCTTGACAGTGTATCTCCTAACCGGATCTGTAATGAATCCGATTGCTGGAAAACTGGGGGACATGTTTGGGAAGAAAAGAGTTCTCACCATAATTATCTGGATCTATGCAGTTGGTGTTACCTTGACAGGATTCGCGCCAAACTTCGACTTCTTGATATTTGCGAGGGCTATTCAGGGGTTGGGGCTCGCCATGTTTCCCTTGGCGTTCAGCTTAATCAGGGAGGAGTTTCCGCCCAAGCTAGTTCCCACCGCACAGGGAATAGTTAGTGCAATGTTCGGAGCAGGTTCTGCAATAGCTCTCCCCATAGGCGCTTATATCTCACAAAACTTTGGATGGCAGTACACATATCACACGGTTATCCCATTCGTGGCCCTAATGGCAATACTTACATCCACGCAAATCAGGGAATCCAAGTTCAAGAATCCGAATACAAGGATAGACTTTGTTGGTGCGGGGATCCTGTCAATTTCGTTAGCTTCCCTGATCCTAGGTTTCAGTGAGGCACCAACTTGGGGATGGTCATCTCCCCTTACCATAGGGACGCTACTTCTCTCCGCTATTACCTTTGCAACCTTCATTTACTTTCAGAGTATCACTCCTTTTCCTCTAATATCTGTAAAGCTATTGAAGAGAAGGAACGTTCTTGTGGCCAACGTAGCGGCCGTGGTGGCAGGCTTTGCCGTGTTCATGGGCTCCCAGACCTTAACTTACCTGTTTGAGGAACCGAATCCAGTGGGATTTGGCCTGGATATACAGGCTACAGGACTGGCCCTGCTACCAACGGCACTTATTCAATTGATAGGAGGTCCCCTAGCTGGAAAGGCTATATCCAGAAGCGGTCCAAGAAAGGTCATGATAGTGGGCTCAACTGCACTCATCCCCGTTTATCTTGTTCTATCTCTCCTTACCTCTTCAGGAGGGTCTCAATCAATCAACCTAGTGATTACTTTCGCTACCTTGGCAATGTTGGGCGCCACACTTCTAAATGTAAGTCTTGTTAACTTGCTTACCTTCTCCGTGGAAAGGCAAGTCATGGGTACGGCAACTTCAATTAACACCGTGTTCAGGCTGGTGGGCGGAACTATAGGGCCTTCGGTAGCCGGAGCAATTATGGGGACATATCAAAGTAGTATCGTGGAGATCATACCAATGGGAGGAACCACTGTTTATTATCCCGTGGTCATTCCCTCTGACCAGGCCTTCAGTCTCATCTATTTGCTGGCAACCCTTCTGGCGGTGGTCATGACTGGTATATCCTTCATGACCAAGGACATAAAAATTGGGAATGTAATGAAGGAAAGAAATGAGTTCGTTGCAGGACATTGATAATCAAGTTATCAATTGCCATAAATGCTCCCTTTCTGGAACTAGAACCCATGCGGTTCCTGGTGAGGGGAACCCATCAAGCGACGTGGTTTTTGTTGGAGAAGCTCCAGGGGCTAGGGAGGATGAAACCGGTCGGCCCTTCGTGGGTTCGGCCGGGCAGCTACTCAACGATTTAATAAGAAAATACTTGGGTAGAGACCGGTCACAGGTCTATATAACTAACGTGGTAAAATGCAGACCACCTAACAACAGGGATCCTGAGAAGGAGGAAATTGAGGCCTGCTCCCCATACCTCGTTGCGCAGATAAAGTTGATTAAACCTAAGGTTATTGTCACCCTTGGAAGGCACTCCACGGGATTTTTGCAGACCTTGGCAGGAGTTCCCCTAACTCCCATTTCGCGTTGTCACGGAAAACCTTTCAACATGGATCTAGGATTCGGTGTTGTCATAATATTCCCCACCTATCATCCCGCTGCTGCACTCTACAATCCTCCACTGAGGCGCGATCTGGAGGAGGATTTTCAAAAACTCTCGAGACTAGTCACAACAGGTTCAAAAGCCATAACTCTCGATAAATTCCTGGATCTAGATGGATCTGGGAATAAAGGGTAAAAGGGTTCTCGTAACAGCCTCAAGTAAGGGAATTGGATTTGCTACCGCGAAGAGATTTCTGGAGGAGGGAGCCACTGTCACCGTCTCTTCTCATAACCTTGAGTCTTTGAAGGTAGCTTATGAAAAGTTAAGGAGTCTTGGACAAGTTTACATGGTACAAGCAGATCTGACAAAGGCTGAGGAGGCTAAGGAGTTAGTGAAGTCTGCTCATGACATTATGAATGGCTTAGATGTGACAGTCTACGTTACCGGAAGTCCAAAACCCGGAAACCTCCAAGAGTTAAGCGACAAGGACTGGTTGGACGCATTCAATTTACTCCTAATGAGCGCTGTTGTGGTCACCAGGGAATCAGCCAAGTACATGAAGCCTGGTGGAAGAATCATTCTCTCCACCTCAATGACCCTGAAGCAACCGATTGACAACCTGGACCTATCCAACGTGGTTAGACTTTCACTTGCAGGACTGATCAAGTCGGCCTCCAGAGAACTTGGCCCTAAGGGTATACTTGTTAACGGAGTGATGCCTGGATGGACTCTAACCGAGAGAGTGAACCAGTTGGCCAGGGATAGGGCTACGAGAGAGGGAAAGACCGAGGAACAGGTAATATCCGAGATAGTAAAGGAAGTTCCCCTGAATAGGATTGGTCTTCCGGAGGAAGTTGCCAACGTTATTCTCTTCCTAAGTTCCTCCCTCTCCACCTACGTTACTGGAGCCCTTATCCCCGTGGACGGTGGACTGATCAGGGCAACCCTTTAAAGGCATTCGGCTGATAATACTCCCTTTTTTCTCTATCTCGGAAAAACACGGCTAATAAGGGCCCAATGGTTATATCAATCTAAGGAGTAATACTCTCTAGTGATACTGTTGAGGCTAGCCGAATTCTACGCTAATAATTTCAGGAGTTTGGAGTCAGTGGAATTGAGAGACGTTGGAGGCTTCAACGTAATTGTAGGTTTCAATGGATATGGGAAGACTAACCTGTTAACTGCCATCTATCTTTACATCAAGAATCTATCAGCGGGCTTGGAGAAGAGATCCATAGAGGATAAGAACCAAGAGTATCTGCTAATGTGGAACAGTTACGACACAAGCAAGCCCATTCTTCTTGGAGGCAGGTTGCAGTTTGGTGAGAAGGAAGTTGAGAAAGTTGTGGGAAAGAGCATGGCCATGAACATTGACCTGGTAAACAAGTTGAGATATATAAACGGATATCTTGAGTGGGACCTAGACCTAATAAGGATAAATGGATCTGTACCCTCCAAGGATGAGATTGATCAAGCCAAGAAGTTGTTGGACTATGCTTCAAGTCAGGTGGAGTATGTTCCCATTTTCGATCAAAATTATTTCGATGATGTGCTCAACAGGATCATAGGCCTAAACAGGTCGCCCATCAGCCTTAGAAAGTATTGGTACGATTTCGCCAATCTGGTGAGCAACACCATTCCAGAGGTTAAGGGAATTGAGATCTGGGACTCAAAGAAACTTGTCCTCAACGTGTACAACCTGCCAATCTATATAGACCTGGCAGCAAGCGGTTTCCAGAGAATCATTCTCATACTTTTCGTAATATGGCTAAGCGGGAACAAGATCCTCCTGATAGAGGAGCCTGAGGTTAACATGCATCCCATAATGCAGTTTAAAATGGCCAAATTGCTCAAATCATGGACTGAAAGCGATGTTCTGCAGGTATTTATGACCACACATTCTCCCTTCATTGTGTCCTCCGATGTGGATAGTTTCATCGTGTTGAGGAGAGGTCAAACCGCGTCTAAGGCCGTGAACTTTCAGCCAACCGAGGATGTGAAGTCTGCATTCTCGCTACTTAATGTCAACATAAGTGACCTCCTCTTCAACAAGACTATAATTGTGACAAGTGAGATGGCGGAACCCAATGTGATATTGAACTGGCTAAGAAAATTGAATGTAAACCCAGAGTATAATGGCATCGTTATCTACACTGTGAGGAACGAACTTGAATTGCAGACATGGCTCAAACTGAGGAACATGCTTAAACTAGACATGCTGTTCTTGGGCCTTTGTGATAAGATAGACCTAGAATTGAAGGATCTTTGTCTACCTCTAAGTAGGGAAGTGGAGTCATTTTACAGCAAGAGCGGAATGTTGGAGGCCCTCAAGAGAATAGGGATTTATCCCGACGAGAAAGAGATGAGGGATCTCTCCAGGGAGGACAACGCGAGATGGTTGATGAACGTCCTCAAGAGAAGGGGACTCGATTATGGTAGCATGAGATCGTCCATAGGCGATATTATATCTAGAATAGATTCCATTGAGATCCCCAAGGAAATGGAAATCCTTGTAAATAAGATTAAAACCGCTCAGGTCATTTAGTAATTCATGAATCTGGTTTCCCTTGCCTTTCTACTAATATTCCTGGGGTTCATCCTAGTCTTTGCTGACGTTGTCCTGACGATGGTAAGGGCGGTGAAACAGCAAGGAGAAGAATCAAGTGAGGAGCAGAGAAAAGCTGAGGCAGGTGGTGTAATATTTATAGGTCCTATACCCATAATTTTTGGGACTTCTAAAAAAATTGAGAAGTGGATGCTTATAGTCGCATTGGTAATAACGGTAATTCTCGTTGTGCTGTTTGTACTCCCCTTTATATTAGGCCTCTAACCTTCATTGCCCTTACTACCCTCTCCACCGCTACTACCATAGCGGCTGTCCTCAGGTCCTGATCACCTAGCGAGTTGTACTTGTTATATACCTCATTGAATGCCTTTTCCATTCTGCCCAGGATCAACTTCTTTGCATCCTCCTCGTTTATTATCTCACCCATTCTATTGTTTGCCCATTCCACATAACTTCCAACCACTCCGCCTGAGTTGGCTAGGATATCGGGAACCACCGGGATACCCCTATCCTTGAGAATTGCATCCGCGTCAGCTGTTAAGGGCCCGTTTGCGCCTTCAACGATTAATTTAGCCTTTATTTTGGGCGCATTGTATTTATGAATCACGTTCTCAAGGGCTGCAGGGACCAGTATGTCAGTTTCGGTGATAAGCAATTCATCATTGCTAACTTTCTTACCGGATGGATAGTTCACCACTGATCCAGTGCTCTTTTTCACCTCTTCCAGCTTCGAATAGCTGAGTCCGTTAGGGTCTATTACACCACCTTTCGAGTCACTAACTCCTATCACTATGGCTCCATTCTCCTCAAAGAACTTAGCGGCGAAGCTTCCCAGGTTGCCGAATCCTTGAATTATAACCTTTCTTCCCTCGAGACCACCCAAGAATTTCTCCGCAGCTAATTTAGCCGTATGAACAACGCCTAACCCAGTACTGAACTCCCTGACAGCAAGTCCTCCCAAATCTATGGGCTTACCTGTGAAAGTGGCTGGATCTATCTTACCTGAGATTTTAGTGTACTCATCAAGGAACCAAGACATAATCTGAGAATCGGTGTTAACGTCTGGGGCAGGTACATCTATATCACTCCCTATGTACTTGTAGATTGCATCAATGAAGTTCCTAGATAGTTGTTCCAGTTCCTCTTTGCTTAGTGACTTGGGATCTACCCTTACTCCAGCTTTACCTCCACCATAGGGAAGCTGAAGGAGGGAGTTCTTCCAAGTCATTATCATTGAAAGTGCTATGACTTCATCTTGAGTAACATTGGGATGGAATCTTACTCCTCCCTTATATGGACCCAATGCACTGTTATGCTGTGATCTCCACCCTGTGAACGTCTTTATGGTCCCGTCCCTTCCCTTGATTTGAATCTTGACCTGAATTACCCTTTCAGGAGTGGATAGGGCCGTGAGTTGGTCCTCATGCAGTCCTAGGATTTCCCCTATCTTATATAATTTTTTAGTCTGTTGTGTGTATAAATTCGAAGTTAAAACTTCTTCTACCGAAGTCATTAATAATTAATCATGATGTATTATTAAAAAATTTTTCCCCTGCCGTGCTTTAATTACTTATGCCTAACCTCTATCTCCTATGTAGAATTACAAGAATTGCAATAACAATTAAGGTGACCACGACGGCTATTGTAAAGGACTCTGAAGGGTTAATAGCCTTGTAGGGTAGGGTGGTATTCTGATATCCAGTAAGGTAAGGGAAATGAAGGCTGGGATTTATGTAGGAGCCATTAATGAACTCCAGTTTATAGCTAGAGAATGAAGGAAATGTTTGATTATAGTTCACTTCCACGACCATATTCTTTAACGCATAAACTGTGGCTGTGGCAAAGGTGATGTTTCCTCTTGTCACCTTAGAAGTGAATTCCTCCAAGTTGTATGTTGTACCCTGAACAGTTTTGGTAACATTGCCGACGTAAGACAGCTTGAGCGAGTTCCACGTCAATGAACCGTTCACGTTATTGATGAAGTTTGTGTTCAAAGTGATTGGGGTTCCCACCTGGATAACGAAGTTTACAGGCCTATCGTTCAGTGAGGTGAAACCTCCCAAGGGAAAGGCATTGAGTTCATTGATGTTATATTGAAGCATCAAAAGAATGTTTCCCGGAAGGAGTGCAGGGTAAACATATTCTACGTAACCCGAGGGTTGATATGTCGCCGAGAAATTGGAGTAGGTCATGTTCACGTAGACGTAACCAGGACTACTTGTGAAGTTAGTGGGCTGAAGCTCGTTGGAGAGCTGATAATTTGTCAGGTTCATGACAAATTCTAGACCTGACACAGTCCTGTTGATGGATTGGATAACACCTGATGGCATTACCGAAAATGTAAAACTTTCTGGCAAAATTTCGGAATACTGGTAGGTTACCTGTCCCGTAACGTTGTTTTTAGATGAATTAATGAATGATAAAATAACCGTGGAAACGTTGGACTCAATGGCGTAGGATGTGGAATTAGACATGTAACCCGGGTAAAGATAAGGGTAGCTCATGTTTAGAGGACTCATGGCATAATTTACGGTGTAACTTCCCGGTTCCACAAAGGTAACGTTCTTAACTGCAGTGTAATTTGAACTGACGTCCACCTTAACCCATGTTCCGTTCAGATTAACAACTTCGTAGTTTACGAAGGCACTCTCTATGAGGGAGGGCTTCGTTATATTCCCAGCTTTAGTGATATTGAAAACGCTGAGCGAATAGCTAAGCTTGGTGGGGACTTGATATGGAATGGCCTGATTTCCGTTTGGGTAAAACGTGAGGCTACCGGCGAGCGGAACCAAGGCAAAGGTGAAAGTTAGGGCGATTAATAGCGCGATTATGGACCTCAATTGCGACATCAGTATAGAACAATGCGTTGCTTTAATAACTTTTATCCCCACTTAAAAACATGCAGAGACCTTTAGTTGCAGTTGGATCAGTGATTTTCAATCTGGACAAGGTACTACTGGTGAGGAGATTACACCCCCCTAACCAAGATAAGTGGGCAATTCCAGGAGGAAAGGTGGAGTTCGGGGAATCAATAAGGGATGCTGTTATCAGGGAAACGGCTGAGGAAACTGGATTGCAGGTAGAACCCAGAGTGCTCATGGCCGTGGTTGAGGTGTTCAGGGAGGGTTACCATTACGTCATCCTCGATTTCATCTGTGAAGTTAGGGGAGGGGAACTCAAGGCCTCTTCAGATGCGGGAGATGCGAGATACTTCTCGCTGGAGGAAATAAGAAAGCTCAACGTGAGTTCCACAACCCTTGAAATGTTGGAGAGGTTCTGGAAGGGGGAGAAAATGCCTTACCTGATCACTGAAATCTCCAGGTAGAACCCTCCTTGGAATCCAGTATCTTGATACCGCTCCTGGAGAGTATATCCCTAATCTGATCCGAGAGGTCATACATCTGCTTTTTCCTGAGATAGTTTCTAACCTCTATCACTGCATCAATTACCTTGGCCAGCCTGTCAAGCTCAGCTGAAAATTCCTCATCCATCACCGCAAACACTTCGTTGAATTTCCTGAACCCATCCAACGCTATTAATGCCCCAAATACGTCCTCACTATACTGTAGCTTTGAGAACACTATTGATGCTAACTCGTGTATTGCTGTTAATGCATTGGACGTATCAAAGTCGTTCTCCATGTGTTCATCAAACCTGGAAATGGTCCCTATGACCTGTTCCTGTACCTTCACGTCTTCCTCCTTGGCATAATGGATCGGTCCCTTCTGAATTATCTTCCTGAGTATGGATATGGCGTCCTTTAGTCTTTGTAACGACCTCGAACTTTGTTCCAAGATCTCCTCACTATACTCTATGGGGTTTCTATACTGTGAGGAGAGGAACCAGTACCTGAGCGTGGATGGCCCATACTTGCTTAACGCCTCCTTCAACGGAACAATGTTTCCCTTGGACTTGGACATCTTTTCCTTTTTGATCGTGAGAAAGGCCACATGCATCCAGTATTTAACCCAAGTTGACCCTGTGAGCGATTCTGTCTGCGCCCTCTCGTTCTCGTGATGGGGAAACACCAGATCCATTCCACCTCCGTGGATGTCGATCTTGTTTCCTAGATACCTAGTGGACATAGTGGAACACTCTATGTGCCATCCAGGTCTACCCTTCCCCCACGGTGACTCCCAGTAGGGTTCACCAGGCTTATATGCCTTCCAGAGAGCGAAATCGTAGGGATGTCTCTTCTCCTTAACTATCTCCTCTCCCTGATCCCATTCCTCCTTCCTCACATTGGACAGCTCTCCATACCCGGGATACGTATCCACATCAAAGTAAACGCTCCCGTTGGCCACATATGCGTGTCCGCTATCAACTAACTTCTGAACGAAATCGATGATCTCGTTGATGTGGGTGGTGACCTTTGGATGCATGTCAATCTTAACCTTGAGGGCACCAATATGTTCCAGATAGGTTTTGGAGTAATATTCGGAAACTTCGTTCCAGCTCTTGCCCAGGTCCCTAGCCCTATTGATTATCTTGTCGTCAATATCGGTTATGTTCTGAACCCTGATTACGTTGTATCCCTTCACCCTAAGATACCTGCTCATGGCATCGAAGGCAACAAAGGTTCTGCCATGCCCAATGTGAACCTCATCATATACTGTGGGACCACACACGTACATCTTAACGGTATTAGGTTCATTAGGCTCGAAACTTTGAATCCTCTTCCCCAAGGTGTTATATACCTGCAACAAGCCCCATCACTTCAGGATTAGGTTTGCCAACTTCCTTGCGATTTTAAGGTTGCTGTCACTGAAGGCCTCCTCTTCCGTTAACCCTTCCTCCTCTGCCAGGAGGAGGGATGTGAGACCTGACAGAAGGACCAGATATGACACGTTACGCAAGGGAGTAGTAGCCACGGGAAGTATTTGTTCGGCCTTAATCACGGATAGCGTCACGTAATCTATATCCTGGTCCCCTATCACGAAGGGCTGAAGATTTTGTCCCTTAACGTAGGCCTCTAGGTCATTATGGTTGGACTCTGGAATAGGCCCGTAGAAGGCAGGGTATTTAGCAGTTTCGTTCAGATCCTGTTTAAACCTTATCGCCACCGGGAAATAGAGGGAACCGTAGAATACAGGTATCTTACCCCTAACTAACATCACCAGTCTCCTGGCCAGGTTCAAAGCCCTCTCTTTGTTACTCTCCACCCCTTCTGTCAGCTCCGAAACCTTATATTGGTCCCCAGTCCTTGTGTTCAGGATCTTAACGAGTGCCGTGAAAAGGAGAGGGAACCAAACCCTTGATGGGTAGTCCTGTCCGTTGGCCATTTTGGCCTGCATGGACAGGTTCACATGCCTTCCGCCCCTCTCCCTGCACAGTTCCGCCAGTTTTCCTCCAGCCGAAACGCATATAACGTCTGCACCAAGCTCAAAGGCTCTCCTTGTCACCAGTAACGTCTCTATATTATCTCCAGATCTGCTGAAGGCAAGTAAGGAGAATTTTCCCTTGGCCCTGAACCTAGAGGGATCACCATTATAAACGGAGTAGTCAAAGGGAAGCTCGAGTATCTTAGCCATCTCACCCGGAATGTAACTGGCTCCCATTCCCGTATAGATCACATTGTCATACTTGATGTCTGGAACCTCTATTTTCTCCGCATCTCGAAAAAGTTTATCCCAGTCCAGGAAAACATTATGCATTTTTCATCACAAGGGAGATATTGAACGATGGAGGAGACGAGTTCATAGAGACGGATATGTTCTCCATGTTCATATCCTTAAGGTTCTTCCTGAGGGTGACAATGAACTCGCCCATCAGTTCAGACATTCCCTCAAGGACGCTCTCCACCATGTCCCAGATTTTACCTGAGAGCAGTGAGCTTAAGACAGAGGGTTGCATCAGATAGGCGTAAAGTAGATTTACCCTCTGAACGGAACTGAGAAAGTTAACTATTGCGTCATCCCAATTCTTTGCCTCAATCCCCTTCTCAAATCTCTCTGCAAGTTCCATAATCTTCTTCAACTGAGCCCTAGTAAAGCTCACAATCCCCTGTTCCGCCACACTGAGGCCTGTAAAACTTGTTTTCTCCAAGTTACTTAAAATCTCTCCTATCTTGGTTGTGGATTTCATGGCTTATCTCTATTCATCTATGCATAAAAGTCTTGGCGTAATCAGAGTGAATATGCCCGAGAGTTTAGTGGTTCTAGGAGGAGGAGCAGCGGGAATGAGTGCCGCCTCCAGGGCAAGAAGACTTAGGCCCGACCTCAGAATTACAGTGATTGAGGCCACAAAGATGGTAAGTCATGCACCCTGCGGAATACCCTACTTTATTGAGGGATTGTTCGACGACGAGAATCTCTTCATGACTTATACTCCCTCTTTCTTCGAGAGCGAGAGGAAAATAGAGGTGTTAACGAACACAAGGGCCAACGAAGTCGACCTTGATGCCAGAGTGGTGAAAACTGACTCAGGTAAAACGCTCGAGTATGACTGGTTGGTTGTTACGCTCGGAGCTCTACCAAAGACGTTTCCTCGCGTTGAAGGGAAGAGAGTTTTCTATGTACATCATCCTGCTCACGCGGTTGAGATTAGGGAACAGCTGTGGTCCATGAACAAGATAGCTGTGGTGGGGGGAGGAATACTTGGAGTGGAAATGGCTGAGGCGCTGGACTCCGTGGGAAAGAGGGTTATTCTAATTCACAGGGGCCCTTACATTCTCAACAAGATGCTGGACCATGATCTCGGAGACGTAATGACTAAGCTAATTCAGGGTAAGGTGGAGTTGCATCTTAACGAGAGCACAGAGGAGATAGGTGAAGGCTACATAAAGACCGACAAGGGAAAGTATCAGGTCGATGGAATTGTCCTTGCCCTTGGAGTGGTGCCAAACGTGGGCATGTTCAAGGACAAGTTACAGATAGGGGTAACAGGGGCCATAAAAACCAATCGTCGCATGGAGACATCCATGAAGGGAGTATACGCTGCAGGTGATGTTGCTGAAAGCATTCACGTGGTATCAGGGAAGGAAGTGTGGATGCCCTTTGCCCCAGTTGCGAATAAGATGGGATTTGTGGCCGGGAGCAACATAGGTGGCAAGGAGACGGAGTTTCCGGGCACAGTGGGTAACATGATCACAAAGTTTCATGACATGTTCATAGGAAAGGTGGGATTAAACGAGAGCGAGGCCAGGGATGCAGGATTCAAGCCCGTCTCTGCAACCATCAGATCCAAGACCAGGGCTAGATACTACCCAGGTGCTAAGGATATATACGTGAAGTTAATTGCGGATGAAAACAGCAAGAGAATTCTTGGTGGGCAAATAGTAGGAGGAGAGGAGGTTCTGGGTAGACTTGATGCCATCTCCGTGGCCCTCATGAAAGGATTTACTGTCGAGGAAATGTTCTTTGCAGAAATGGGCTATTTACCTGCAATATCTCAGGTGTGGGATCCGCTTACGGTGGCAGCTAGGCAACTTCTCAAGGCATAAGTAATACATTATATTTAAATATTTCTATAATTGTTAATATCGTAATATGGAAGCAGGAGGCGGGCTATCCGATTTACTCAATAGTATCGTTACAAAGTACATTATCTTTCACCTAGAGAGCCCGCCCTTTAACCAGATTCTGGATCGGGTAGAGGATGTGAGCCTGAGCCCTTGTGATGACACGGTTAGAATTGTGGAAAAAATACCTAAACTATCAAGCGAAGTTGTTGCAGTTGATGGTAGCAGTAGAAGCTTTGTCCTTTCCCAGGGATTAATTTCGGTCAGCTCTGTCTCTGCAATCTCGAGTTCAAAGGGGATTAAGGGTATGTTTCCCTCATTTGAACCGAGCATGAGTCTTGATCTACAGGAACCCTTTATTGCCCTTGCAACTCCCTTTAGCGGTCCAGAGAGAATAGAGGACTTCCTCCTTCATCCAGCCGTATCAAGAGTTCAGATGGAGGGTAACCCCTTTCAGCAGGACCTGACCAGGTTGGAGACCGAGCTCCGATTCTCTTTGGAGACATCCTCTTTGGAGAAGGTGAAGGATAGTCCTTTGGTTTTGGTTGACGGACCTCTCTTACCCAAGTTCATGTACCTTAATAGGAAGGTAGCTCAAAGGCTTATCCAGAGGAGGAAGGAGGTTTTACAGAAAAATTTTGTAGGTGTAGTCAAAAGGGTTAACCATTCCACTGTTCTGATTGAATCCTTGAAAGATGGGAAAGTTAGAGAGAGGATGATCATGAAGTACAGGGTTAACCCGACCTCCTTCTCCAACGACGAAGCCTTCCTGGTTCACCTGGTTAAGAGGAACTTCAAACCTCCCTTTAGACCCCTTGTGGTGGGCCCCCTTAAGGGAAAGCAGGAGGAGATGGAAATATTTTCCAACTATCTTGTGATTCCATTCCACCCATTTCTCGAGAGGTTTTCCATACTGAGGGTGGAGAGCCTCACGGATTCCATCGCTCCTGAAACCATTCTATCCACTCACATCTCCTCTGACGGGATCCCGCTTCCGCTAGCCTTTGCGGATAAGGTTGCCAAGGAGGTATCAAATGCGGTGTTTAACATGTTACTCCAGCAACTGTCAAGGGGAGGTATGCAGTCGAGTTTCTACAGTAGACTGGAGGGATTGGGGGCTTGATTGACGAACTCTACAATGGTATGAGGGAGAGGACCAGCAGGGCTAGGGCCTTGGCTGTGAGCCTTGGGAAGATGGTGGGGAAGATCTCCAAGTACATGCCCAACAGGATAGACCAGGAGAGCCTTTACGTAAACGCTGTAGTTGACGCGGAAACATACTACTCCAATGAATACCTTGGAAGGATGGGAATTCTGCTAGGGACAGTGGACATCAGGACCCTTGAGTTCATTCTCCTTCAGGTCGTTGGATATGAGAGGAGCGATATCACCTCCTCCCTGTTCAATTCATCGGACATCACCCCTAAACTGGTTGAAGACGATGATCCGGGAACCCTCATCGGAAACGTCATACTCAAGTGTGAAATGCTCACTAGGCTTGACCCCCTGGGTAGGGGAGAACCCGTGCCTGCAGATATAATTCCTGAACCACAATCGCCCGTGATCATCCCCTACCCTGAGATTGTGGAGAGAGCTATGGGGATCAATCGTGGTAAGTTGAGGCTTGGCTTCCTAGACATCTCTAACTCTGAGGCAAAGGTCAGCATTCCGCCAGAGGAGTTGAACTTCCATAGCCTAGTCATAGGCACCACAGGGGCTGGCAAGACATCGTTCATTAAGGACGTTATAGCGACGCTGGCAGGGATGGAGGATGAGCAGGTGATTATCTTCGACGCCACGGGAGATTATTATCACTCCTTCCTTCCGCCAGACCTAAGCTCTGACCACGTCAGAAGGGGAGTTGAGGATTATAACAAGCTGAACGGACCGGTGAATGGAATACATACCAGCATTATCTTCCCGGTGACCAACCGCTGGCTCAGGAAATACACCCAGGAAAGAACGGAGGAGGAGATAACCAAAACCTACTACAATCTCTACATCAAGCCTCTGATTAACTACATAGAGAAAAAGGGGACAAGAGTGGACGTTCAGATTAATGGAAGAAGAATTGAACTCTCTTCAGATCACTGGAGATCAAGCGCTGAAATAAACCCCTTCTACCTCTCTTTCAGAGAAAACAGGAGGATAGTTCATAAGCTTAACCCATACTTTAGCGAGCAGGCATCCCATTTCCTTAAGATAATTACCGCCCAGCTTAAGGACGTGGAGAGCCTTGACGAGTTCATAGAAAACATGAACGAGGAGAACTTCGAGAAATTACAGGTTCATAAAAGCACTAGGGAGAACATACTTCGTGGACTTTACCTGCTTCGCGAGACTGGACTTTTCGACCTCCGTTCCCCCAGAACGTCCCTGGGAGATCTGCTTTCAAGTTCTAGGATACTGACAATTGACCTCTATAATCAGGAGCTGGACGACTTCGCTCAGAAAATATTAACATACTATTTCCTAGATAGGATTTTCCAGTATAGAGAAAGTAAAATGAGAAGTGGTGAGATCAACAACAAACTGTTGATAATAATAGATGAAGCCCACAGGTTCTTTCCGTCAAATAAGGGAGGAGAGGAGGACAGCAATTACGTCAGGAGAGTCGCAGGAAAGATATCAGTAATGATGAGACTTGGACGCAGGAGGAGAATTGGTTTCCTGTTCTCAACTCATAACCCGTCAGACCTGAGCGATATAATCGTACAGCTGGCCAATACCAAGTTTGTTTTCAGAACGTCACTGGACATTGCGGAAAGCCTAGGTGTTTCACGGTCGGAGGGGAAAATATTAAGCTGGGAAAGGAATGGAGTAGCATATATGATTTCGCCGTGGTTAAAACAAGGTAGATTGAAAGTCAGAGTTCCGGTTCCTCCTCCCATAGGTCATTACGATCTTTCAAGGACTTAGGTGAGCATGATGGATAAATTGGAACAATTAAAGTCGTCCTTAAACACGTTAAGACTGAGCGGAACAAAGGAGAATCTCACCAAGGTGTTAATTGAGATAACCAAGCTGTTGCCTCCCTCGGATGACGTTGCAATAACGGTGGGGAAGAAAGGAACACATGAATACGTGATAGACAGGAAGGGATTGGCCATTATCACTACGTCACAGGACGAATACCTCCCATTCCTTTCTTCTTCAGAAAAGAGAATATCCATGGAACAGCTACCCGATGACGTGGCTAAGAAGGTCATCTCAGATATCTCCAGTCTCCTAGTCCAGCTAAGGGATATACTAAAGGCACAGGCTAGGCGTAATCCTTCCTACGGATTACTAGCCTCAGAGGTAGACTTGATTGCTAAGAGTTAGCGACACCGTGGTTAGAACCATAAACATGGTACATTATCAGCAAACCAACTTCATGGGGAGACTTCATGGAGGCGATATGCTGAAGTTTCTGGCTGATGCCGGAATGCTGGCATCCATGAAGGTGAGTAAAGGTCTCACCGTTCTAGCCTCCCTGGATCAAGTACTTTTCAAAAGGGGAGCGAACCTAGGGGACATAGTTTTCGTTGACGCTCGCGTTCTATATGTGGGTAATTCCTCCATGGAGGTGGAGATGAAGGCCTCCAGAGGATCCGAGGTTATAGTTACAGCAAGCGGAACTTATGTTAAGGTAAATCAAGAGTTCAGACCGGTTCCCGTGGGCGAGAAGGTTGTGGGAGAAACCGAAGAGGAGAAAAAGTCAATTGAGCTGGCAATACAGAGAAGGAATAACAAGGCACAGAGAATCAGAAACAAAAGGGAGACCCTTTGCTCTGAGGATCCCACCAATTTCCTGAGATTCAGACTCAGTAACACCATTTTTGTGGGTCCAACCATGACCTATGATGGGAGGGTGATGTCTGCTGGAATGCTCCTTAAGGCCATGGATGATTTAGGAGGGACGTTGGCCCTGAGATATAATGGCATTGAGAACTACAGACCTGACCAAGACGGAGTGGTCACAGTTGCAGTATCTGACATCTTCTTCTACTCCCCAATAAGGCTTGGGGACATCGTGGAAATGAACGCAGGAATAACCTATGTGGGTAAAACATCCATTGACCTCCTGATAAACGTGAACAGATTAGATGAGACGACGCAGGAGTGTAAGCACGTGACTACTGCGTACTTCACATACGTGCGGGTAGATCCTCATGGGAACAAAAAGGAGATGCCCAAATACGTTCCAGAGACGCCACACGAGATTGAGCTGTGGAATGAGTCAATTAGAAGACGAGGAAGATAGCCTCCTGGTTATGAAACTATACAAGGTAACTGCTGAGAGGGCAAAGGAGTAGAACGCAACTAAATAGTCCAAGTTTAGGTCGTTACCAAGAAAGCTAACTGCTGCACTCCCTCCTATATTTGCTATATCCTCAACTGCGTTGAATACCCCTATAATGGACCCCCTATTCTTTCTAAGATTTCTGAACATGTACGAAAAGAACGAGGTTCCAAATAATGGGTAAAAGGAACCGAAGGTCACAAAAACAGGTATTGTGACTCCGCCGGATCTTATCCCTAATCTTAAGACTAAGGAAATACCCAAGACCAACAGGGCTCTCCCCATGATGGAGAGGTACATTAAGAACGCTTCTCTTCCTGAGGACCTTTTCCCAGCAATATAATATATTCCCTCATCTAAAAGATATAAAATAAAATAACTCACATATATGAAGGACTCCGGATTCCCCATAAGGTAGTTGAAGGGGACGAAGGTCGTGAAGAATATTTCAGCGCCGAAGTTAAAGGCCATAAACGATGAAAGTGCACCAGTTAATTCCTTGATACTTTTCAGTCTGGAAGGCTTATCAATGTTGATCTTCCCGTGAGTGCCCATTAGGGACACGAAAGCAAGAGGGATTGATGTCATACACAGGAGGAATGGGAAAAGGTATGAGCTCACCACAATGGCCGAAACGCTTCCCAGGGCATTACCCACTAACGTAAGCTGGGATAGCCTAGAATTCATCTTTGGGATCTCCTCAAAACTGTAGTTTTCTAGAAGGAGGAGAGAGTAAAGGGGTGAGTTTAACGCAGATGCGAATCCCGAAAGGGTGTATCCAACTAAACTCTCCTCAAGCTTTCCTCCCAGCAGAAGCGCGGATATTGATAATAACACGGGCAAGGAAATTCCGTACTCCAATCTTCTCCCTGTCCTGTCCAGCAGGTCACCCCAGAAATAAGAACCTACAGCATTGCTCAGGTTATACAGGGTTGTGGCCAATCCCAGCAGAAAGATGGACCTAGTATGAGAATACAGAGTTACCGGGTACCATATTCCCATATATGTTGTCGCGGTTATAAGCAATGGCTGCGAAAGAAACCTTCTCATTAAGAACCCTTATCTTGAATGGAAGCCCTTTAAATCAGATTCCTTATCTTTACTGCTATGAATCTATTGGCTTTTGTGGTTGTAATAGTGACCTACGCCCTCATTGTCACCAGGGGAATTTCAGGAATACCGCCTTGGGCATCCATGTTCTTTGGGGGAGTGATGATGATTATAACAGGCGTAATCACACCCCATGAAGCGTTTGCGTCAATTAACCTTGACGTGATACTTTTCTTGATTACCCTGTTCACCTTTGCCTCTGCCCTAGAGGTCTCAGGCTTCCTAAAGTATCTAGGATTTTACATTGTGAACAAGCTCAGGACGCCCTCCAAAACGCTTTTCGGCGTATTACTCTTCTCAGGGTTGCTCTCCAATCTAGTCACAAATGATGGAGTCTCGGCCAGCTGGACTCCTGTTATCCTAGAAAGCAGTAAAAAGCTTGGCGTGGACGAGAAGCCCTTCCTGTATGCACTGGCTTTCGGAGTTACAATAGGAAGCGTTATGCTTCCTACGGGAAATCCGCAGAACCTTCTAATAGCCCTGGATGCGGGGCTGAAGGACCCCTTCATCGAGTTCGCCATGTTCCTAGTGCTACCAACAATGATCAACCTAGTCATCTCATACCCCATCCTGCTTCTCCTGTTCAGGAGAGAGTTAAGGGGAAATGGTGAGATTACAATCTCTCAGGAGAGAGTGGAGGACCCTCTCACTGCATATCTCTCTTTGACTCTCTTGGCCATAACAGTTGTACTATTCTTCTCGCTTAGCTTCATTGGAATAGATATTGTCCTTGGTTCCCTGACCACTTCCTCAATCCTCATCCTAGTCTCGAAGAGAAGAAGAGAGATCATCAGAAGAATGGATTGGTCTACCATCCTCTTTTTCATAGGGTTGTTCATATTTACGGAGGGCATGATTAAGGGCGGAGTGCTTGATGCGATAGTTCACTACCTTCCGTCCCCATCCTCAATTTTAGCCATCATGCTTGTGAGCGTCCTAGTAAGCCAATTGTAGCATTTCCCTGAACTTGACGTCAGTGCCTCGGCCCTTGAAAAGTTTTTTACCAGGGTAATACGCGTTTTGAATAATGAGAAGGGGTAAGTGGCTGAGGAAACTGAAGGAGGCGCTAAGGTGGAGGAGGGATTACCTGAACGCGCTGAGGGATGCGCTAAGGAAGTTCAGGGCTGACGTTGTGAGGAAGCTGCTCCTTGCCGTGATCGCGGAGAGGGGAAGTCTGGCGGGTAGGGCTGAGGCCGTGGGTTTCGACTACGAGAGCGTGCTGGGCAAGCTTGACGAGCTGGCTGACGTTGACCTGCTCCCACCTGTGAAGCTCCTGGTTGGAGATCATCCAGTGCAGGTGGCGGTGGACGATACCTTCGACGAGAAGGCCTACGCCAGGGCCATGCCCGTGTCCAGGAACCTGGCCATGTTCTTCTACTCCAGGGTGAAGGGGACCTTCATCCCCGCGATCCAGCTCCTCGTGGTCACCGTGAGGGACCTGGTAACGGGCGAGGTGTACCTGGTCCACATAGACGCATACGTGGCCAGGAAGGTGGCAGAGCTTGCCAAGGCCGTGGGACAGGACCTGAACTTCTCCACGAAGGTGGACATGACCCTCCAGGTCCTGGACAGGTTGAGGAGGGAGCTCAACGTACAGGTCATAACCTT